>CABYIV010000033.1 GCA_902519255.1 uncultured Pelagibacteraceae bacterium | reverse complement strand
GCAAAATCTGCATTTGAGACTTGGAAAGAAACTACAAAAGAAGAAAGGTTAAATTTATTAGAAAAATTATTAAAAATTTATAATTCTAGATGGGATGATATGACTGATGCTATTACTACAGAGCTTGGTTGTCCTAAAGATTGGTGTTCAGCTAATCAAACATCTTCTGGCGCAGGACACATAGAAGACTTTATAAAAAGATTAAAAGATTTCGAATTCGAGCCAGGTTTTGATAAAGGATCTACTAATCATATTGTATATGAGCCAATTGGAGTTTGCGGATTAATTACTCCTTGGAATTGGCCTATAAATCAAATTGCTTTAAAAGTAATTCCAGCTTTTGCTACTGGATGTACAATGGTACTTAAGCCATCTGAAATTGCACCATTGTCAGGAATGTTATTTGCAGAGATGATAGATGAGGCTGGATTTCCAGCTGGAGTGTTTAATCTAGTGAATGGTGATGGGCCTGGTGTTGGAACTGACCTGTCAGGACATCCTGATGTTGATATGGTCTCATTTACAGGATCTACTAGAGCTGGAAAATTAATTACAAAGAATGCTGCAGAAACTATAAAAAGAGTTTGTCTTGAACTTGGTGGCAAAGGTGGAAATATTGTTTTTGCTGATGCATATCCTGATGCAGTTAGAGATGGCATTAGAAACGTAATGAGTAATTCAGGTCAATCATGTGATGCTCCAACTAGAATGCTTGTTGAAAAATCAATTTATAAAAGAGCTGTTGAAGAAGCTGCAGACGAAGCTAATAAAATTAAAGTTGATCTTGCTTCAAAAGCCGGTGATCACATAGGACCTGTAATTTCAAAAACTCAATTTGATAAAATTCAGAGTTTAATAAATAGTGGAATTGAAGAAGGTGCTACTTTAGTAGCAGGTGGTCCTGATAAACCTGAAGACTTAAAGAAAGGTTATTTTATTAAGCCGACGGTATTCACTGATGTTAATAATAATATGAGAATTGCTAAAGAGGAAATATTTGGACCAGTATTGTCAATCATTCCTTTTGAAAATGAAGAGGAAGCTATCCAAATTACAAATGACACAGAATATGGATTAGGAAACTATTTACAAACAGAGGATAAAGAAAAGGCAAAAAGAGTTTCAAAAAAATTAAGGTCTGGAATTGTATATGTAAATCATAAAGCAGCAGACTCTGGAACTCCTTTTGGTGGATATAGGCAATCTGGAAATGGACGTGAAGGTGGAACCTGGGGATTGCATGAATATCTTGAGGTAAAAACTATTACTGAATGGAAAAATTAAAATGCTTGGTTATGTGATGGTGGGAACCAATAACTTAGATAAAGCAATAATTTTTTATGATGAAGTCTTAAAAGTTTTAAATTTAGAAAGAAATTATAAAGATGAAGTTTGCGCCGGTTACACAGAAAAAAATGGTGATGGAACTATAGAGTTTTATGTGACTAAACCTGTAAATATGAAAGAGGCAACTAATGGAAATGGAACGCAAGTTTCATTTATTACATCATCAAGAGAAATAGTTGACAAGTTTCATGAGATTGGACTTAAGGCAGGTGGAAAAAGTGAGGGAGCTGGAGGTGAAAGACCAGAAGGTTCTGGAGTTTACTATTCATATATTCGAGATCTAGATAATAATAAAATTTGCGCTTTCACAAACAATTAATGTCTTACACTTTAATTCAAGAAAAAATCGATCAAGGAAAAATGATTTTACTTGATGGAGGTATAGGTGCCGAACTTGAAAAAAAAGGAGCTAAAATGGATAAAAACCTTTGGTGTGGAAAATGTTCAGTAGATAGCCCAGAATTTCTAAAAGAAGTTCATGAAAATTATATTAATGCAGGTGCTGATGTTATTACAACAAATACTTATGCAACTACTCCAATTTCTCTCAGAAAACATGGATATGAAGACTCAATTGAATTATTTAATAAACAAGCAGTTCAAATTGCAAAACAAGCAATTGATAATTCTAAAAAAAGTGTTTGTTTAGCAGGTAGTGTTTCAAGTTATGGAAGTTTTATTAAACTTGGAACAAAGAGTATGAAGCCAAGTTT
>CABYIV010000032.1 GCA_902519255.1 uncultured Pelagibacteraceae bacterium | reverse complement strand
GCCAAATCAAAATGAGTAACACCTCTATCAAAAGCGTAAAATAGGATTTTTTTAATATTTGAAAGTGGGATTTTGGCACCAAAATTATGCCAAAGACCCAAGCTGATTAAAGGTAATTTTACACCGCTGTCACCGCAAGTCCTATATAACATATTTGAGTATCTATTTTTAGATGCAGAGTATTTCATAAAAAAAATATTAAATTAAATACATTAATAAGTAGCTCTTCCCCCACTTAGATCAAACACTGCAGCAGTCGCAAAAGAGTTTTCTTCACTAGCTAAATAAGTTACTAAAGAAGCCAATTCATTAACTTTTGCAAACTTATTTCTTGGAATCTTTGAAAGCATGTAATTTATATGTTCTTCGGTCATTTGATCAAATATTCTTGTTTTTGCAGCTGCCGGTGTTACACAATTTACTGCTATATTTTTTAACGCTAACTCTTTTCCTAGAGATTTTGTTAAACCAATAACCCCTGCTTTTGATGTGCTATAAGCTCCAGCGTTAGGATTGCCTTCTTTTCCAGCAATTGATGCAATATTAACTATTCTTCCATAATTATTTTTTTCCAAATAAGGAACAACTGCTTTGCAACAGTAAAATACTGCATTTAAATTTAATTGAATAACTTTTTGCCACTCTTCAATAGGATATTCTGCAACTGTTTTATTCATGCCTGTTATCCCAGCATTGTTTACAAAAATATCTATTTTATTATGTTCAGTCTCAATATCTTTTAAGCTTTTAGAAATCTCTTCAAAGTTACATACATTTACAATTTTATAACTTATGTTTTCTGAATTTATTTTTTCAACGGCTTTCTTTGCTTCTTGTTCATCAATATCCCATATAACAACTTTTGCACCTGATTGAATGAATCTTTCCGCTATTGCAAATCCAAAACCCTGAGCACCACCTGTTATAACCGCAACCCTATTACTTAAATCAAACTTTATCATTTTTTTTTCTTTCTCTTTATTAATGGAAAACTTAGAGCAATTAAAGATAAAACAAAAAATGTTAATGCAATAGGTCTTTGAAGAAACATTAACCAGTTTCCATCGAAAATAACAAGCGATTGTCTTAAAGTTCCTTCTACCAATTCACCCAAAATTAAACCTATAATTACAGGTACAACTGAAAATCCATATCTTCTCATAAAGAAACCAATAACTCCAAATAATAGCATCAACCAAACATCAATAATTGACTGATTTAAAGAATATGTTCCGCAAACAGAAACCGCAAAAATCATCGGCCATAATAATTTATTCGGAACTAAAGTTATTCTTGCAAATATTTTAGCTCCAAAAAATCCTAATACGAAGAATAAAATATTTGCAATTAGCATTGATCCAAATATTCCATAAAGAAACTCAGGTTGCTCTCTAAATAAATCTGGACCCGGTCTTACACCATGTATGATTAATCCTGTAAGTATTACTGCTGTAGTCGCACTACCAGGAATGCCTAAAGCTAGCGTTGGAACCATGGCTCCCCCAGTAGCAGCATTATTTGCTGCTTCAGCTCCAGCTATTCCTTCAATTGATCCTTTTCCAAAATCCTCAGGTTTTTTTGACCATCTTTTTGCTTCAGCATATCCTATTAAAGATGCAACAGTTCCTCCCTCTGCTGGCAAAACACCAATAAATGATCCTATCCCACTAGATCTTATAATTGTTTTCCAAGTTTTTTTATAATCATCGATTGATGGAAGTTTAACTGCCTTTAAAGCTACTCTATTAAATATTTGATTTATTAAAGTAGATTGAGTTAACATTTCACTAATAGCAAACAAACCTACTACTACTGGAATAAAACCAATACCTTCAGTCAATTCATTAATTCCAAATGTAAACCTATCTATAGATGTCATAAAATCTTTACCAACAGTTGAAATTAGAATTCCAAAAGCACCAGCAATTAAATTTTTAATAGGACTGCCTTCACCAATTGATGCAAGCATAGTTAATCCAAAAATTGCTAGCGCAAAATATTCAGGTTGACCGAATTCGTAAGCTAAATTTGCAAGTAAAGGAGCAAAAAATATAAGAACTATAACACTAGCAATTCCACCAATTACGCTTGAAACAGTAGCCATACCTAAAGCTCTTCCAGCTTCTCCTTTTTGTGCTAAAGGGTAACCATCTAAACATGTGGCTGCTGCTGCAGGGGTTCCAGGGGTATT
>CABYIV010000031.1 GCA_902519255.1 uncultured Pelagibacteraceae bacterium | reverse complement strand
CAGATGTTACTACAAGAATGATGTTGTTAAGAGCAAGAAGAGTTTTAAAACAAGACATGCAATTAGTTAATAAAAAAGGTGGTGGTGGAGCTGCATCTATGGACTACATGATGACACTTCCTGCTGACGGTAATCACACTTTGACTTGGACTACTGGTCACGCAGTATCAATGGCTTTAGGTAAAACAAAAGTCAAAATAAGTGATATGCAACCGCTAGCTAGAGGAACTGATGATCCTCAACTATTTGTTGTTAATTGTAATAATGACATCAAAGATGCTAAGAAATTTATTAGCACTCAAAAATCAAAATCACTAAAATATGGAACAACTCACACTGGTGGAATTGATGATGTTAGTGCAATTGCATTTACTAAAAAAGGTGGATTAAAAGATCCAACTATTGTTGCTTACAAAGGTGTTGCGCCAATTAAAACTAACCTAATCAAGGGAGATATTGATGTAGGAGTTTTAAATTTAGGTGAGGCCCTAACTGAAATTAATGAAGGCAAACTTTGTGTTTCAGTTGTATTAGCAAATAATAGAATGTCTAAAATAGGAGACTCTCCAACGGCAAAAGAATTAGGGATACCTGTTTCTTTATCTACTGTTAGAGGTTTCGTAACTAAAAAAGGTGCTCCAGCAGACAGAGTTAAACAACTAGAAGCTGGAATGATGAAAGCTATGAGCCACAACTACTATAAAAATTTCCTAACAGAAATTGGTCTTGATGAGACTAGTGTTGTAGGCGCAGATGAATGGGGCAAGCAAATGGAAGAAATGCTTGCTGAAATGACAGCTCAACTCAAAGCATTGGGTTACATTAATTAATAAATTTTGTACATTTAAATGAATGATGTACATAACGAAAAAGGGACAAACAAAAGTTTGTCCCTTTTTTTTAAAAGTTCATTCATTGTTTCAGCTTTAATAATATTAATTTCTTCAATTCTATTATACTTTACGTTTACTTTTGACATAGTGCCTCCTATATTAAATAGAGGTATACAGCCAGCAACGTTTCCAAAGGCCCTATTAATTTTAATTATTGCGCTAACTTTATTAACTTATTTTATTTCTCTTAAAAATCCCTGGAAAAATGAAAAAAAATTACCTAATTCATTTTACATCACTTTGCTTTCATTTGTTGTTTTTATAACTGTTTCAAAATTTTTAGATTTCTTTTTAGGCATAGCATTACTTTCAATCATAGTTTCTTACTTTTGGGGAGAAAGAAGAGTTGCCTATTTAATAATCGTATCAATTATATTTCCTTTAATTGTTTTTGTATTTTTTGAAACAATTTTAGGATTACGATTTCCACCTGGAATTATTACAAACCTTTATTACGGATAAAATGGAAAATTTAGGTTTAATCTTTGCCCCTTTATGTTATTAAATCCATTAACAATTTTATTATTAATAATTAATCCTCCACCAACACCTGTTCCAATTATAACTCCAAATACTATTTCATGGTTAAGACCAGCTCCATCAATTGATTCAGATAAAGCAAAGCAATTAGCATCATTTTCAAGAAATATTTTTCTATTTAGCCTAAGCTCAATATCCTTTTTTAAAGGCCTATCATTTAACCAGGTTGAATTACCACCCTTTATACAATTTGTTTCTTTTGATAAAGCTCCAGGCGAGCCTACACCAACACTACAACTTTTTTTGTATTTATCTTCTAAATAATTTACAAGTTCACATACTGTATCTAAAGTTCCATTATAATTTTTTGGTGTTGTTCTCCTAATTCTCTCGAGCTCTTTTCCATTTTCATCAATAATGATTGACTCTGTTTTGGTTCCACCTAAATCAATACCAATATGCATTTTAATATGAACTTGATTGCTTCCAGATGTTAATATTACCATCTTTTGCGGTTTTATTAATTATTTTCATTTCAGAAGTTGTAAAATTAAGTTTGTTTAGACTTTCTAAATTTTCTTTTAATTGATTAATATTTCTAACTCCTATTAGAGCGGATGTTACATAATTATTTGATAGAACCCAAGAGATTGCCATTTGAGATAAAGATTGCCCTCTTTTAATCGCAATCTTATTTAAATCCGAAACAATCTTTAAATTTTTTTTTGTTATCAAAGATTTATCTAAGTATGATGTTGTATCGCTTGCTCTTGAAACTTTAGGTATCTTTTTTAAATATTTATCTGATAGCATTCCTTGAGCTAGCGGAGAAAAAGCAATACATCCAATTTTT
>CABYIV010000030.1 GCA_902519255.1 uncultured Pelagibacteraceae bacterium | reverse complement strand
AGATAGAACAAGACAATTAGATGGAGGACATGTTGAGTTTTGTAAAGGAATAGAAAATCCAATTGGCATCAAATGTGGCCCAACTTCAAAACCTGATGAGATTGCAAAAATATGTGAAGTTATGAATCCTAAAAATGAAAAAGGAAAAATAACTCTAATCTCAAGATTTGGTCATCAAAACGTTGAAAAATTCTTACCAAAATTAATTAGAGGAATTAAAAAGGAAGGTTTAAATGTTGTTTGGTCATGTGATCCAATGCATGGCAATACAATTAAATCAACTACTGGTTTTAAAACGAGACCGTTTAATGATGTTGTAAGCGAAGTTAAAAACGTATTTGCAGTTCATCAAGCAGAAGGTTCCTATGCAGGAGGTCTTCATGTTGAAATGACAGGACAAGATGTGACAGAGTGTACTGGCGGAGCAAAAAAAATATCAGATGCAGATTTATCAAGCAGATATCATACGCACTGCGATCCAAGATTGAACTCTGATCAAGCTTTAGAATTAGCATTTTTAATTTCAGATGAGATAAAAAAGAATAGTTTGTATTCTAAATCTGCAATTAAAGCGGCATCTTAACAGTTTAAAAATAAATTTTTTTTCTTATATTAAAATTATGACACCCAAAGATAAAGTGAATCACATTAAAAACTGGATTTCAGATTATGTGAATTCAATGCCAAAAAAAGCTCAATCTTTAGTTATTGGTATTTCTGGTGGAATAGACTCTTCTGTCTCAAGTACGTTAAGTGCAATGACCGGTTTGAAAACAATTGTTTTATCAATGCCTATTAAACAAAAATCAGCACAACACGATCTAAGTTTGGCACATCAAGAGTGGTTAAAGAAGAATTTTAGTAATGTAGAGGGACACACATTAGAATTAGATAGTTTGTTCAAAACATTTGAGGGAACACTAAACAATTTTGGTAGTGAACATGGAATGGCAAACTCTAGAGCAAGATTAAGAATGACAACGCTTTATCAAGTAGCTGCCGCAAACAATGGAATAGTTGTTGGAACAGGAAATAAAGTAGAAGATTTTGGAGTTGGTTTTTATACAAAATATGGTGATGGTGGAGTAGATATTTCTCCAATAGCAGATTGTAATAAAACTGAGGTATGGGAACTTGGTAAAGAACTTGGAATTTTAAAAGAGATTATTAATGCTCCTCCTACAGACGGATTGTGGGATGATGGGCGAACTGACGAAGGCCAGCTTGGTTTGTCATATAAAGAATTAGAAGAAGCAATGGATAATGAAAATTCTGTAAATAGAGATAAATATAATTCAATTCGAAGTGCAAATTTGCATAAAATGGAACCAATTCCAGTATGCAAAATTCCTAATTAATCAAATAGATTAACAAATCTACAATTTAAGTATATTCCTAGTTGTATGGCTAAAGATATATTTTTAACTAATAGTCTGGGTGGTAAGAAAGAGAAATTTACTCCCAAAAATGAAAAATCCATAGGCATGTATGTTTGTGGTCCTACTGTTTATGATGATCCACATATTGGTAATGCCAGACCATTAGTTGTTTTTGATATTCTGTATAAAATTTTAAAAAATAAATATGGATCAACATCTGTAAAATATATCAGAAATATAACAGACATAGATGACAAAATAATCAAAGCATCTAATGATCAAAATATTTCTATAAACGACTTAACTTCAAAAATTACTGAGAATTTTCATAAGGATTGTAATTACTTAAAATGTGAAACACCAAATAGCGAACCAAAGGCAACAGAAAATATAAAACAAATGATTGAAATGATCACAGAACTAGAAAAAAAAGGTTTTGCATATTCAAAGGATAAACATGTTTATTTCGAAGTTAAAAAATTTAGTGATTATGGAAAACTATCTAATAAAAAGTTAGATGAATTAATAGCTGGTTCACGAGTAGAGGTTTCAGAAATAAAAAAAAATCCCGAAGATTTTGTATTATGGAAACCATCAACAGATAAAGAGCCTTCTTGGAATTCTCCTTGGGGCAAAGGTAGACCAGGTTGGCATTTAGAATGTTCGGTCATGTCAAAAAGATATTTAGGGGAAGAATTTGATATTCATGGTGGTGGTAGAGACTTGATTTTTCCTCATCATGAAAACGAAATTGCTCAATCAAGATGCGCAAATGAAACAAATTCGTTTGCAAATTATTGGGTTCATAATGGATTTATAACTCTTTCAAATGAAAAAATGGCAAAATCTCAAGGAAATATTTTAAAAATAAAAGATTTTAAAAATAAATATAATGGCCAAGTTTTAAGATTAGCATTAATTAG
>CABYIV010000029.1 GCA_902519255.1 uncultured Pelagibacteraceae bacterium | reverse complement strand
CTTTGGTCTTTTTACACTAATACCATCATTGCTTATTGCGGTATTTTCTTTGTTTATCTTTTCTTTTGCTCTTGAAAAATATTTTGATAAAAAAATAACAACGGCTGTTAATAATTCCTATGAAATAGCTAAAAATTATGTTGATGAAAAAAGAAATAAAATTCAATCAGAAATAGTTCTGATTGCATTTGACTTAAACAAATATCATAACCTTTATAAATCTGATCCAGATAGATTTAAAGCTTTTTTAAATACTCAAAACTTAATTAGAGATATTGATCAACTTTATTTAATAAATTCTGACGGTGAATTAATTATCTCAGCAAACGATTTAAATTATATTAAAATTGAAGATCAAGCTATTCAAATGGTAAGAACTGATGATCGTCCATTAAAAATTATAAATGCACCAGAAAACAGATCCGCTGCTGTTATAAGATTACAGAATTTTAATGATATATTTTTATATGTGGTAAAAAAATTAGATAAAAATATATCTAATTATTTAATAGAATCTGAGGAAGCTGTAAATTTTTATTACACTGTTGAGAATCAAAGTTTAGGTATAAGAATTTCTTTCGCTATAATTTATATTTCATTAGTAACACTTTTATTATTTTTATCTATAACTATAGCAATTAGATTTTCTTCTAGATTTTTTATTTCAATCAATAATCTAATAACAGCATCTGAAAAAATAGGAAAAGGTAATCTTGATGTTAAAGTACCTGAGCTTAAAGCTGACAAAGAAATGGAATTATTGAATAAAAACTTTAATTCAATGATAGAGAAATTAAAAAATCAACAAGATAAATTGTTATTTAATGAGAGACATGAAGCATGGGAAACTGTTGCAAGAAAAATGGCTCATGAAATAAAAAATCCATTAACTCCAATACAATTAACAATTGATAATCTAAACTCTAAATATTTACCTGATTTAAACCATGAGAAAAAAATAAAATATCAGGAAAATTTAAAAACAATTTTAAAACAAATAAAACAAATAGAAAATCTTGTTAATGAATTCTCTGATTTTGCAAGAATGCCAAAACCCCATATTAAAAATAATGACTTATTAAAAGTATTAGATGAAAATATTGAATTGTTGAAAAAAATTGACAATTCAATTGAATTCAGGGTCAATAATAAAACTGGAAAAAAAGTTCTTCTTAATTTTGACAATGAGCAATTTAGTAGATTATTTTTTAATTTAATTAAAAATTCAATTGAAAGTATTAATGAAAAAGTCAAAAAAACCAATAAATCATTGAAAAATATAGATATAGAAATAAACCAAAGAAGGGACTATATAACTGTCAACTTATTAGATACAGGTGAAGGTTTTAAGGATAAAAAAACCAAAGATATTATTAAACCATATTATACAACTAAAAAAAAAGGAACTGGCTTAGGTTTGTCAATTGTAGATAAGATAGTAAATGACCACAATGGATCAATTAAATTTTTAAATACAAATAATGGAGCCAAAGTTCAAATAGTAATTCCAAAGTAATTTATGGCAACAGAAATATTAATAATTGACGATAATTCAGATATAAGAAATATTCTGGACGAATTGATACAAGACGCTGGCTATAAAACAAGAGTAGCTGCAAATTTCAATCAAGGGCTATCTGAAATAGATAAAAAACTACCTGATGTCGCCATCATTGATGTAAAGTTAGACAAAGGAGACAATGACGGTATTCAATTACTTGAACATATCAAAAATAAAAATACAGATATACCAGTAATTATAATTTCAGGTCACGCGAATATTGAAATGGCTATAAATTCGCTAAGAGCAGGGGCTTTTGAGTTTATACAAAAACCTTTTGATAAAGAGAGATTATTAAATTTTGTAAAAAGAGCCGTTGAAAACATAAATTTAAAAAAAGAAAATAAATCTTTGTCTAAAAAATTATTTCATTCATTTGAAATAATTGGCAAGAGTTCAAATATTGCTTCTATTAAAGATCAAATAGAAAAACTATCACAATCAGAAAGCAGAGTTTTTATAAGTGGTCCTACCGGCTCTGGAAAAGAATTAATATCTAGAAAAATTTATAAAAATTCAAAACGTGCAAAAGGACCATTTATTATAATTAACGGTGCATTATTAGACTCAAAAAAATATGAAATGGAACTTTTTGGAGAAGAGAGAAAAGATGGTTCAATTGTTTATGGAGCATTAGAAAAAGCTTCAGGTGGAGTTTTATTAATCGATGAAGTAACAGAAATTCCTTTAGAAACACAATCAAAAATATTAAGAGTTGTGATTGATCAAAAATTTAAAAGAATTAACAGCAATCATGATATAAAAGTTGATGTTAGAATTTTTTGTGCGTCTAGTAAAAATATTATTA
>CABYIV010000028.1 GCA_902519255.1 uncultured Pelagibacteraceae bacterium | reverse complement strand
AGCTGCTCAATTATATGAAAAGGTAAAAGAGAAAGAAACTTTAAGTGATGATACTAAAACGTTAAGTCAAATAAAAGAAATTGGATCTAAAATTGAATATTCAATATCAGAATACTTTGACCGTAATAATATTCCTGACCCAACCGTAAATTTTGATTGGGAATATATACTTATTGATAAAAAAAAAGTTAAAAATGCTTGGTGTATGCCTGGAGGTAAAATTGCCGTTTATACTGGTCTATTAGATATAACTAAAAATGAAGATGGATTGGCGGCTGTAATGGGTCATGAAATTGCGCATGCTGTTGCAAAACATTCGGTAGAAAGAGCAAGTAGAGGTGTTTTATTAAATACTGGTACGGCAATTTTAGATATAGCAACTAAAGGAGCTGTTTCAAATATTAATAGAACAACTGGAATGAATGCAGTTGGTTTATTATCACAGATAGGAATTATGAATCCTTTCAATAGAAAACAAGAGAGTGAAGCTGATTATCTTGGTTTGATATTTGCATCACTATCTGGTTATGACATAAGGGAAACAATCAAAGTTTGGGAAAGAATGAAAGAAGCTAAAAAAGGGAAAGAACCACCAGAATTTATGTCTACTCACCCATCATCAACAAATAGAATTAATAATATTACAAATTGGATAAACGAAATTATTATTAAATATCCGCCAATTGCATAAGTGGTGAGCCCTGATGGACTCGAACCATCGACCCATTCCTTAAAAGGGAATTGCTCTACCAACTGAGCTAAGGGCCCCCAAAAAGCGTTTTTATATTGATTTTTTTTTATTAATCAATGTTAAAAATTTACAATTTATTGATGTACTTATCGTGAAATTCATCAAAAGTACCATGTTTTATATTGTCTCTAATGTTTCTCATTAAATCTTGATAAAAGTTGATGTTATTTAAGGTTAGAATCATTGAGGCCAACATTTCATTAGTGTTAAATAAATGATTTAAATAATTCTTAGAATATTTATTTAAATTGAACTTTGTGACATTTTTGTCCAGAGGAGTATTATCATTTTTATATTTTGAATTTCTAATTTGAATTTGTCCATCCCATGTAAAAGCTAAACCAGTTCTCCCTGATCTCGTTGGCATTACACAGTCAAACATATCAACACCCCTCTTAACTGCACCGAGTATATCAGATGGAGTACCAACACCCATTAAATATCTTGGTTTATCTTTAGGCATATGATCTTTTATTCCATCAAGAACATCAAACATTTCATCTTGTGTTTCCCCTACTGCCAATCCTCCTAGAGCATATCCATCAAATCCAATATCGATAAGATTGTTTAAAGATTTGATTCTTAGATCATTAAATAATCCACCTTGTACAATTCCAAATAAACCTTTGTGGTCATTTATTCCAAATGCATCATTTGATCTTTTTGCCCACTCTGATGATAATTCCATTGATTTTTTAATTTTATCATAATCTTTAGTATTTTTAGGGCATTCATCCATAACCATCACTATGTCTGAGTTCAAACCTTTTTGAATTCTTATGCTTTCTTCAGGGCTTAAAATAAAAGTTTTACCATCTATATGTGATTGAAAAATTGCACCTTTATCTCTATCGATTTTATTTAATTTTGACAGAGACATAACTTGAAAACCACCTGAGTCCGTTAAAATTGGTAGATCACAATTCATGAATTCATGAAGTCCTCCAACACTTTCAATTCTTTCAACACCAGGCCTTATCATTAAATGATATGTATTTGATAAAATTATCTCACTACCTGTTTTTTTTATATCTTCTAAAAAAACACCTTTAACAGTTGCTTGAGTACCAACTGGCATAAATGCAGGAGTGTTTATATTGCCTCTATGGGTCTCTATAATTCCTACTCTTGCATAATTTTGAGTATGATGAACATTAAAATTGAAATGTTTTAATGACATTCATTATTTAATTATTGAGATTTAAAACTAATAATTTTATCTGGATTTGAAACTGCTCCGTTATCGCCATCACCTTTTGTAATCATATCAACAAATTCCATTCCTTCTATTACTTTTCCAAAAACAGTATATTGTCTATCTAGGAAAGGTGCTGGTTTAAAACATATAAAAAATTGACTATTAGCACTATTAGGATCTGACGATCTTGCCATAGAAACAGTTCCTCTATCATGAGGAAGGTCATTAAATTCTTGATTTAAATCTGGTAAATCAGATCCACCAATACCCGCTCTTCTTAAATCGAAATCTTTTGAAGATGAATTTCCAAATTTTACATCACCTGTTTGTGCCATAAATCCATCAATTACTCTATGAAAAACAACATTATCATATTGTCCTGAGTCTGCTAACTCTTGTATTCTTTTAACATGATTTGGTGCAACATCAGGATACATTTCAATTTTTACATCACCGTCTTTTAATTTTAGAATCATTATATTCTCCTTTGCTATTAAATTTGTTGATAAAAAAATAAAAAAAATAATTAAAATATTTAAAAATTTATTCATAAACCTCTT
>CABYIV010000027.1 GCA_902519255.1 uncultured Pelagibacteraceae bacterium | reverse complement strand
TACATCAAAAAATACATCAATCCAAATATAGCAAGTATAATTATTATCCAAATTGAAAAATTAGATATCAATTGTTTAATATTTGAGTTTGATCTGAGAAAATTAGGTAGAACTAATATTAAGACTAATATTAAAAATATTGCAGGAATTATCTGGTCAACAGTCAAATTAATTTTTTATATTATAACCTTTTTTAAGTATAATTGAGACAAGAGTTACACATACAATTAAAAATATAAACATTGTTGAAATACTTATCCAAATATCAAAATCAGAAACTCCATAAAATGCAAACCTCAGCCCATTAATTAAATATACAACAGGATTAAAATAAGTGACTGTTTGCCAGAAACTTGGGAGCATATCTAGCGAATACAAACTTCCACCTAAGAATACCATTGGTGTTATGACAATTGTTGGTATTATAGACATTTGCTCGAAATTTTTACTAAGAAGTCCAATTAAAAACCCAAACAAAGCAAAAGTAAAAGCAACTAGAATTAATAAGAAAATCATTAGTAAAGGAAACTTTACATTTACTTCTGCAAAAAAAAGTGAAGTGCAGAAAATTACTGCAGCAACAATTAAGGTTTTAGTTGCACCTGCACCAACATAAGCAATTACAATTTCTACAGTAGAAATTGGAGCTGCTAAAATTTCATAAATTGTTCCATTAAATTTAGGAAAAAAAATTCCAAAAGAAGTGTTACTGATAGATTGCGTTAATAATGTTAACATCAATAATCCTGGAACTATATAAGAGCCATAACTAATGCCATCAATTTTTTGTACATAATCCCCGATTACCGAGCCGAATACTATAAAGTATAATGAAGTAGATAAAACTGGAGAGAGAAGAGATTGTATTAATGTTCTTCTAAATCGATCCATTTCATGAAAATAAATTGCTCTTAATGCGTAAAAATTAATCCTCATTATTTTCCTTTACCAATGTCACAAAAATCTTTTCAAGATTATTTTGCTCTGTTTTTAAATCTCTCATCTTCAAACCTGCATTTTTTAAATCTTGAAGCATCTTTGTAATACCTGTTCTTTCAGCATGTAAGTTATAGTTGTAAATTAATGAATAATTATCATTAGAGATTGATAGATTATATTCATCAAGTTCTGATGGAATTTTTTCGACTTTATCCTGCAACTCAATAGTTAATTTTTTATGACCCATCTTTTTTAATAAATCTATTTTATTATCAACAACAATGATTTCTCCTTGATTAATTACAGCAACTCGGTCTGCGATTGCCTCTGCTTCTTCAATATAGTGTGTTGTTAAAATTATGGTTACTCCAGTTTTCCTTAATCCCTCTACAACTTTCCACATATCTTTTCTCAATTCTACATCTACGCCTGCCGTTGGTTCATCAAGAAATAATATCGAAGGTTCATGAGATAATGCTTTTGCTATCATTACACGTCTTTTCATTCCTCCTGAAAGCTGATTTAACCTTAAATCTTTTTTATCCCATAAACTAAAATCTTTTAGAACTTTTTCTATATGTTGCGGGTTTGGCTTTTTTCCGTATAAGCCTCTTGAATATGAAACATTGTTAAACACTGTTTCAAATTGTTCTAGTGAAATTTCTTGGGGGACCAGTCCTATTCTTGATCTTGTTTCTCTATAATCTTTTATAATATCAAAACCATCTACTGTAATTACTCCAGAAGTTGGTTTAACTATACCACATACAATACTTATCAGTGTAGTTTTGCCAGCTCCATTTGGTCCAAGCATAGCAATAATTTCACCTTGCTTTATATTTAAATTAACAGTTTTTAAAGCGTTAAATCCATTGTCGTATACCTTTGAAAGGCTATCAATTGTTATTAAATCTTTAGTCATTATCTGAGGTCTTAATTTGATATAGAGATGTTTTTAGTGACAAGCAATATTATATTTTTTTAATCTCCAATAATTGTATGGCCATGGAGTTAAAAATCCAACTAAAAGCATTATTGGTACTACCCACCAATTTAAAATAGCTCCACCTGTTAAAATTACATCTGTGAGGTTCATGGCTATTTCCATACTGACCATTGATATAAAGCTCATACCAAGCGCAGTCTTTAATGCTTTGGAAAAATCAAGTTTTTGTCTTAGTAAAATTATAGTTTCTAAAATAATACTTGTAATCAAACCATTTATAATTGCTAAAGTCATGATGGCTAAAACAGGCCAGGGAATTCCTGTTATCTGAAAATACAATATAGTTCCAAAGTCACCAATTGCACAGCCTAGTAAACACCAAGCGGTATTTTTTGCGCTTCTTTTCCAAGTATGTTTGCATGACCAATTAAAATTAATTGCTTCTGAACTCATTGTTTGCTCATTTCTAAATGATATTCATAAATATCATCTTTCCAATAAGATTTAATGTACGAAAGAATGTTATCAATACCTTCATCACTTATTTTATCACCAAAACCCATCATCTTGCCTTCATAATTTTTTATTAATTTAGCAAATCCATACTTTATCATTCTATGTAGTAACTCATCTGTATGATGCCAAGTATGACCAGTTCCATTTAAAGGCGGTGCTTTTCTATGCCCATCTTCATCTAAACCTTGCCAATTTGTAGCTCCAGCTAAATTTGCTTGGTGACAAGAAACACAATATTGATTGTATAATATCTTGCCATTTTTAATTGCTTCTAATGAATCTCTAGTTATGGGGTAGTGCGAATGAGAGAAAGCAGTA
>CABYIV010000026.1 GCA_902519255.1 uncultured Pelagibacteraceae bacterium | reverse complement strand
AGATATCGTGTATGATCAAAATATACCTATGGCCATTAGTGCAGAACAAAATATTGATAAACTCACATCATCAAGGTTATTGGAAAAACCATTTAAGCGTACAATTAGCCGATTATATGAACTAACATCTAAAAAGAATTTATGAGACAAGAATTTTTTAATCTTGAAATTAAAACAAATGGTCAAAAATTATATGAATTTACCGATCAAACGATAGACTGGATAAATAAAAATAATTTTAATAATGGTATTTTAAATTTAAGCATACAGCACACTAGTGCATCTTTAATTGTTCAAGAAAATGCTGATCCTGATGTTCAATCAGATTTAATTAATTATTTTGATAAAATTGCTCCAATGGATAATAAATTATATATTCATACAATAGAAGGTAAGGACGATATGCCAGCTCATATAAAGTCAGCGTTAACTAACAATCAAATATCCCTCAGTATAAAAAACAAACAACTTTTGCTGGGAACTTGGCAAGGAATTTACCTTTTTGAACATAGGTTGGCTTCTACAAAAAGGCTGATTATTCATCATTTTATTGGAGATTAATTTTTTAAAGTTTGAAATGCTTTGAGAGCTGCATTTCTGGCTTCTTCATGTACAACTATTGGAGAAGGGTAATCAGAACCAATTTTAGTTTTTATAGCTTCTTGATATTTTGTTTCCATTTCCCATGGTTTATGAATAAATTTACTTGGAACTCTCTCAAGTTCAGGTACCCATTTTTTTACATACAAACCTTGTTTATCAAATTTTTCACCCTGCAATATAGGATTAAAAATTCTAAAATAAGGGGCTGCATCTGCACCACAGCCAGCAACCCATTGCCATTGTGCAACATTGTTTGCTTCATTAAAATCTAACAAACAATTTCTAAAATGTTTTTCACCTTCTTTCCAATTAATTCTTAAATGTTTTACAAGAAAAGAACCAACTACCATTCTAATTCTATTATGCATCCAACCTGTTTCATAAAGTTGTCTCATCCCAGCATCAACAATTGGGTATCCAGTCATACCATTTTTCCAAGCTTTCAAATTTTTTGCATTTTTATCCCATGGAAATTTATCAAATTCTTTTCTTAAATTACCTTTTAGCATTTCAGGGAAATAATTAATTAAACTATGTGAAAATTCTCTCCAGCCTAATTCATTTAGATATTTTTTAACACTAATATTTTTTGATTTATATTTATAACATTTGTCCCAAATGTTACTTACATGTATTTGTCCATTTCTAATGAATGGCGAAAGTTTTGATGAACCATTTATAGCTGGATAATCTCTGTCAACTCCATATTTCAACATTCTATTTTCAACAAACTCATTTAAATATTTTTCGGATTGTTTTTCTGTTGGGTCCCAATATTTTTCAAATTTTTTATACCAATTTTTCTTTGGTAAAATTTGATCTGGAACATTATTATTTTTGAATAATTTTATTTTGCTCTTAACTTTTTTTACTTTTAATGTTTTGTTTGGGATACTATCCAAGTAAATTTCCTCTCCAACTCTCCAAAATGGACTATAAACTTTATAAGGGCTTCCATCATCTTTTGTAACATTATTATATTCATTAAGAACATTTCCTTTAAAGCATTTTGAAAGTATTTTGTTTTTTTCAAAAATTTTAATGAGATCATTATCTAACTTTAATTGAGATGGCTCATATATTTTATTCCAAAATATAGAAATTTCTTGTTTGCCTTTGACTTTACTAAAAAAAGTTATCTCATCAGAAAATACTAATTCTAATTCAATATTGTATTTAATTAATTCATCTTTAAAATTAATTAAAGATTTATTTACCCACCATTTTTGAGCTTCTCTAACATCATCAAAATTTTCCTTGTTATAAATATATAATGCTGTGACAGTATCGTAATTATTTGTTGCATAAGATAATGCAGTATTATTTTTTATTCTAAAATCGTCTCTTATCCAAACAACAGCTTTTTTTGACATATAATTTACTTTCTGCCTTTAGATAGCAATTGTTTATAAAGTTTTACATCTGCATTACCTTCGCATCCAATAACTAAAACGTTAGATTTTTCGTTAAGATTTATTAATTTCTTTGTTTTAGGATTATTACAGAGACTTATAAGACTGATAATTCCTGGTGTAGCACATTCACCACCTATTATTGATCTTTTACTCAGTTTCTTGTCTTTAAGCATTGCAACAGTTTTAGGAACTTTTGAGTCATTTACAGTGACACAACAATTACTAGCCTTTTTTAATACATACCAAGGTATGAGAGACATTTCATTGCATGACATACCACCCATTATACTTTCTTTTTTTATTTTAATTTTTTTTAAACTTTTGTTTTTTATGCTTTGAAGTACACAATCAGCTCCATCAGGTTCAACTATTATTATTTTAGGAATTCTCTTGAAATATTTTGCAACTCCTGCAACTACACCTGCTGCCATGCCACCAACGCCAGCTTGAAGGAATATATGTGTAATATAATGCGTAGTTTGTTTTGAAATTTCTTTAATCATAATTGAATAACCAGCCATAGTTAGCAAAGGAACATAACTATAATTCTTCGTAGATACATCTTGAACAATATTCCAATTATTCTTTTTTGATAATTTTTTACACTCGTTTAATGAGTTTTCGTAATTACCTTTTACTCGAATTACATCAGCTCCAAATTTTTCAATTTCTTTTACTCTTGCTTCACTTACATATTGACTAACAAATATTTTACATTGTAAACCCAATCTTTGAGCGCCCCAAGCAACTGATCTACCATGATTCCCAGCTGTTGCAGATGATATTATTATATTTTTTTTCCTTTTAGATATTTTTTCTACAGCATATGCTCCACCTAAAGCTTTAAATGATTTTAAATGAAATCTTTTCGACTCATCTTTGTAAAAAATATTATTAAGTTTTAAATTTTTGTTTAGTTTCTCTAATTTTAATAATGGT
>CABYIV010000025.1 GCA_902519255.1 uncultured Pelagibacteraceae bacterium | reverse complement strand
AGGAAAAGATTGGGCAGAAAAAATAATTACTGAATTAAAATCTATGCCTAATGTAACTGTAAAAAATAGGTCTCAAGTTTTTGGTTACTATGATCATAACATGCTTGTAATGTTTGAGAGAGTTAGTGATCATTTAGAGAAAAAATCAAAATTCACCCCAAGACAAAGACTTTGGTATATTAGAGCCAAAGAAACAATTTTATCAACCGGTTCAATTGAAAGACCAATTGTGTTTGGCAACAATGATACTCCAGGAATATTTTTATCAGCAGCTGCGAAAGAATATATGAAAGTTTACGGAGTATTGGTTGGAAAGAAACCTTTAATATTTACAAATAATGATAGTGCATATGAAACAGCTTTAGAGTTCAAAAAAAATAATGTTGAACCAATTATATTAGATACAAGGGAAAAACATTCATCAGAATTAATTGATGAAGCTAAATCAAAAGGAATTGATATAAGATTTTCTCACGGTGTTATTGTTGCTAATGGATACAAAAAAGTTAAATCTGCAAAAATTGGTAAACTTAATAAAGATAAAAATTCTTTTGAGAAAATTGAAACTATTGAATGTGATTGTATTTGCGTGTCTGGATTTTGGACACCATCTGTTCATTTAGCATCACAATCAGGAAATAAACTTAAGTATGAAGAAAAAATTGATGCATTTATTCCTGATAAGAAAAAACAACAGGAGACATCAGTCGGTGCAGCAAATGGATCATTTACATTAGAAGAAAGTTTAAAACATGGTTTTGAAAATGGTTCAAATCTTTCCACAAAAATTACAGAGACTAAAACAGAAATTGCAATTCCAAATGTAAATGAAAAAAAATACGGTGCTCATGATAAATTTTGGTGTATGCCACTACCTAAAAATGAAAATCCAAAAAGATTTGTTGACTTTCAAAATGATGTATCTGTCTCTGATATAGAAATCGCACTAAGAGAAGGTTACAGATCAATAGAACATGTCAAAAGATATACAACTCTTGGAATGGCAACAGATCAAGGCCGTACAAGTAATTTAAATGGTCTTCAGTTGGTATCTAATATAGAAAATAAAATAGTTCCTGAAGTGGGACACACAACATTTAGACCACCTTTCACACCAATTACAATCGGGACAATAGTTGGTCGTGAAGTAGGTATGGAATATATGCCGACTAGAAAAACTCCAATGCATGAATGGCATGAGAAAAATAATGCTGTATTTGTTGATGCAGGTGCTTGGAAAAGACCTCGATATTATAAAGAAGGAAATGAAACTTTATTTGAAGCTTCAAAGAGAGAGGCAAAAAATGTTAGAGAGAATGTTGGTATATGCGATGTAACAACATTAGGAAAAATTGATATTAAAGGTCCAGACGCAGCTGAATTTTTAAATAGAGTTTATACAAATGCTTGGATGAAATTACCTATTGGAAAAGCAAGATATGGATTAATGCTTAGAGAAGATGGAATTGTCATGGATGACGGAACAACAACAAGAATTTCAGAAAATCATTATCATATGACAACAACAACTGCACAAGCTGCAAATGTTTTGTCTCACTTAGAATATTATCTTCAAATTGTTTGGCCAGAATTAAACGTAAATGTTGTCTCTACAACTGAGCAATGGGCAGGGGCTGCAATTGCTGGACCTAAATCTAGAGACATGTTATCAAAATTATATCCAGACTTAGACGTATCAAATGAAGCTTTGCCTTTTATGGGCTATAAAGAAGCAGAATTTTTTGGTGTTCCATCAAGAATTTTTAGAATTTCATTTTCTGGTGAGCTTGCATATGAGATTAATGTCAAATCAGATCATGGCATGTTCATGTGGGAGAAAATGATGGAAGTAGGAAAAGAATTTGGAAATCAGCCTTACGGAACTGAAGCTTTATCAACATTAAGAATTGAAATGGGACACGTTGCAGGACCAGAATTAGATGGCCGAACAATCCCATCAGATGTTTCATTAAATGGATTAGTTTCAAAGAAAAAAGATTTTATTGGCAAAAATTCTTTAGGAAGAGAAGCATTTAATGTTGAGAGCAGACAAAAAATTGTTGGACTTATTCCAATTGATAGAAAGTCTAGTATTCCTGAAGGATCTCATATCGTCCAAGATCAGAATGCAAAATTACCAAACCCTAAACTTGGCCATGTTTCTTCTTCTTGTTGGAGTGTAGAAAATAATAATCCATTTTCACTAGCAATTATGAAAGATGGAAAAAATATGATCGGTAAAAAGTTTTTTGCGGTATCACCATTAAAAAATAAATCAATTGAAGTAGAAGTTATTTCTTCTCATTATGTTGATCCTGAAGGAAAAAGAGTTAGATCATGAAAAATGTTTCTGCACTAGAAAATATTCATAAACATGGATTGTTTGGCAATCACGATAGTAAAGATGAGCTAATAAATATTAGAGAAATCAAAGATATTTTGATTTATCAGATTGTTAAATATAAAAAATCTTCAATTAGTATTGATAAAATAAAAATAGATAATTTAAATTTACCCCAGACTCTTTTGGTATCTTCAAATCCTAATACAAGAATTTTATGGATGGGACCTGATAATTGGTTAGTCGTTTCAAAGAATAAAGAAATAGAAAAATCTATTTTAGAAAACCTAAGTCATGATGATTTTGCATTAACTGATCTATCTCATTCAAGAACAATACTTGAATTAGAAGGTTCTTTGGTAGATGAAGTATTGAAAAAAGGTTGTCCATTAAATTTAGATGGCCTTGATGAAGGAAAATGTTCTAATTCTGCTTTTCATGCAATTACAATAACTATTGATTTTATTAGTTCAAATCCAAGAAAAGTAAGAATATTCGCTTTAAGAAGTTTTGGTGAATCTCTTTATCATTCAATAACTGATGCTTGTTTAGAATTTGGCTATAAAGCTGAATAAAAATTATTCTGAAGTTTTAAATTTAGTTTTTTGAATAATAACCACAAACACAATTGGAATTATTAAAGTTATTAGTGTTACTGTTATCAACAAAATA
>CABYIV010000024.1 GCA_902519255.1 uncultured Pelagibacteraceae bacterium | reverse complement strand
TTCAATTGAGTAGTTCCGGTATTTTAAAAAATAAAAAGTTACTAAATTTAGAGGATATGAACGATCTAAAATATCTAAAAAAAACTACTACCAAAGACTTTAAAAACGATGATATATTTTATGGAATATTTAGTTCTTTAAGAGAAAAAATTAATGCTCCACTAAGAAATAGATAGCGAGTATTTACCCTGCTATGACAGCTAATAGTAACAACGCTACAATATTTGTTATTTTAATCATTGGATTAACTGCGGGACCTGCGGTATCTTTGTAAGGATCTCCAACAGTATCGCCTGTTACCGCAGCTTTATGAGCTTCAGAGCCTTTGCCTCCAAATTTTCCATCCTCAATATATTTTTTAGCATTATCCCAAGCGCCACCACCTGCAGTCATTGAAACTGCAACAAATAATCCAGTTATAATTACTCCAAGCAGCATAGCTCCAACAGATGATAACGCAGCTACTTGACCACCAATAGGCAGTATAATCATATATAGTACGATTGGTGACAAAACAGGTAATAAAGATGGTATTACCATTTCTTTTATTGCTGCTTTAGTTAACAAATCAACGAGCTTACCATAGTCAGGTTTTGCTTTTCTTTTCATAATACCTGGAATTTTTTTAAACTGTCTTCTAACCTCAATAACTACTGCACCACCAGCTCTTCCAACAGCTTGCATTCCCATAGAACCAAAAAGATATGGTAGCATTCCTCCTATTAATAGACCAACTACAACAAAAGGATTTGATAAATCAAATGTTACAACTATTCCCTCTAATTTTGAGCCTGCTTCTTTAGAAAAATGTTTAATGTCCTCTGTATATGCAGCAAATAAAACTAATGCTCCTAATCCAGCTGAACCTATTGCGTAACCTTTGGTTACTGCTTTAGTCGTATTTCCGACTGCATCTAAGGCATCAGTGGTTTTTCTCACATTTTTTGGTAAATTTGACATTTCTGCAATCCCACCAGCATTATCAGTTACAGGACCATATGCATCTAATGCCACAACCATGCCTGCAAGTGCGAGCATAGTCGTTACTGCTATAGCGATTCCAAATAAGCCAGCAATTGAGTTTGTTAATAAAATACCAGCAACAATTATTATTGCTGGAATAGCAGTAGCCTCCATTGATATAGCTAAACCTTGTATTACATTAGTACCGTGACCTGTCGTTGATGACTCAGCAACACTTTTAACCGGTCTATAATCTGTTCCAGTATAATATTCAGTAATCCATATTAACAACCCTGTAATAATTAAACCTATTACTCCGCAATAATATAAACTCATACCGTTAAAGGAAACTCCATTAACAGAATATCTAGTATCTAATCCAATCACATAATCTGTTATTGGATATAGTAAAACTAGAGATAAAATAGCTGTAGCAACAAATCCTTTGTATAAGGCATTCATTATATTTTTTGATTTTCCTAGTTTTACAAAAAAAGTACCTACAATAGACGTTAATATACAAGCTGCTCCTATGCTTAAAGGATAAACCATCATATTTAAATCTGAAACAAAAAATATTGAAGAAAGAACCATTGTAGCAACTATAGTTACAGCATACGTTTCAAACAAATCAGCAGCCATACCTGCACAATCACCAACATTGTCACCTACATTGTCAGCAATAACAGCTGGATTTCTTGGATCATCTTCAGGAATACCCGCCTCTACTTTTCCAACTAAATCAGCACCAACATCAGCACCTTTAGTAAAAATTCCACCACCTAATCTTGCAAAAATAGATATTAATGAAGCACCAAAACCTAAAGCTACTAATGCATTAACAATTTCTCTTTCATCTACACCTGCTGATAATAATATGTAATAATAAACTGCAATTGATAATAAAGCTAAACCGGCAACCAACATACCTGTAATTGCACCTGATTTAAAAGCTATTGAAAGTCCTTGAGATAAACCTTTTCTTGAAGCCTCGGCAGTTCGCACATTTGCTTGTACAGAAACTAACATTCCAACGTAACCTGCTATACCAGATAATGCAGCACCAATTAAATATCCAATTCCAACTAATATTGAAAATGCAAAACTAATAATAACTAAAACTACAACACCAACTATAGCGATAGTTTTGTATTGTCTGTTTAAATAAGCTTTTGCACCTATTTGAATAGCAGAAGCAATTTCTTGCATCTTTGCATTTCCCGCACTCGCATTCAAAATTGAAGATCCTGTTACAAATCCATATACAATGGATAATATTCCAGCAAAAATTGTGTATAATAAAATGGTATCTACAGACATATAATTCCTTAAATAAGTGTTTTAGTTATTTTTTAAAATGCGGACATTACAAAAAAGATTATAAAAGGCAATATTTAACTTATTAGAATATATGAGAATAACCTTGGTATTTCAGGTATTTTATTGGAATTCTCCTATTATCTAATAGGTAATTTTTTGATTTAGTATTAATTTGCCCAATAATAGAAATTTTTTGATTCATTTTAGAGGATAAAGTTTTTATATATCTTCTCTTTGACTTAGAAGCTGTAAATAAAATTTGATAGTCATCACCATTAAATAAATAGTCTAATGTCATCATTTTTTTTTGTTTAATTAATTTTTTTAAGTGATTTGATATAGGGATCTTATCTATATCGATTAAATAACCTAGTTTTTGTTCGTTTATTAATTTATTCAGATCAATTATCAATCCATCTGATACATCCATAGAACAGTTTGCAATTTTAAAAAGATGTAAACTAAAATTTATAGGTAGATTAGGTGAATAATATTTATCAATAAAATATTTTTTTTGTTTTGAGTTTAAATTAATTTTCTTTTTTAAAGCCTTTAAACCAATGTAACTATCACCTACATTTCCAGTTAAATAAATGTCATCTCCAATTTTTGCTTTATTTCTATAAACAATTTTATCTGAATATCCTAAAGATATAACTGTAAAGCTTAGATTTTTTGAGGATGTAGTGTCGCCGCCTGATAATTTTATATCAAATCTACTTTGTTCATTGGATAAAGATTTGTTAAATAATGACATATTTTTTTTTGTAAAATGTTTTTTGTTACCTGATCCAGCTAAAAAGAAATAATTTGGTTTTACCCCTTTAGCATAAATGTCTGATATAGATGATCTTATTATTTTTCTTATAACAAGATCTGGCTTATTAAAATTTAAAAAATGTATACCCTCATTGTAAGTATCAACAGAAATAACTAATTTTTTGGTTTTATCAAAAAAAACATCATC
>CABYIV010000023.1 GCA_902519255.1 uncultured Pelagibacteraceae bacterium | reverse complement strand
ATAAATAACGAAAGGCCAATGCCATTGAAATTTGGATAGATATATATTTTTGAATTATTTCTTAATTTTAAGAAATTTCTAAAATTTATTTGATTAAATCTTTTTAGAGATAGAACTGGCATTAACTTAAATCAATTTTTTCAAGGATCTCTTTATTGACAAATTCGATTTTTTCGTCTGGATTTAAAAACCTTATTCTATGCCTTAAAATGGAAGGAATTGTATCCTTGATATCTTGATGAGTAACATATTCTCTATTATTAATGATTGCCCAACCCTTAGCTAAATCAATGATTTGTTTTAAACATCTTGCAGAAACATATATTTTTTGATCAAGGCTTTTAATTCTTTGCTCAATACTTACTACATATTTATAAATCTCATCCTTAATAGTTATCGCATTTTTTTTTTCTTTTATTTTATGCCAATCTATACTTTCAGATTTTTGTTGATTTATGTTAATTTTTTTCTTCAGCATCACAATTTTTTCTTCATCGTTTAATTCTGATAAAGAATAAGAAATCATGAATCTATCTAATTGGGAGTCTGGCAAAGAACTTGTTCCAGATGTATCCATAGGATTTTGCGTTGCAACAACAAAAAATGGTTCTGGTAAATTATAGCTTTCACCATCTATGGTTACATTTTTTTCTTCCATTGCTTCCAAAAATGCACTTTGAGCTTTAGGGCTACCCCTATTTAGTTCGTCTGCCAAAACAATGTTTGTAAAAATAGGGCCTTTTTGAAATTTTAGCTTCTCATCTGATAATATATTAAATCCAAGAACATCACTTGGTAATAAATCTGATGTAAATTGAATTCTTTTAAAATTTAGTCCTAAGCATGATGTTATGGCTTTAGCAAAAGTAGTTTTTCCCGAACCTGGATAATCTTCAATTAAAATACTTCCTTCAGAGATAATTGCAGCTAGAGTTAATTTAATCTTCTCATCATTTCCTACAATCACTTTTGATATATCTGCAATTATTCTTTTAAACATAATTTTAATTATAAAGGTTTTCTTAAATAAATTGAAAAATTATTATTAAAAGCATCATCACTACTTCTGTAGTGTTCATATGATGCATTTATGGTTAAATTATTGTTGAGTTTTGCCCCAATTCCTAAATTCAACAATAAATGCCCTGAATTTTGATCTCCTATAGCATTACTAAAAATTTCAGAGGAATTATTAATATAATAAGCTTCTGATACCGAATTAATTGTTTTATCTTTTCCTAATTCAAATTTTAAAGATGGTTCAAGTATACCTATATTATTCTCAATAATTTTACTTAAATTTAAACCTGCGGATAATGATGCGCTTTTAACATTTTGTTTTTTATAACTTACTGCAGTTCCATCGCCTGTTTCAGTATATGCCTTTAGTTGAGTAAATCCTAAATCGAGTCTAGTGTAATAATTTAAATTTCTACCTACAATTTCAACATCAGGTTCTAACAAGTAAGTAAAGCTTCCAAAGAGTTGGTTTCCTTTTCTATCTCCTTTATTTTTTCCACTTGTAACATCCCTACTTAAATCTATATCCATTTCTCCAATGCCAGCAACCATTTCGAAAAATCTTTTGTCTTCAATTTTAAAACTTGTGTAATTCATAATGCTTATTGTGGCAGCATCCATATTTGCTTCATTGCTACCTACTTCAGTTTCTTGCCATGATTTATTGATTGCAAAACCAATTGTCTTATCTTCATTTATTTTTTTATCGATTCCAAAAGTAATTCCATCACTATGGATATCTTGACCTAAATTCCCATCTTTCTGCCCTATTCTACCAAATGATATACTACCTTCACTCCAAACTCCCCATTTTTCTGTCTTTTTCTCTTTTTTAATTAGTTTTGCCGAAAGTGAATTTATTTGTTGAGCTAATAATTGATTATCAAAATTCATTGCTAATCTAATATTTTGATTTGAGGAATTATTATTTGTAGATCTAATATAATTCATCCTTCCTGAAATTCTATTTAACGACTGGTTTAAAGAATTTATAGCAGCTACGGTTTGATTTTTTGTAAGAGTTTTTACAGTTTCATTAAAAATTTCACCAGGTTTTGTAGAAAAATTTAAAGCATTTGTACTTGATATGCCTGCATAAGAATTTCCAGCTATATCATCAAAAGCAGTATCATCTATTAAAATATAGTAATCGATATCAGCCGTTAAATCTGTGCTTGGATTAATTGTAATTACTGTTGAACCACTACCACTGACTTTGGCTCCAGTCACATCAATTGTTTCAATAGTGCTGTCATCAGAAGTTCTTTTTATAGTAATATTTCCACTTTCAGCATCAACCGCCTCACTAAAAGTGAGAACTATATTTGCATTTATTGCAACTTCTGTTGCATTATCAGATGGACTTGAAGATGATAGAGTTGGAGCATCATTATCAAAATTTGTAACAACTAAATTCCAATTCGTACTTCCTGAAGATGTTTCTATGAGTGTCCAATTGAACTTTCCGTTTGTTACCGTTACTGTTCCTGTAGAGCCAGCAGTAAATCTACTAGAGGAAACTCCTGTTATTACAGACGTATATGTTCCAGCTGACAAAGCAGAGTCTGTACTAATACTAAAAGTAGTTGCACCATTTTGACTATCAACAGCTAGCTTTCCATAATCAGTTGTGCTATTTGCTAGGAAGACATAATTTACAGGAAGATAGCCTTCCAATTTCAAAGCATCATTTCCTCCTTGATCATTTGTTAGTGATTCAAGACCTACATTTGTTGTCACTATTAAATCATGATTGCTTGAACCACTTGATATTGTTCCTTTATTTACAATTATGTTTCCATTAGAACTATTTTCGCCAATATTATAAATTGCATCTGCTGTAGCAGATATAGTTCCTGTGTTAGTAATAGTAACTTCGTTTACATTATTAATTTCAAAGCCGTTTCCTCCTGTTGCACTGATCGTCCCAGAATTTGTAATAGTGCCAGCGGAATTGTCAGTTCCTGATGAATATATGTAAAGTGTATTCGCTCTTCCTGAAATAGTGCCAGAATTTGTTATTGTTCCTGCATTAGCATGTTGACCAAAATTTATTGTTCTATCTTTTGAAGAAGTAATACTTCCAGAATTATTAATTGTTACAGTACCAAAAGAAGGGTGTAATTTAATAGTATCTGCACGTTCAGACTCTATTGTTCCACTATTTACAATAGATACAGTGCCCCGTGATTGTTGCAATGAAAGTGCCGAGCCAGGACTATTAGCATTATCAGTAACTGATACTGTTCCTGAATTATTTATACTAAAATCTGTAGATTGATCTGCTTCAATTCCTTTGGTCGTTCCAATAATTGTGCCGTTATTAGTTATGGTAGTTGAGCTCGTTGAAAAAGAATGGCCTTCTAATTCTACAGGTTCTGCTGCACTTGTATCAACTGTAACATCAGCATTAACAGTAAGTGTGTCGTTATTTGACATAACAATTTGACTAGAGTGATTAGATGAAATTGTTATATCTTCAGCTTTGCTAATATTTAAAGAAAATTGATTATAAATAATTAAAGATAACAATATTAGACAATATCTCATATTTGAATACTTAAACATTTTTAAAGAAATAGTTCTAGGGACGGTTTGTCATTAAAATCTTTAAAATAAAAGTGATTTAAAGCTATTTTCAAAAAAAAGATAAACCAATGTTCCAATTATTATGTAAGGTCCAAAAGGAATTTGTGAAGAAAGTGATTTTGAATTTTTCAATAAACTTGGAATAACACTTAATAAGGCAATTATAGATGATAAAAATAT
>CABYIV010000022.1 GCA_902519255.1 uncultured Pelagibacteraceae bacterium | reverse complement strand
ATTGATGTGATAGATAATGATGACAGTAAAAAAAAGCCAAAAATATCATAAGATAATTTACGAAATATTAATTTATTCATTGAAATTATAAATTTAATAAATATACAACATTATCTATTAAATATTTCAAAAAAATGAAGCTAAAATTAGATTTTGTAACTAAAGTACCCAAAGTAGCCAAAGATAATCAGGTTATTTTAATAAAGGACAAAACAACTCAAAACAAAATCGTTAAATCTCTAAATAAATCTTTATATGATAATAAATTATTCTTAGAGACAAAATTTCTGATTCAAAATTTAAATAACAAAACATATATTTTAGTAAATTGTATGAACTCTAAATCTTCTTTAGATTACGAGAAGCTTGGATCTAATTTATTCCTTTTTCTAAAGAATAATAAAATTGAAAAATCCTTTTTTGAAACAAATTTATCTAAAATTACTAGTATACAATTAGAGAAGTTTTTACATGGTGCGCAACTTAAATCGTATGAATTTAATGTTTATAAAACTGATAAATCAAAAAACATAACAACAAACTTATATATAGTTGGACATAAATCAAAAAAAACAAATCTATTAAGAAATAAATTAAATTCACTTTTAGAAGGTGTGTTTCTTACTAGAGACCTTGTATCAGAGCCAGGGAATGTTCTACATCCAGATGAATATGCAAGACGTATAGTTAAATTAAGAAAATTTGGATTAAAAGTTACTGTATATGATCAAAAAAAATTAAAAAAAATGGGTATGAATGCTTTATTAGGTGTAGGCCAAGGAAGTGTCAGAGGTTCATATTTAGTAACTATAGAATGGAAAGGTACGAAAAGTAAATCTAAACCCTTAGGATTTGTTGGAAAGGGAGTGTGCTTCGATACTGGAGGATATTCTTTAAAACCAGCAAAATTTATGGAAGATATGACCTATGATATGGCAGGCTCTGCTACTGTAGTTGGTCTTATGAAAACTCTTGCTTTAAGAAAATCAAAAATTAATGCTGTTGGAGTGGTTGGTCTCGTAGAAAATATGGTAAGTGGAAATGCTCAAAGACCAGGAGACATCGTAAAATCTTATAGTGGAAAAACAATTGAAGTTTTAAATACTGATGCTGAGGGAAGATTAGTTTTAGCAGATGCTTTAACATTTACAGAAGAAAAATTTAAGCCACAATTTATTGTTGATTTAGCAACATTAACTGGAGCAATCATTGTATCTCTTGGCTCAGAATACGCAGGTCTATTTTCAAATAATGATAAATTATCTAAACAACTAATTGATGCAGGTGAAAGTGTTGAAGAAAAGCTTTGGAGAATGCCTTTAAACGAAAACTTTGATAAACTAATAAATTCAAAAAACGCAGATATGCAAAATATTAATTATGTAGGTGGAGCAGGTTCGACAACAGCTGCACAATTTTTGCAAAGGTTCATCATAAATAAAACCCCTTGGGCTCACTTAGATATTGCTGGCATGGCATTTTCAAAATATGGAGGAGCGCTTAACTCTGGTGGTGCAACCGGGTATGGAGTAAGATTGTTAAATAAATTAATAGAAGATAACTATGAGTAATATTGAGCAAACTCTATCGATAATTAAACCAGATGCGGTTGAAAGAAATCTGCAAGATCAAATTAAGCAGGAATTTAGAAATAAAGGATTTGAAATAATAAAAGAAAAAAAAATTCATATATCCAAAGAGGAAGCCGAAAGATTTTATAAAGTACATGAATCCAAACCATTTTATAACGATTTATGTACTTACTTATCATCAGGTCCTATTGTTGTCATGACTTTACAACGAGAAAATGCAGTTGTGGAAAATAGAAAGTTAATGGGGGCAACAAATCCAGTAGATGCAGAGGAGGGCACTTTGAGGAAAAAATACGGTATTTCAATTGATAAAAACTCTGTTCATGGTTCAGATAGCCCCGAAAATGCTAAGATTGAATTAGATTTTTTTTTTAATCATTAGATAATAATTTAATTATTGCTTTCGGGTATATTTTATGCTCAATTTTTAAAACTTTTCTTTCTAAACTTTTTCTAGTATCTGATTTTAGAATTTTTACTCTTTTTTGTAATATAATTTTACCTGAATCTATTTTATCATTCACAATATGAACTGTAGCTCCAGAGTATTTGTCTTTATTTTGAATTGCTCTATAATGTGTATTTAGCCCTTTATACTTTGGCAGAAGAGAGGGGTGAATATTAAGTATAGTTTTATTTAATTTTTTTATAAATTGACCTGAAAGTATTTTCATAAATCCAGCCAAACAAATCAAATCAACATTATTTCTCCTTAATAATTTAAACAAACGATCTTCAAAACTTTTTCTATAAGAATATTTAATAACGATATTATTAATATTGGATTTATTTGCATAATTTAATCCTTTTGCACTAAAATTATCAGAAACAACCAGCGCAATTCTAATTAAAGATTTTTTTGTTTTTGAATATTTTATTAATGATCTTAGATTGCTGCCTCTACCACTTATTAATACTGCAGTATTTTTTTTACCAGATGACTTTTCCACTCAACTTTACTTTTTTTGAATTTTTTGTAATTTTTCCAATAACATATGGTTTAAATTTTTTTGGAAAACATCTTATTATTTTTTTGTAGTTTGAACGTTTTACTATTAAACAAAAACCTACACCGCAATTAAATGTTTTTAACATTTCTTGATCGCTAACTCCTTGACTTTTTAGCCATCTAAATATTTTTAATGTTTTTATTTTTTCTAAATTTATTTCAGCGCAATAATTATCTGGTATTATTCTTTTAATATTATCATTTAGGCCACCACCTGTAATATTTGCACAAGCGTTCAAATACTTCTTTTTAATTAATTCTAGTATATGCATTACATATATTTTTGTTGGTACCAATAATTCTTTTTTTAAAAATGAATTTTTTTTTAAATTAATTTTCTTTTTTTTTATAATATGTCTTACTAAAGAATATCCATTTGAGTGTAAACCGCTGGAAGGTATTGCTAGTACTAAATCTTTTTCTTTAATTTTATTTAATAATATTTTATCTTTATCTACTAGGCCTAAAGAAAAACCTGCAATATCAAATTTTCCTTTAGAATATGTTCCAGGCATTTCTGCAGTTTCTCCACCAACTAATTCACAGTCAGCTAATTTGCAGCCTTTAATAATTCCACTAATTATATTTTTTAGTTTTTTAGTATCGATTTTTTCGACTGATATATAATCTAAAAAAAGCAAAGGTTTTGCTCCTTGAACTATAATGTCATTTACACACATAGCCACAAGATCAACCCCAATTGTATCAAATTTACCTAGCTGATTTGCAATTTCAATTTTTGTACCAACTCCGTCTGTGCTAGTCACAAGATATGGATTCTTTAAATTACTTGGCAGTTTTGTAAGTGCTCCAAATCCCCCAATATTCTCAAAATGACCACTTTTTTTTGATTTTTTTGTACTTGAGGATATAAATTTAATAAATTTATCTGCTTTTTTTATGCTTACGCCACTTTTCTCATATGTAAAATTTTTCGATCTCATGTTTAAATTATGTTTTTAATCAAAAATAAAATTAATATTTACTTATACTTTTTTTTTTTACTTTTCATTTTAGTTTTTATCAAGTTTTCCACAGCTATAGTTTTTGCAGATAATTACATAGTTAAAAATATTAAAATTAAAGAACAATACGATATAAATTTTAATAAAGATAAAGTAATAAATAAGGGTTTTGAAAAAGGATTTAAAACGTTAATTTTTAAAATTGTAGAAAGTAAAGATAAAAAATTATTTAAAGATATACCAAACAATAAAATTAGCTCATTGATTGATAATTTTTCCATAACAAATGAAAAATTTGTAAACAACAATTATGAGGTTGATTTTGAGGTTAAGTTTGATAAAAAAAAATTATTATCATTTATTAGAGAAAAAAATGTTATTTCCTCTGTTCCAAAAGAC
>CABYIV010000021.1 GCA_902519255.1 uncultured Pelagibacteraceae bacterium | reverse complement strand
AAAAAATCTTTTAATGAACATGTTTTAGGTTTGTTATCAACAATGGCTAATGAATTAAAACCAAATGAAGTTTCAATAGATGTATATTTGTAAAGTTGTCTTTTGATTGTCTCCGGTTCAACACTTCTTCTTAAATCTATAGCAACTCTTATACCTTCTCTGTTAGATTCATCTCTTATGTCACTTATACCCTCAATCTTTTTATCTCTAACTAATTCTGCAATTTTTTCATTTAAGTTGGATTTGTTTACTTGATAGGGTATTGAAGTAATTACCAATCTATCTTTACCATTTTTAAGATTTTCTACATTTATTTCACCCCTAATTTTAAAAGAGCCTCTGCCTGTTTTGTATCCTTCTCGAATAATATCTTTACCGATAATAACACCACCAGTTGGAAAATCAGGTCCGGGTATATGCTTCATTAACTCTTTAACTTTAATATCTTTATTTTTAATAAGAGCTAAAGTTCCATCAATTATTTCACCAAGATTATGTGGTGGTATACTAGTTGCCATACCAACAGCGATACCTCCAGCTCCATTTACCAAAAGATTAGGATATTGAGCTGGCAGCACTGTAGGTTCTTGCTCGGTTTCGTCGTAGTTACTTTTAAATGAGACAGTATTTTTTTCTATATCATCAATCAAAAATTGAGATATTTTTGCAAGTTTTGTTTCTGTATACCTCATTGCTGCAGGTGGATCACCATCGATTGAACCAAAATTGCCCTGACCATCAATTAAAGGAACACTCATTGAAAAATCTTGGACCATTCTAACCAATGCATCATATACAGCTTGATCACCATGCGGATGATATTTACCAATTACGTCTCCAACAATTCTTGCAGATTTTCTAAATTGTTTTGACCAATCAAAACCACCTTTGTGCATTGCATATAAAATCCTTCTGTGAACAGGTTTGAGTCCATCTCTTATGTCGGGTAGTGCCCTACTAATTATTACGCTCATTGCGTAAGATAAATATGATGAGCTCATTTCATCATACATTGAGATTGGTTTGATATTTAAATCTTTAGTTACTTCGTTTTTTTGCATTTATTTAGAAAGGAATATCATCATCTAGCTCGTTTTGAGCCATAGAACTATCATCAAAACTTTGTTTGTTATCTTGTGATGGAATTGAATTTTGATTTCCTCCACCCAACATTGTTAATGATGAATTGTATCCTTGAATTAAAATTTCAGTAGAATATTTATCCTGACCTGATTGTTCATCTTTCCATTTTCTAGTAGTCAGTTGTCCTTCAACGTATACTTGTGCTCCTTTTTTTAAATATTGTTGAACTACATTTACTAGTCCTTCATTGAAAACAACTACTCTATGCCATTCAGTTTTTTCCTTTTTTTCACCGGTATTTTTATCTTTCCAGGATTGACTAGTAGCTAGGCTCAATCTTGCTACACTTTTACCGTTAACCATTTGTTTAACTTCTGGATCTGCGCCTAATCGACCGATTAAAAGTACTTTATTTAAGCTTCCTGCCATAATATTTATATATTTGAAATGTTATTTATAACATTAATAGGCTTGAATATTAATTTTATTAATCTAAAGCAACTAAAATTATGCTTAAAAAGATACTTATTAAGGGCGCAAAAGAGCACAATTTAAAGAATATTTCACTAGAGATTCCTAAAGACAAATTTGTTGTAATAACAGGTCTATCTGGATCGGGAAAATCATCATTAGCATTTGATACTGTCTATGCAGAAGGTCAAAGACGATATGTTGAAAGTTTATCTGCATATGCAAGACAGTTTTTAGACAAAATGAAAAAACCAAATGTGGATTTAATCGAAGGTTTGAGTCCAGCAATTTCAATAGAACAAAAAAATACTTCTAAAAATCCAAGATCAACAGTTGCAACCGTTACTGAGATATATGACTACATGAGGGTACTTTATGCAAGAGCTGGAATACCTTATTCTCCATTTACAGGTAAACCAATTACTTCTCAAACTATTAGTCAAATTGTTGATAAGATTAAAGAATTACCAAAAAAATCAACCATATATTTATACGCTCCAGTCGTAAGAGGACGTAAGGGTGAATATAAAAAAGATATATTAGGATATAAAAAAAGAGGATTTAGAAAAATTAAAGTTGATGACCAATTGTATGATATTGAAAGTGTTCCAGAGTTAAATAAAAAACTTAAACACGATATTTCAATTTTAGTTGATAGAATTGTAATAAATTCCTCATTAGGAAACAGATTAGCTGAAAGTGTTGAAACAGCTGTTAATTTAGCAAATGGATTACTTTTCGTTGAATATGAAAATGAAACACTTCCAAAAAAATACAGAAAAATTGAAAAATTAATTTTCTCAACCAAATTTGCTTGTCCTGAAAGTGGTTTTACTATTGAAGAAATTGAACCAAGACTCTTTTCATTTAACAGTCCTTATGGAGCCTGTGAAGAATGTGAGGGTATTGGAATGAAATTAAATGTTGATCCAAATTTAGTTGTTCCAAATGAAAAAAAATCTATAGCAGATGGTGCTATTGAACCTTGGGCAAAATCTACATCAATGTATTACGCCCAAACATTAGCATCTTTATCTAAACATTATGGTTTTTCATTAGATGATAAATGGTCAAAACTACCAAAAAAAATTAAGGATGTAATTTTGTATGGATCTGATGATGAAGAAATTAAATTTACTTATGACGATGGTTATGAAAAATATTCGCACAAAAAAACCTTTGAAGGTGTTGTCAATAATCTAGAGAGAAGATATTTAGAAACAGATAGCGATTGGAAAAGAGAAGAGATTGCTCAATATCAATCTGATACAAAATGTGAAAGATGCAATGGTTATCGATTAAAAGATGAAGCTCTGTGTGTTAAAATAAATGAATTAAACATAAGCCAAGTTACAGAAAAATCAATATTTGATGCTAAGGAATGGTTTAAATCTTTAGAAATTAAATTAGACAAAAGACAAATTAAAATTGCTCAACATATATTAAAAGAAATTAATGAACGTTTAGATTTTCTTTTAAATGTTGGTCTTGATTATTTAACTTTATCTAGAGAGTCTGGAACATTATCTGGAGGTGAAGCACAAAGGATTAGGCTAGCCTCACAAATAGGATCAGGTTTAACTGGAGTTCTATACGTTTTAGATGAACCATCAATTGGTTTACATCAAAAAGATAATGTTAAGCTTATAGATGCATTAAAAAGATTAAGAGACTTAGGTAATACTGTTATTGTTGTTGAGCACGATACAGAAACAATGGAGAATGCAGATCATATAATAGATTTAGGACCTGAAGCTGGAAATAAAGGTGGAGAAATTGTTGCGGAAGGTACCTATGAGCAAATTTTAAAAAATGATAATAGTATTACTGGAAGATATTTATCAAATAAGAGTTTCATACCTATTCCAAAAAATAGAAGACTTGCAAAAAATGGTAGATTTTTAGAAATCAATGGTGCATCGGGAAATAATTTAAATAACGTAAATTTAAAAATACCTTTAGGTAGTTTCACTTGTGTTACTGGTGTATCTGGAAGTGGTAAATCTACTTTGATACTTCAAACTTTATACAATGCATTAAATCTTACTTTGAATAATAATAAGTCTAGAAAAATTCCTCAGCCATTTAGAGGATTTAAAGGAATAGAATTAATTGTTATAGATATTGATCAATCACCTATTGGTAGAACTCCTAGATCAAATCCTGCTACATATACTGGAGCTTTTGGTCCTATAAGAGACTGGTTTACCAATTTACCTGAAGCAAAAAGTAGAGGCTATAAACCTGGAAGATTTTCTTTCAATGTAAAGGGTGGAAGATGTGAAGCATGTGAAGGAGATGGTGTAATTACTTACGAAATGCACTTTCTTCCTGATGTTTACATAACATGCGATGAATGCAAAGGCACTAGATACAACAGAGAAACATTAGAGATTAAATTCAAAGATAAGAGTATTGCAGATGTTTTAAATATGACTGTTGATGAAGGGTGTGAGTATTTTGAAAATATTTCAAACATCAAAACTAAACTTTTAACGTTAAAGAAAGTTGGTCTTGGCTACATAAAAATTGGTCAGCAGGCTACAACTCTTTCTGGTGGAGAGGCTCAGCGTATAAAGCTTGCTAAAGAATTATCTAAAAGATCTACAGGGAGAACAATGTATATATTAGATGAACCAACTACTGGATTGCATCAACATGATATAAAAAAACTTTTGGAAATTTTACACACATTTGTTGCAACGGGTAATTCAGTTGTAGTTATTGAGCATAATTTAGATGTTATTAAAACTGCCGATTATATTGTAGATATGGGACCCGAGGGCGGTGTTAAAGGTGGAAATATAATTGCTGAAGGCAAACCCGAGGAAGTTGCAAAGGTGAAAGATAGCTATACAGGTAAATTTTTAAAGCCTTTATTAGATACAAAGTTTAAAAAAACCGCTTAATCTTTATAGAAAAATAATATAAAATCATCTTATAGATGACTTCGATCTTACAATCATTATCAAAAACTGTTCATTTATCATTGGCTATTGCA
>CABYIV010000020.1 GCA_902519255.1 uncultured Pelagibacteraceae bacterium | reverse complement strand
TTTTCAAATTTTTTAATTTCAACATCTTCACCAAATTTTTCTCTCATTATCTGTTCTGCATTCCCTATTCCATCTATCAAACCAAGTTTTAAAGATGTTTTGCCAGACCAAAATTCTCCAGAAAAAAGTTCAACATCAGTTTTGTTTAATTTTGTTGATCTACTTTCCTCTACAACATTTATAAATTCTTGGTGAAGTTCCAGTTGAATATTTTTTAATCTTTGAATGTCCTCTTCTTTCTCGTCTAAAAAAGGGTCTAGAGTACTTTTATTCTTTCCAGCTGTATAAACCCTTCTTTGAACACCTATTTTTTGAATTAAATCTTTAAAACCAAAAGAAGAATAAATTACTCCTATTGATCCGATTATAGAACTTGCATTAGCATAAATCTCATCACCTGCGCATGCAATTAGATAGCCTCCAGATGCAGCAACATCTTCAGCAAAAACTATTACTTTTTTTTTGTTTTTCTTAGACTGTTCTCTTATAAATTTATATATTAGATGTGATTGAACAGGTGAACCACCTGGTGAATTAATCGAAATTGCAACAGCCTCTGCTTTTTTTACTGAAAAAGCTTTTTTTATCATTTCTTCTTGAGAGGAATATTCTATTCCTTGTTTAAACTTTCCAACATTTCCTATGACGCCGGTAAGTCTTAAATGACTAACAATTTTTTTTTTTTTAAAAAATGAAAACATACAAATGATTATAAAAATTTTACTTAATTATAAAGCTACTTATAGTTGAAGAATTAGGTGCGTCAATTGATAAGTATATTAATAAACTTAATGTAATATTTTGAATTTATGGGTTCAGTAGTTCAATTAAAAAAGCAAATAACTAATGCGTATACAGATTTAGTAAATTCTGTTGATGAAAAACTAAGTTTAGTTGAAGACAAAATTTCTTATAAATTAGATAGTAAAGTTGAGCTTGTTAAAGAAATGACAGCTTACCACATGACTAGTGGAGGTAAAAGATTAAGAGCATTGCTTACTTTGGAGTGTGCTAAATTGTGTGGATATACAAAAGGTAGTAGAGATGTGAACCTAGCTGCATGTGTTGAACTTATACACGCTGCAACTCTTATGCATGATGATGTAATTGACAGCGCAGATTTAAGAAGAGGCAAAAAAACTACAAATAAAATTTGGGGAAATCAGTCATCAATTCTTGTTGGGGACTATTTATTAAGTAGATGTTTTGAAATGATGGTTGAGGATGGAAGTATTGAAGTATTAAAACTTTTATCTTCTACATCATCAACTATTGCTCAAGGAGAAGTTTTGCAATTACAACATAAAGGTGACTCTGAAATGTTAGAAGATACATATTTGAATATAATTTCTTCTAAAACTGCAGCTTTATTTTCAGCATCTTCAAAAGTTGGGTCGATAATTACTGATAAAGACAATAAATTTAAAGATGCACTAGAATTCTATGGAAAGAACCTTGGATTAACATTTCAGATTGCAGATGACACACTTGACTATAACTCGGAATTAAAAATGTTTGGTAAAGAGATAGGGAAAGATTTCTTTGAGGGCAAGGTTACTCTCCCGATTATTCTATTACATCAAAAATTATCTTCAGATGAAAAATTAGTTTTAAAAAAAATATTTGAACAAAATATCAGATCTAAAGAACAATTTGACTATGTGCTTACATTGGTAAAAAAATATAATATAATTAATGAGTGTTACAAAAAAGCGGAACACTATATAAGTTTAGCATCAAATTCATTAAGTATATTTCAAGATTGTGAAGAAAAAACTATACTCAAAAATTTAACTTCATTTAGTATTAATAGAAAATTTTAAGGTGATAAGAGAATTTTTTTCCAATCATTATTCTCTTTAATATATTTTAATCTTTCGTGAATTCTATTTTCACCATCTAACCAAAATTCAATTTCGTGGTGTTTTAACCTCCATCCTGACCAATGATCAGGTCTTGGAACATTATTTTCATCTTTATAGAGATCTTTAAATTTTTTTATAGATTGGTTAAGCTCTTCTCTATCTTTTAAAATTGAACTCTGATTTGATGCCCATGCACCAATTCTACTTCCGTAACTTCTGGATTTATAATAATTATCAGCTTCTTCATCAGAAACTCTTTCAGCAGTACCAACTATTCGAATTTGTCTGAGTAAACTTTTCCAATGAAAGCACATAGAAATGTTTGGATTCTGCTTTATAGACTTTCCCTTATTACTATTAAAGTTAGTATAAAAAACAAATCCATCCTCTCCATAATCTTTGAGCAATACCATTCTTACATTCGGATAACCTTTTTCGTTAATAGTGCCTAGAGCTAATGCATTTGGATCATTTATTTCTGTTTTCTTTGCCTCTCTGTACCATTCAGTGAATAATAGTATTGGATTATCGAGATCTAGAAAGCATTTATCTAACCCCAAAGAATTTTTTTCGTTCATAATTTAACCAAAATAATTTATATAATAATATAATGTCTTTTAATACATTTGGAAAATTTTTTCGATTTACTACATGGGGTGAGTCTCACGGACCGGCAATAGGATGTGTTGTTGATGGATGCCCTCCAAATATTAAGCTTAATATTAAAGACATTCAGTTAGAATTAAATAAAAGAAAGCCTGGTCAATCTAAATTCACAACTCAAAGAAAAGAAGATGATAAAGTGGAAATTTTATCAGGAACATTTGAGGGCAAATCAACTGGTACACCTATCTCAATGATTATCTTCAATAAAGATATGCGGTCTAAGGATTATAAAAATATTAAAGATAAATTTAGACCTGGTCATGCTGATTACACATATTTTAAAAAATATGGAATTAGAGATTATAGAGGTGGAGGCAGACAGTCGGCAAGAGAGACTGCTTCAAGAGTAGCAGCAGGGGCAATAGCAAAACAAGTTTTGCAAAATATTATTGGGAAAAAGTACAGTGTAATTGGAGCCGTAACACAATTAGGAATACTAGGATGTGATTTAGAAAAATGGAATGACAAATTCATTACAAATAACCCTTTATTTTGTCCTGATAAAACAGTTTTAAAATTATGGGAAAAATATTTACTTGGAATAAGAAAAGCTGGCTCATCATGCGGGGCTATTATTGAAGTAAGAGCAAGAGGTGTACCTGTTGGATTAGGAGCTCCAATTTATTCTAAATTAGATATGGATTTAGCATCAGCTATGATGAGTATTAACGCAGTCAAAGGGGTAAATATAGGATCGGGAATGAACTCCGCTCAACTTTCCGGTGAACAAAATTCTGATGAAATGTCTCAGACAGGAAAAAAAACAAAATTTAAATCAAATAATGCTGGGGGAATTCTTGGGGGAATTTCTAGTGGTCAAGAAATAATAGTTTCTTTTGCAGTAAAACCGACTTCATCAATTCTTTCTCAAAGAAAAACAATTAATAAATTTGGAAAAAATACTTCAATTTCAGTCACAGGTAGACATGATCCTTGCGTAGGTATTAGAGCAGTGCCTATAGGTGAAGCAATGATGCATTGCGTTATTCTTGATCACTACTTAATGAATAAAGCTCAATGCGGTAATTAATTCGTTTTTTTGATTATAACTTTAGAATTTAAAGTTTCTAAAACCTTTGCTTCAATAGATTTAGCATCCAGACCAGCTTCTTTATACATTTCTTCTGGTTTATCTTGATCTAAAAATTTATCAGGCAAAATCATTGATCTAAATTTTAAATTATTATCTAATAAATTTTTTTCATTTAAGAAATGATTTACATGGGCTCCAAAACCTCCGATAGAACCTTCTTCCAACGTAATAAGCACTTCATGATTTGTTGCAATTTGCCATATCAGATTTTCATCCAGAGGTTTTGCAAATCTAGCATCTATAATTGTTGGATTAATTCCCATTTTTTTTAAACTTTCTTCGGCCAATAAACATTCTTTTAATCTGTTTCCAAAACTTACTAAGGCAACTTTCTTTCCTTCTCTTATAACTCTTCCTTTTCCAATATCTATTGTTTCGTTGATATCGGGTAATTCTAAACCTACTCCATTTCCCCTTGGATATCTAAATGCACAAGGTTTATTATTAATATCTACTGAAGTATTAACCATTCTTACTAATTCTGCTTCATCACTTGCTGCCATAACAATAAAATTAGGTAAGGTTGATAAATATGTAATATCAAAAGCACCTGCATGAGTAGCCCCATCTGCACCAACTAAACCAGCTCTATCAATTGCAAATCTTACTGGTAGACTTTGAATTGCAACGTCATGAACTACCTGATCATAGGCTCTTTGTAAAAATGTTGAATAAATTGCTGCATAAGGCTTATAACCTTCTGTGGCTAAACCTGCAGCAAAAGTAACGGCATGTTGTTCTGCAATTCCAACATCAAAAGTTCTATTTGGAAAAGCTTTGCCAAAAGCATCCATTCCTGTTCCAGATGGCATAGCTGCAGTAATTCCCACAATTTTACTATCTTTCTTTGCATGCTCTATTAATGTATTTGCAAATACCTTTGTAAAAGCTGGAGCTTTAGTTGTTGATTTTTGTTGAACACCAGTTTGAACATCAAATTTTGTTACACCATGATATTTATCATCAGATTTTTCAGCAAAACTATATCCTTTGCCTTTTTGAGTTTTTATATGAATTAGTATTGGTCCATTGTGATTGCTTTCTTTTGCATTTTTTAAAATTGGCAATAGCACATCTAAATCATGGCCATCAATTGGACCAACATAATAAAAACCTAATGAATTAAATAATGTACCACCTGTGACAGCTGATCTCAAAAAATCTTCTGCCTTCCCAGCCTTTTTGCTAAATCTTTTAGAAAAAGATGAAATAATCATTTTAACTGTTTCTCTAAAACTAAAATAAATCTTACCTGAAAAAATTTTAGCAAGATAAGATTTCATTGCACCAACTGGTTTTGCAATCGACATATCATTGTCATTTAAAATTACGATCATTTTAGTCTTTGAGTCTCCGGCATTATTCATAGCTTCATATGCCATCCCTGCACTCATTGCACCGTCACCAATAACTGCAATAACCTGATTTGATTTATTTGATAATTTATTTGCTGTTGCAATACCGAGTCCAGCTGAAATAGAAGTAGAACTATGAGCTGCGCCGAAAGGATCAAA
>CABYIV010000019.1 GCA_902519255.1 uncultured Pelagibacteraceae bacterium | reverse complement strand
ATAACATAAGAGGTTATGGAATGATGGGTGGTATTGATATTAAAATGCATAAAAAACCTGGCGCAGCAGGATTTACATGTTTCAAACATTGTTATGATGCAGGAGTTAACTTTAAAGCGACTGGAGATTGTTTAATTATTCTTTGTTAGCGTTGTTCCAGCTATCGTATTATATGGAATTGCTAAATCAGGTTTAGGTGGATCAATATCATTAATTTCAGTTCCATTAATGACAGTAGTAATGCCATTAAATCAAGCACTTGCAATTATTTTACCAATATTAATTTTTTCAGACATTATTGCAGTTTATAGATTTAGAAGAGAGTTTGATTTTGGAACACTTAAATTAATAGTTCCATTTGCAGCTATTGGAATAATAATTGGCTCATTTACATTTACTTATTTTTCTGAGGATTTGCTTAAGTTAATTGTTGGAATAATGGGTTTTTTATTTTCTGGTCATTATTTTCTATTTAAAAAAGAAAAAACTATACCGGCAAAAAAAAACTTTTTTAAAGGGGCTATTTGTTCATCCATTGCTGGTTTTTCAAGTTTTTGTGTTCATGCGGGAGGAACCCCAACAAGTCTTTATTTGCTTCCACTAAGAATGAAAAAAGAAATTTATGTTGGCACAAGAATTATTTTTTTTAGTTGTGTTAATCTAATTAAGCTTCCTCTGTATGTTTATTTATCTATGATGAATTTTGATACTTTATATCAATCAGTTACTCTCTTTCCCCTAGCGCTTATTGGAATTTTTATAGGTTACAAATTACTTAAAATAATTGAGGAAAATTTATTTTATAATATCATTTACGCTTTAATTCTTGTTAGTAGCGCTAAGTTAATAATTGATTTCATTTAATCTTTGAAATAAGTTGCAAATGGGGTGCCAGAAGGCTGAGAAATACCCTTAGAACCTGTCCGGTAATTCAGAAAGGGAAAATGAATAATTTAAATATAATCAATCAATCATCAGCAATAATATTAATTATTTCAATTTCTTTAATATTTGTTTTTGTTGGAATTTATTTTTCAAAAAAATTTAAAGGACTTAATAATTATTTAGTTGCAAACCGTTCGATTGGAACTTTATCCTTAACAACAAGTCTTGTTGCTTCAGCACTTGGTGCTTGGATTTTATTTGGACCGGCATCAGCAGCAACATGGGGAGGAATTGGTGCAGTGATTGGTTATTCACTAGGAACTGCATTTCCACTCTTTATTTTAATTTATCTTGGTAAAAAATTTAGAACTAGTTATCCGCAAGGCAAAAGTATTATTGAAATAATAAGATTAAGATTTGGACCAAATCTTTATAAATTTATTTTAGTTTTTTCCATTTTTTATATGACAATCTTTTTAATTGCTGAAGTTACTGCTGTAGCTTTTTTAATTAATTACATATCTGGTACTGAGTTGTGGATTACCTCTTTAATAGTAATATCATGTTCGTTACTTTACACATTATATGGAGGTTTAAGAGCATCCTTAATTACAGATAATATTCAATTTTTTGTATTTACAGCACTTTTAATAATTAGTTTAATTTTTATTACCTCAATTGAAACAAACGATTTTAACTTTGAAATTATTAAAAATAATAATCCGCATTTGTTAAGTTTTAGTTATCTCCCAAATTATACTGCTGGTTTAACTTTCTTTATAGCTGTTGCTGCAACTAATCTTTTTCATCAAGGTAATTGGCAGAGAGTTTACGCTGCAAAAAATTACGAGGTTTTAAAAAAAAGTTTAATATTTTCATTTTTAATAATATTACCAATAGTCTTTTTTATGGGATTTAGTGGTTTAGTGGCTGTCTCTCAAGATACTAATGTAATACCTGATCTTGCATTTTTCTCAATTTTATTAAAAGAAAATTTAATAATATTTTCAGTCATTGTAATAATTTTAGCTATCTCTTTAACAATAAGTAGTATTGATACTTTAATAAATGCTATTTCAAGTTTGGTAATAGTCGATGCAGATAAAGTATTAAATTTAAAAAATAATCATTTAAATATCTCAAAACAATTTGTTATTTTTCTTTCGGTCATAGCTTTTTTTGTAGCATCAAAAGGATTTAGTATTCTTTATTTATTCTTAATAGCAGATTTATTTTGTTGTGCGGCTGTTCTAAGTGTTTTTTATACTTTTTATTCAAAATCTTATGATGAAAAAAATGCTTATGTTTCTATATTAATAGGATTAATTGCAGGACTATTATTTTTTCCAAGTCCTGATTTTTCTAAATCAATACTATTTGGAATAATTTTGCCAATGGATTTAGCACCATCGTATATTTCTCAATCTCTTTTATTTTGTTCATTTATTGCGGCAACTTTATCACCAATAATTGCATGGAAATTGAAATAATTGATGTTTATTTAAAACCTAATTATTGTATAATTTAATAAATGCTCAATTTTATATTACCATTTATTGTATTAATCGTTGTTGTTGTTTTCATTCATGAATATGGACATTATTATTTTGCAAAAAGATATGGTGTTGGTGTAACAGATTTTTCGATAGGTTTTGGTCGAGAATTATTTGGATGGAACGATAAATCAGGGACAAGATGGAAAGTTTGTTGGATACCACTAGGCGGTTATGTAAAATTTTTCGGAGATAGGAATGTATTTTCACAAGCAGATCAAGAGGAACTACTAAAAAAATATAGCAAAGAAGACCAACACAAATTGTTTGTAACAAAACCTCTTTACCAAAGAGCCTTAATTGTTGCTGGAGGACCATTGGCTAATTTTATTTTAGCTTTAGTCATTTTTACTTTCATATACATGTTTGCAGGTAAAGATTTTACACCAGCTGTAATTGATGAAGTATTAAAAGATAGTCCAGCAGAAGTTGCCGGTATGCAAAAAAATGATGTTATTATTGAAATAGATAATACAAAAGTTGAGAGTATTCTTGATGTTTCTAAATTAATAGCAATGTCAACATCAGAATTTATCGATTTTAAAGTTTCAAGATATGACCAGGAGATAATATTAAAAGTAAAGCCAAATTTTGTTGATAGCGTTGATGAATTAGGAAACAAATTAAAGAAAAGGATGGTAGGCATTAAACTTAGTCCTTATAACAATCAAATAACACACAAAAAACTTGGACCTGCACAAGCTTTACTTCAATCATTTAATGAAGTTTATTTTGTAACAACTTCATCACTTAAATATCTTGGATCAATGTTTACAGGAGCAGGGGACAGTTCTCAATTGGGTGGTCCAATTAGGATTGCTAAAATTTCTGGCCAAGTTGCAGAATTTGGAATTATACCTTTTGTCAGTATGATGGCATATATTTCTATAAGTTTAGGACTAATTAACTTGTTTCCTATACCTTTATTAGATGGAGGACATCTGATGTTTTATGCATTTGAAAAAGTTTTAGGTCGTCCTTTAAGTCAAAAAACACAGGAAGGTTTTTTTCGAATCGGAATGTTTTTGTTGTTATCTTTGATGTTTTTCGCAACATTTAACGACCTTAAAGATTTAGGCCTATTTTAAGGCTTTTTTAATAGCTAAAAAAACATTGTATTTATTGACTTTTTTTACCACTATATATTGTTGTTCAAAAAAAAATATATACTAAAAAAAAGCTTGAATTATCAATGATTTTGTTAAGTATAGTTTTCATAAACCTTTAAAACCGGAGCTAAAATGAACAAAAAACAATTAGTAGCAAAGCTAGCTGGTTCGTTAAATCAAAGTAAAGCTGATGCAGAGCGTACTTTTGATACTATTACGAATACTATACTAGATGCGTTGAAAAACGACGATTCTGTAAAGATTGCAGGTTTTGGTACATATAAAGTGGCTAAAAGAAAAGCCCGAATTGGACGTAATCCAAGAACTGGAGAGCAAATCCAAATCGCTGCTTCTCAAAAGGTAAAGTTTTTACCTGCTAAAGCACTTAAAGAAGTATTTAACAAGTAAATCTTATTTAACAGCCTTTATCAGGAATGCTAAAATTCTTGATAAAGGCTGTTTCTACATGCAAAAACTGCATATCTATTTTTAACAACAATCATTAGTTTTTATTTATTTTAAAATTATAAGAACCTCTTTTTAACAATGGAGGTTAAATGACTAAACATTTAAAAAAACTTGTCGGTCCTTTAGTAAGTTTGTTTTTCTTACTGAATATGACAAGTGTAGGTTACGCCGAATCTACAGTCTCTGCAGAAGTTGGATTTATTTTTAATACATTTCTATTTTTAGTTTGTGGTTTTCTTGTCATGTTTATGGCTTGCGGATTTGCGATGCTAGAATCAGGAATGGTAACTTCAAAAAGTGTATCTGTAATTTGTGCAAAAAATATAGGATTATTTTCTATCGCTGGAATTATGTTCTGGATGGTAGGTTATAACCTAGCATATGGAATTCCAGAAGGTGGCTATATAGGAACATTCACTCCGTGGTCTGATGCAAGTGCTGTTGATACAGGATATGCAGACGGTTCGGATTGGTATTTCCAAATGGTATTCTGTGCAACAACAGTATCAATTGTATCTGGTACGTTAGCAGAAAGAATTAAATTATGGCCTTTCTTCTTATTTGCAGCAATTTTATCAGGAATCATTTATCCAATTGTCATGGGATGGCAGTGGGGTGGTGGCTGGTTAGCCGCTTTAGGTTTCTCTGATTTTGCCGGTTCAACTCTTGTACACTCAACTGGTGGTGCTGCAGCATTAGCAGGAGCAATGTTGTTAGGTGCGAGAACAGGAAGATTTGCTAAATCAGGTGAAGCAAAACCAATGAGACCATTTGCAGCTTCTTCTATACCTTTAGTAACAGTTGGAGTATTTATTTTATGGTTAGGTTGGTTCGGTTTCAACGGTGGTTCACAGCTTGCTATGGGAACTTTCGATGATGCAGTAGCCGTATCAAACATATTTATTAATACAAACTTAGCAGCGTGTGGTGGTGTTTTAGCAGCAGCAGTAATTACTAGATTAATGTATGGTAAAACTGATGTAGTTCAAATGCTTAACGGTGCGATTGGTGGATTAGTTGCAATAACAGCTGAACCATTAGCGCCAGCACCTATAGCAGCAATATTCATCGGTGCAATCGGTGGATTGATAGTAGTGTTTGGAACAAAACTATTATTCTCATTTAAGATTGATGATGTTGTTGGTGCAATACCAGCTCACTTATTTGCTGGAGTTTGGGGAACATTAGCTGTTCCACTAACAAACTCTGACGCAAATTTTAGTGCACAGTTAATCGGTGTAATCTCGATCAACGCATTTGTTTTTGTAGTTTCATACATTGTATGGGCAATTATGAAAAACACTATGGGTATCAGATTAAGTAAAGAGGCTGAACTGAAAGGTACAGACGTAACTGAGACTGGTGTAATAGCTTACGCAATAAGAGACTAAATTTAACTCCCTCCCTTAAGTTAAATCAAAAAGGCCCCTTAATCGGGGCCTTTTTTTAAACCGTTTTTAAAAATTCTAACACTTCTTTTGCGTGGTCTTTAACTTTTACTGAACGCCACTCTTTAATAATTTTGTCATCTTTTAATAAAAATGTGCTTCTTATTAATCCCATAAATTCTCTACCCATGAATTTTTTTTTACCCCAAACTTTGTATGCTTTAATCGCTTCTTTTTTTACGTCTGCTACCAAATCAAACTTAATTTTAAATTTATCTCTAAATTTTTCATGACTTTCCATACTATCTTTAGAAATACCGATAACTTCACAGTCTAGTTTTCTAAATTGTGAAAGTAGAGAATTGAAGTCCTTTGTTTCAATTGTGCAACCTGGTGTATTATCTTTTGGATAGAAATATAAAACTTTATATTTACTTTTAATTTTATTTAATTCAAAATAACCATTATTTGTAGAAGGTAATTTAAAATTTGGTGCCTTTTTTTGTGTTATTTTAGACATTTTCATTTTCTTTCCATAGTTTCATATAATTAATATATGGCGATAAACCATATGATGAATTAATATTTGTTATATGAACTGCCAAAGATTTTAAAGGCGATATACATATTTCTTTATTAAATATTTCATTTATATATTTTTCAAATGGATCATTTCTAATTAAACAAGTCTTATTAAAATTATCCCAATATTTTGACAGATGTTCCTTTGAAACTAAAAAAGTACATAAAACTTTGTTTATAGATCTCCAATGTCGATTACTGCCAGCAAATATTTTTGATTGATCAATTTCTGTGTATAAGTATGGATAATCTGAAGGACAAATAAATATTTCTCTTTTTAATTGTGATGACAATCTCTCATATGTTTCGATCATTTCAACAAGACATTTTTCCTCGTGAATATAATCATCCTCAACAAAATAGACCAAATCTTTAACTTTCAACTTAGCTGTTTCATAACATTTTAATAAGCTAGAGAGGTTGCCAAAAGTTTCTTTATTATTATTAAATTGAATTTTATTCTTATATTCATCATTTTTGTGGTTAATAATTTTATAATCAATAACGCTTTTATTTAGAATATTTTTGAATTCATTATTATCAGATGTATCCAAACTATTATCAATTACTAATAATTTTAATTTTATATCATTTC
>CABYIV010000018.1 GCA_902519255.1 uncultured Pelagibacteraceae bacterium | reverse complement strand
GAGCTTTTTGAAGAAGAATTAATGATTACAACTGTAGAATACGACGAAAAATTAGGTAAATTTTACTATGATCTTGAAGTTGAATTAGAGAAAATGGAGCAAGAACAATAATTATGAAATTAAAACTTTTAATTTTAAAAATCATTTTAATTTTATCTTTTTTTTCAAATAATAGTTTTGCAAAAAATTTACCACCTGGTTCTGGAATATCTGATGTTCCAGCTAATGTATTAATCCTTTTAGACAAATCTGGAAGTATGAGTGTTAGAATGACAAGCGGAGCTGGCTTTTCTTATCCTTATAGCGTTGCAACAGATAGTAGTGGCGATGTTTATGTTGGTCAATACTGGATACGTGGAATAAAAAAATTTACTTATTCAACAAAGAGTAATGATACTAGCTTTGCAAGTAGTGGTACTTATAGAGGAAGTGGTAATTGTAGATCTTATTACCCATTGAATATGAAAGTACATAACAATAAATTGTATGTTGCTTCTTTTTATCAAAACAGAGTTTTTAGAATTGATCTTACAAGCGGTAGCTGTGATTGGAACCAATTCTTAAATTATCCAAGAAATATTTCCATTGCGCAAAACACTTTATATGCAACAGGATATCGAGGTATGTTGACTTATAATATATCTGGAGCAACTCCTTCAAAAATAAGTTGCTCTTGGAGCGGAAATTTATCTTCTTACGCCCGTTATTATGGTCAGACTGCAGATTATAAAAGAGAAAATTATTATGTGCATTATAGTCGTTACATTTATAGATACACCATTGGAAGTAATGGTTGCATAAATACAAACTATTCTAGCAGATCTTATGTTGGTAATTGGTACTACTCATATGGAATGGATCATCATCCATCAAATGAATTAATTTTATATGGTAGTGATTGGAGAAATCATAGAGTTACTAAAGTTACATTAAACACGTCAAGAAATGGTTATACTGCAATAAAAAATATTGGTAGATACGGAAGAAATGCATCAAAGACTGGTAATGTCAGAATGTATGGTCCATGGGGTGTAACCGTAGATAAAACCAATAACAGAGTATTAAGTACCAGTTATTATAAACAAAGTGTTAATGCATTTGATCTTGACTTAAATTTTGACAAAGAATTTGGAGGCTCTGCTGGAACAAGAATGACAGGTGCCCATGAAGCTATTCAATCAATTGTTACAGATAGTTCTTTAACAGCAGGAGTAAATTTTGGATTTGGTTACTGGTCGTGGGATAATAATGGGTCTGGTTTTAGATCTTGGACTGGCGATATAACTAATGGAAGGGCCACGCCTTGCACTAGTAGAGCCTGTATAAAAGTAAGAGCTCATAAACAAGGGGCGGCAAAAATCAATTCGATAATTAAATCCGTTCAGCCTGGTGGAGGAACGAATGCTGATAACTGGGCAAAACAAGCAGAAGAATATTATTTGCACAGTACTTTGTCTCCAATAGATAAAAACTTAACTTGTCAGAATAGTTATGTTTTAGTTATAGGTGATGGAGATTGGTATAATCACAACCGTGCCGCGAGGAGAGTATCAAAATTATTAAATTCACACAAAATAAAAACATTTACTGTAGCTTATGGAACAGGACTATCAAATAATGGTGTAAGAAACTTTAATAGGATGGCACAAACAGGTGGAACTAATAGCGTTATTGTAGCAAGAACCACTCAATCTCTAAAGACACAATTAAAAGCTGCCATATCACAAATTATTGCTCAAAAATTATCTTTCTCTGCGCCTGCAATTACAGCAACAATTGAACAAGGTGGATCTTTATATCAAGCACAATTTGATTATGAACAAAATAAAGAGTGGAAAGGAACCTTAAAAAGTACTGCCATAGACTCTAATGGAGTTGTTGGTAAAAAGAATTGGGATGCAGCTGAATTATTAGAAAAAAGAAATACAGATGACAGAAAAATTTGGACCCACCTTCCAAACACATCTGCAAATTCTGGTTATGGTAATTTAAATAATTGGGTAACATCAAATTACCAGGATATTGACAAGTTATTTACTCATACAAATAATGAAGTGCCAAATTATCATAGTAAAAGTGATAACCCTACTAATACACAAAGATGTAAGAATGTTTCCTCAGTTCAAAATGATAATGAAGATGACATTAAAGGCCTAATACAGTTTGTTAGAGGACAAGATTATTTTGATTATGATGGTGATTGTAATTTAACTGAAACAAGACCTAACCCTCTTGGAGATATTTACCATTCAGAATTAGTAGTGGTTTCAAAACCATCAGCTGAAACAGCTTTTGCAGGAAGAAATCAAGAAGCTTATTGGAGATCTTTGAAAAATTATTCTTCATTTGCACAAAAACATTCTTCAAGAAAAGAAACAGTTTATGTTGGCGCAAATGACGGCATGCTTCATGCATTTGATGGAAAGACTGGTAAAGAAATTTGGGCATTTGTTCCACCATTTATTGCATCATCAATGCCAAATATGGTTAACGTAAATTTAAATAGAAGTGGTGTTGGTGGTTCAAATGCTATTTATGGTGTCGATGGGTCTGTTACCGCGCATGATATGTTTTATAAAGGTCCTTACGATAGCAAAAAAGAATGGCACACAATACTAATGGTTCCATATGGTAGAGGTGGTGCAGGATTTTCTGTGTTAGATATTACAGATCGAGATGCACCAATGCATTTATATTCTGTGCTTAATGATGGTATTCAAACTAAAGTCCATGTAATGGATCATAATGGAACTATCTCAAGTTATGATTACATCAAAAAGATTTATGATTTAGCAAGTTTCTTTGAGTCTATTACTGTAAGTTCGAATAATAAAGGTGACTTAACATGTAAAAGCGATCAATCAACTGATTGTCAGGAAAGCAATGTTTGGACTTTAGATGTTCCTAATTTGAGTAAATCAGATGTTTCAATATTAATTGACGACAAACCATTTACTAATTTTACAGTGAAGGCCTCTACAATCACAATACCTGCACCACCTAGTGGTGGGCAAGCTCAAACAAAGCCAGCAACTGAGATCACATTAATAAATAAAACATTAAAATTTTATGGAGCAGATCCATGTGCAAGCAATCCAAATGCAGCTTGTACCTTAAGTAGTTCGAATATGGCTTTACATATTAAGCCTGGCTCTGCACAAACTGGGGTATTAAGCCAACCTGAATACGATTATAGTGAATTAGGTGGAACTTGGTCGTCACCTAGAATTATAAGAATGCCAAATAAAGGTCCTGGTGATAATAATTTAGAGGATGATATTTATGTTGCAATTATGGGCGGAGGATACGGTGTTCAAAATTCAGGTGTTGGTTCTAATTTAACAATTGTTAATCTTGAGGATACAACGTTCCCAGGTAAACTTGAAAAAAGAATAGATATTGAGGATATGCTGACGAACGATATCGTTAATTCAACACCAGGTTCACCAGTTGTAATTACAGCAGATACCGCAAGAGGAATTGATTTTAGAGGTGCGCTTGTCTACATCAGCGATCTTGAAGGAAAAATTACTAAGTTTAATTTAACGAATAATAGAAATGATGGAACAGGTAAAACTTTAAAGATGTATGATAGCACAACATTATTTAAAGCAGGTTCAAACCAAACTAATGGTAGATATATGTATCATTCTATGGACGCAACAATTGGACAAACTACTAATTCATTGTGGTTATATGCTGGAACAGGAGATTACGAGAGAATAGGAAATACAAGCAATGGTACAGACAACTTAATGATTGGTATTAGAGATCCTCATTATCCAGAATATAGAGATGTAGCGGTTCCTAAAAAAGCTGCTGATTTAACGAAATGTAAAAATACTACAAAAGACAAAACAGGTAATAAATGTCCAACATCAACTGACACTGGTTGGTATATAAAATTAGATAAATCTCAGAAAGTTACAGCTGAACCAACAGTATCAAGTGGGTTGGTATATTTTCCAATTTATCAACCAACATCATCAGTTAATAAATGTAGTCTAGGTGATGCATTTATTTGTGGAGTTGATGATGAATGTGGAACAAATTTCTCATCTAATCTTAAAAATTTGAGAAGAGGAGATACTTGTAAATATGTTGGACAAGGTGTTTTATCCAAAATTGTAGTTTTTGCAGGTAAGCTGTTTGCAAACATTGCTGGTCAATCTGCTGGAAGCATAAAAGACTTAGTTAGTATTGAAGCTGCTGCAGGTGGAACATCTAGTTATAGAAGTTCTTGGAGACAGAACTATTAATCAATAGACATTTATGAAAAAGATTTTACTTAGTATAATTTTATTCTTTTTATTTAGTTCCATAAGTTATGCTGGTCCTTGTTTAACAACAATAGCTAGTGCATCAACAAACCAACTGGCTTGTGCAGATGATGATATTTTAAATGTTACTTCTGCTGGTTCTATTACCTACAATGACCATAAGGCTGTTGATCTAGAGGATGAAACTGGAGTTCAGATTACAAATGATGGAACAATCCAAACAGAAGATGGAACTAATAAACAAAAAGCAATTCATGCTCAATCATCTTTAAATACAACAATAACTAATAATGGAACTATCAACTCAGACAATAATGAAGGAATTTATATAGATTACGCAGAAAATATAACAATCACAAATAATGCGGGTGCCACAATTAGCGCTGAAGCAGGAAATGCGATTGAGGGTCGAAATGTTGGTTGGTGTGATAAGGCTGGAAATAACGATAATTGTCAATCTAGTTTATCATCCTCGGGCTCTACTGCAGTTGGGCTAATATTGCATAATCACGGTATGATTAGTGCAACACAAGGAACAATTTTGCTAGGCACTGGAGGAGGAGGAAACCCACGAAGTCGAGGTGTTAAAATTTATAACTATGATGGAGGAACAATTAAATCTACATCAGGTAATAACCCAATTATCGCAAAATATCTTACAGATAGTGAAATTATAAATTATGAGGGAGGAACAATCGAGAGTGCAGGTAGATATGGTATACTAGCTGAAAATGGATCAAATATTACAATAGATAATCGTGGAACAATAACTTCAGATAGAAATACTATTTATTGTAGAGAGTGCTCTGGAGTTACATTTATAAATTCAGGAACAATCAGCTCAACAAATACAGGTACTAATACAGGTACAGTTCTTATTGATAGACAAGGAGATAGTGACGATGCTCATACAATTACAAATAGTGGAACTATAGATTCGGCGTTTGGACCGGCAATACAAATAGCTAGAAACACTGGTGGAACAACTATCAACAATACTGGAATAATAAAATCATCAACAGCTGGTATTGGAGCTGGAAGAACAAAAAATCTTACTATAAACAATTATGGTTCGATTACATCAACAGGTGAGAATAATCAAAATCACTTTGGAATTGGATTTGGGAACGACTCAACGTCTGTGGAAGCTGGTGAAAATGTCGTTCTAAACAATTTTGGAACAATTAGCGCAATTAATGGTGATGCAGATGGAATTAAAATTGGAGATTATCACGCTAATAAAAACTTTGATGGCTTAACGATTAATAATTCAGGAACTATTTCAGGAGGTGACAATTCTATTGTTATGGCAAATTCAAATAACACAGGATTAGAAATAATTACTAAAGGCGATGGTACTTATATTGGTGAAATTGAATTAAATAGTACAACTACCACAATGACATTAGATTGTAGTATTTCAAAAGATCAAAAGATAGAAATTCATAACAAAACGAATATGATAATTACAGATAATCTCTGTGGAAATGATACTTATGAAATATTGGATATCAACGGTGATCCAGATGAAGATAATTCGGAGTCTAATGGTTTCTTATATGTTTATGGTGAAGATTTAGATATTGATAGCCATAATAAAAAATATAGATCTGAAATATTTTTATCTAATTTAAATGATTTTTTTAATTCGGTTTCAGAAGAAAAAAAATCTAGTGGATATTATTCTGTTAAAAAAAGAGACAATATTTATAAAAATGAAACACATGGTGTAACTGGAGACTTTAAAATTGAAAATGATAATTTTACACCTTTTTTAAGTTATTCTAGTCAGCAAGCAAAATTTAATAATGGAGAAGCTTTAGATAGTGAAAATTTAGCTATTGGTTTAAAAAAAGAAATTGATTACGAGAAATTTAAATTTTCTGTTGTTTCAATTATTGGGTTAACTCAAAATAAATATTTGGATCTTGAAACTGAAACACAACAAACTATTTCAAAAGAAAATCTAGGTCAGTTTGCTGCTGTAAATTACAAAGCTTCTAGACAATTAGAAATTGATGATAGTCAAAGTTTAAATATTGAAGTAGATGGTAAATATGGTCTAAGAAGACTTCCAACTTATCTAACATCTTTTACAGATGGGGATCTTTCTGTTGATGATGCTGTGGATCAAGTCTTATCAGGTGGATTTAATGTTGAATATTCAAAATCTTTTGAAAATGGATTCGTACTTAAACCATATACAGGCCTATCTTTAAATCAAACTTTGAGTGAAAAAATTGACATTGTTGCAGACGGTGAAAGAAAAGACATGGCCCATTATATGGATGATGATTTAGCAGTAAAAGCTGGTTTAAATATCAGCAAAAATACTGATGATTTTGGTCTAAACTTTAATTTAGAGTTTAATGAACAAAATGGACTTAAAGACAGCCAAGTAAGTATTTCATTAACGAAAGTAATTCAAAATAATATTAGCAAAAAAATAGAGGGTCTACCTATTGATCCAGAGCTAGAAAAATTATTTGATCAATTACAGCTAGCTAAAGAAAATGAGAGATTAGCTGAGTTAACCGGTAGAGCAGTTGAAGAGAATAGAATAATGAAAGAAATGATTATTCAA
>CABYIV010000017.1 GCA_902519255.1 uncultured Pelagibacteraceae bacterium | reverse complement strand
CTCTTTTGTTAATAGTTCGGTAGATCTTAAAGTTTCAATCATTTCAGGAAAAAGGTTTCTTTTGTCACCCAATACCTCTAATTTTACTAATTTCCATCCACCTATTTCTCGTGCTAATCTTAAAGTTCTAATTGCATCTTCTGCAGTGAAACATCCGGCTGTATTTGGTAAGTATGTTATTTTTTTTGGATCAATATAGTCCATCAATCTAGCTTTATTCTTATTAGATATGTTTACCCTTCTAACTGCAACTGTAACTATGTCTGCACCGGAAGTCTTAATGGCTTTAGCGCATTCACTGAAACTTTTATATTTTCCAGTACCAACTATTAAGCGTGATTTAAAAATCTTATTTGCTATCTTAAATTTTTTATCAATCATTATCCACCACCAATAAAATGAACAATTTCTATTTTATCTCCTTTTTTTAGTTTAATTTTAGAAATTCTTTTTTTGTCTATAATTTTTTTGTTTAGTTCTATAGCTATTTTATTTAGTGGCATTTTTAATTTTGTAATCAAGCTCTTCAGTGAAAATTTAGGAATTATTTGTATTTGCTTGCCATTTACAGTTATTTTTATTTTATTTTTAATATTCATAGATTATAAGGATTTCGTGAGTAAAATATTAATCATTAATGGACCTAATCTTAATCTAATAGGTGAAAGAGAACAATCACAATATGGTAGCAAAGATTATAAATACCTAGAGGATATTTGTAAGAAAAAATCAAAAGAATTAAATTTAACTCTTGAAATGAAACAATCGAATGTTGAAGGAGAAATTGTTGATATTATTCAAACTGCCAGAAACGAATTCGATGGAATTATAATTAATGCAGGTGGATATAGCCATACATCAATTGCAATAAGAGATGCTCTTGATATATTTAAAGGCAAAATAATTGAACTTCATATATCAAATATATATAAAAGAGAGGAATTTCGTCATAAATCTATAATAAGTGGTGTTGTTACAGGAATAATTTGTGGATTAGGGGTAAATGGATATATTTTGGCCATAAATTCTATGCATGAAATGTTGAATGAAAATAAATAAAAATATAATCAAAGAGCTTACTGAATATTTAAATGAGTTTAATCTTACCGAAATAGAATACACAGAAAATGATATAAAAGTAAAAGTTTCAAAATCATCTGGAGCAAATTTAACAACTGTTAAAGAGATAAAATCAGAAATAAAATCACAAAATACAAAACTAGATAATATCAGTGGGACTGAAGTTTCATCACCTATAATAGGAACAGCTTATTTAGCACCAGAACCAGGTGGTAAAAAGTTTGTAGAGATCGGAAAAAAAATTAACAAAGGTGATACAATTATGATTGTTGAAGCTATGAAAACAATGAATCATGTACCCTCTCCAATAGCTGGTACAATAAAAAAAATTTGTGTTGAAGATGGTCAGCCTGTTGAATATGGACATACCATTGCAATAATTGAGTAATAATGTTCAAAAAAATTCTTGTTGCAAATAGAGGCGAGATAGCCGTTAGAGTTATTAGAGCCTGTAAGGAATGGGGTATTCAAACAGTCGCTATTCATTCTGACGTTGATAAAAATAGCATGCACGTTCGATTAGCTGATGAAAGTATATGTGTTGGACCTCATCAAGCTGCAAATAGCTACTTAAATATTCCAGCTATTATGTCAGCTATTGAGTTAACAAATTCTGAAGCTGTTCATCCAGGATACGGTTTTTTATCTGAAAATTATGAATTTGCAAAAATCCTTGAACAAAACAAAATTAAATTTATTGGCCCGTCTTCCTCATTAATTAAAATGATGGGTGATAAAATTGAAGCGAAAAAAATTGCAAAAAAATACGGTCTTCCAGTAATTGAAGGATCTGATGGAGGCGTATCTGATTTTGATGAAGCAAAAAAAATATGTAAAGAAATTGGATATCCGGTATTGATAAAAGCAGCTGGTGGTGGTGGTGGAAAAGGTATGAAAGTTGTTACAAAAGAAGATGAGTTTGAAAACTTATTTTTAACTGCAAAAACTGAGGCAAAAAAATTTTTTGGTAATGATGAGGTATATATTGAAAAATTTTTTCAAAATCCAAGACATATCGAAGTTCAAGTATTGTCTGGTAAGAATAGAACTGTACATCTTCATGAAAGAGATTGCTCTATTCAAAGAAGACATCAAAAATTAATTGAGGAGACACCCAGTCCTTTGTTAAATGATCAAATAAGAAAGGATCTTTTTGATAAAACTGTAAAAATGGTAAGCCAAATTGGATATGAAGGTGCAGGTACAGTAGAATTTATTTTTGAGGATGGAAAATTTTATTTTTTAGAAATGAATACCAGAATACAAGTTGAACATCCAGTAACAGAAGTAGTAACTGGAATAGATTTAATAAAAGAGCAGATCTGGATCGCATATGATGGCAATACTGCTTTAAAACAAGAAGATATTAAGCCAAGAGGTCACGCAATTGAATGTAGAATAAATGCTGAAGATGTAAGTAAAAATTTTCAACCCTCACCAGGAGAAATTACCATGTGTCATCAACCTTCAGGTTTTAGAACAAGGGTAGATGGAGCTATATTTCAAGGCTACAGAGTAACTCCATATTATGACAGCATGATTTGCAAAGTAATATGTCATGGAAGGAATAGAACTGAAGCAATTCAAAGAATGCGAAGATCCCTTGATGAATTTGTTATAGAGGGTATTAAAACAACAATAGACTTGCATAAAATACTTTTAAATCACAAAAAATTTTTAGATTCAGATTTTAATGTGAGTTGGCTTGATAAAGAAAAATTACTCTAAGAATAACATTTTTTTAACCAAATATCATACACAGGATGATCAAAAGGTCTAATTGATGGAGACGAGGCGAATGTCCAATCATTAAAAATAAACACTTTGTTGTCATCTTTGTTTACTGTATCTCTTACTTGCATGTATGCTGTAACTTCTGGATCATCATCAAATTTCGAATTATTACATTTAAGAATATTTATAGATAGATTTTTAAATTTATATTCCTTCCCAACCTCAATCTCTATAATATCACTCTGAGAGTTTACTTTGTCTAATATTGTTAAAACTGCGTGATTTTCAGATAGTGAATGATTTTCACTTAAAGAATTAATCATTAACAAACAATAAGTAAAAAAAACAAGTATATAAACTTTAACTTTTCCAAGAAGTGTATTTTTTGTTTGAAACATTTTTACTTTTGTTTTTATTTGGATGATAGGAATTTTCTGTTCCTGTTTGATTTGGCATATGCTCTTTTTGCCAGCTATATTTGTCTAATTCGTGACTGTTTTCAATTTTATTTCCCGTATGATGCATCCAAGAATACCACTCGCTTGGTATTTTAGATGCTTCAACTTCACCGTTGTAAATAACCCATCTTTTTCCTGACTTGCTCTCATAATATTTGTTACCTGAATTATCTTCGCCGACTAATTTTCCAAATAAAATTGTATTCAGCCTTGTGCCAAATGTTTGTTTATTCCACCAAGTAAAAATTTCTTTAATCATTTTATTTAAATTATTTTCAATTTATAATTGTAAATTTACAATTAGACTATAATTAAAAAATGTATATACATAAATCTTACCAAGATTCAATTTACAAATAGGATTACAATGGCAAAATATTTAGTTGAAACATATTACACATGTAGCTTTAAAGTATCTCATTATTTAGATGATATAACTGAGCAAAATCTTAACAATTTAGAGAAAAATGACGATGGAAAATTTGAAATTATCGATGTCAAACTAGATAATAGAAAAACAAAAAATCTTCAAAATACTAAAAGTAGTAAAGTAGAAATTGTTTCACAACCAATTAGTGATCAAGATATTAAAAATAGTAATAAATCCAAACAAATCGATGAGAGTTTCAAGAAAAATATAACTGATAATATTGGTAAAAGATTTAGTATGCCTGATAGAAGAAAAGGTTATATCCAAAAAGCCTCGATAGGTGATCACAAAGTATATTTGCATACTGGTGAATATGAAGATGGTAAAATAGGAGAAATTTTCATTGATACTAGTAAAGAAGGTGAGTTAGTAAAAGCCCTTATGAATAATTTTGCAATAGCAATATCATTAGGCCTTCAATATGGAGTTCCACTTGATGAATTTGTAAATGCATATTTAGATACAAAATTTGAACCTTCTGGTAAAGTTTACGGAAATGATCGAATAATGAGTGCAAGTTCAATATTGGATTATATTTTTAGAGAGCTAGCAATTTCCTATTTAAATAGAGAAGATTTAGCTCATACTCCATCTATAACTGGCAATTCTGACACAATTGAAAGTCAAGATAGTGAAGATCAGAACCAACTAATTAAACTTGTAAAAGATATTACAAGCAAAGGATTTGTTAGAAACGATTATAAAAAGAAACTAGTAGATTTATCAGATATAAGAATAAACCTTAAAGGAAAAAAATAATTATTTTTTTCTTTTTGAAATATAAAGTTCTTTTAGTTGATTTTCGTCTACTTCAGACGGTGCATTCATCATTAAATCTTGGGCATTTTGATTCATTGGAAACATAGTTACCTCTCTAATATTTTTTTCTTCTGCTAATAACATAACTATTCTATCTATCCCAGGAGCAATGCCACCATGGGGAGGTGCCCCATAGCTTAAAGCATTAATCATACCGCTAAACTTTTCATCCACTTCTTCCGTAGAGTAGCCAGCGATTTTAAATAATTTATACATTAGTTCAGGTTTGTGGTTCCTGATAGCTCCTGAAGACAATTCAATTCCGTTACATACAATATCATATTGAAAAGCTTTTAGTTTCAGGGGTTCTGAAAGATCCAAATTATCAGTGTCCCCTTGCGGCATAGAAAAAGGGTTGTGACTAAATTCGATCTTTTTAGTATTTTCATCTATTTCAAACATTGGATAGTCAACTACCCAACAAAATGAAAAAACATTTTCGTCAATTAAGTTTAATTCATTTGCTATTTTATTTCTCGCATTACTTAATAATTTCTCAACTTCAGATTTATTTCCACAAGACATAAATATTGTATCACCTATTTCAGCATTCATTTTTGTCATTATCTCTTTAAGAGATTTGTCAGAAAAAAATTTCCCTACAGGTCCTTTTGCACTCATTTTGTCAGAATTTTCTATAGAAAAATACGCAAGACCCGACGATCCTTCATCTTTTGCCCATTTATCAATTCCGTCAAAAAAACTTCTTGGTTTTTCAGATGTATTTTTTGTAACTATTCCTCTAACTATCGATCCTTTACTTACTAATTTTTTAAATATTTCAAAGTTAACATCATCTCTTTTAAAAATTTCAGTAATATCTGCTATTTCCAAAGGATTTCTCAAATCTGGTTTGTCAGAACCGTATTTAAGCATAGCCTTATCAAAAGGAATTCTTGGAAATTTTTCATGGAGTAACTTTTTAGAGGAAAATTTTTTGAATAAATTTACAAATAACTCCTCAACTATTTTGAATACATCCTCTTGTTCTACAAAAGACATTTCCAAGTCAAGTTGATAAAACTCACCTGGACTTCTGTCCGCTCTTGCGTCCTCGTCTCTAAAACACGGCGCAATTTGAAAATATTTATCAAAACCAGATACCATGATTAATTGTTTAAATTGTTGTGGCGCTTGAGGTAAAGCGTAAAATTTACCAGGGTTTAGTCTACTTGGTACTAAAAAATCTCTAGCACCTTCTGGGCTAGATGAAGTTAATATAGGTGTTTGATATTCTAGAAAACCATATTTTTGCATTTCAGATCTAATAAATGAAATAATTTTAGATCTTAAAATAATATTATTATGAATTTTATTTCTTCTTAAATCTAAAAATCTATACTTTAACCTAATTTCTTCAGAGTATTCTTGATCTGAAAAAACAGGCAGAGGTAATTCTTTAGTTCTTGCAAGCACTTTAAATTTTTCAATTCCTACTTCAATTTCTCCAGTATTTAAATTTTTATTAATTGTATCTTTTTCTCTCACTAAAACTTTACCTTCAACTTGTAGTACAGTTTCTAATGGAAGTTTTTCTATTTCTTTAAAAATTTTTTTACCCTCATCTATTACACATTGAGTTAGTCCATAGTGATCTCTTAAATCTAAGAATAACAGATTTCCATGATCTCTTTTCTTATTTATCCAACCTGATAACTTTATAGTTTGATCTTTGTTATTTAAAGTTAGTTCTCCACAGGTATGTGTTCTATATTTACTCAATTTATTATCTCTTTTATTATTTTAAAGTTAATAGATTTCTTTTTCTTTAAACTCAATTCATCAATCTTATATATAAATTCATGCATTTTGCTATATGATCTGGCAATTCTTTTTATAATATAATCTATAATTTTGTTATCTAACTTAATTTGCCTATCAGAGAAACTTTTTAAAATTATTGCGTAAATCAACTCATCATCTGGTTGCTCTATATTAGCTATTATGCAATTCTTTAATCTCGATAATAAATCTGGAAGTGTAAACTTCATTGCATCTATAGGTTTTTTTGAAGAGATCAACAAATATTTATTGTCTTGTTCAACTAAATTAAATAACGAATAAAGAAGTTTTTCGTCAAAACTTTCATCTAAGTCTTCAATTATTATATTGTTTGAAAGTTTAATTTTTTTTAAAATCTTATCGTCGATATTCTTGCTATATAAATACAACGCATTACTTTTTTTTTTAAATATATTTGATAGATGTGTTTTACCAGAGTATTTATCTCCAGTTAAATTGACAATTTTTTTTTCCCATTTAGGCCAAGCTTCTATGATATTTTTTGCAAAATAATTGCTTTTAGAGACATAATAATCATTTTCATCAAAACTTTCAGTAATTCCAAAGTCTAAGAGTTTTTGATCTAATTCTCTCA
>CABYIV010000016.1 GCA_902519255.1 uncultured Pelagibacteraceae bacterium | reverse complement strand
AGAATTTCTAAATTAAAATTAGATCTCAAAGGTTTTTACTACATCCCCAGAATTATAAAGGCATCTAAATTAGGAGATGCAGCTGTATTAAAAGAATTAATTAAAATTTTATCAGAAAATAAAATAAATGTTGTTAAATTAAATGCATTTAATCCAGAATTAACATTGAGTAAAGGATGTTATACAAAATTGAAACCTAGCATGACTGATAAATTAATAATGAAAAAAGGTATTGAAATATTAAATAGATCAAATTCATTTAATCATGTCCAAGCATTGGTAATCAATAATCAGAAGATTATTTCTATTGAAAAAAGAAAAGGTACAAAGGATATGTTAAAATCGATTAGAAACAATAATCTAAAGAATAAACTCTTAATAAAGATGCCTAAATCAAAGCAAGACTTGCGTGTTGATTTACCAACCTTTGGTCTAGATACACTAAAAGATTGCAAAAAAGCAAATATTAAAGGAATTGTAGTCAAAGCAGGTCAAAATATATTTTTAGATAAACGCAAAGGACTTCAATTCGCTAATAAAAATAATATTTTTGTAATGGCTAAATGAAAAAGATTTTTATCTTAACAGGTGAACCATCTGGCGACAAATTAGCTGCTGAAGTTATTAAACAATTAAGTAAATCTGAAATAGATATTGAATATTTATCTGTTGGAGGTCAACATTTAAATTCTATAGGTATTAAGTCAATATATGATCAAAAGGATATTACTTACATAGCCTTTACAGACATATTATTTAATATTTTTAAAATAAAAAGTAAAATAAACGAAACAGTAAAAAAAATTATAGATTTCAGTCCTGATATTTTATTTAGTGTTGATAGTCCCGATTTTACTCTTCGCGTTTCAAAAATAATTAAATTTAAAAAACCAGATATCAAAACTATTCATTTTATTGCACCTAAAGTTTGGGCATGGAGAGAAGGTAGGGTTAAAAAAATGAAAAGGTTCTTAGATCACATTCTTTTATTATTTGATTTTGAAAAGAAATATTTCGACAGGGAAAAACTAAAAAATACATTTGTTGGACACCCAATATTAGATAACACAAATCACGAAAAGATTGAAATTAGTGAATTATTGAAAGGAAAAATTATTTCGATTTTTCCTGGCAGTAGATTATCTGAATTAAAATCACATGTGCCTGTGCTTATTAAGTTTATTAAAAAAATGAATGAGGAAAAAAATAATTATAATTTTATTTTTCACGCTACCGAAGGTTCTAAAGAATATTTATCTCAAATTATTAAAAAAAATAATTTAGAGAATGTTGATCTTATTTCAAATGAAAATATAAAAATTACTGCAATTAAAAAATCTATTTTTGCAATTGTTAAATCTGGAACGGTTTCACTTGAGGTTTGTAAATATGGTGTACCTTCAATAATAATTTATAAAATGAATTTTTTAAATTTCTTTATTGCTAAGTTATTTTTAAAAATAAAATATGCCAACATGATAAATATTATTAATAATAAAGAAATTATCCCTGAACTTTTACAAAAGGATTGTAACTCAGATGAAATATATAAAACAGTTAATTATTTATTAAAAAAACCTGAACTTATAAATGAACAATTAAAACAAGTTAATAAAACTATTAAGGAACTAAGATCGAACACCTCTTCAAGCAATGAAGCTTCCAATGTTTTGTTATCTTATTTGAGATAATCTTTTAGAAACTTCCTCTTTACCAAGTGCACATAATATATCATATATACCTGGTCCAAATTTTGATCCTGTAAGGCATATTCTTAGTGGTTGTCCTACTCCTTTAAAATTTGTGTTATTATTTTTTATTAGGTCATTAATTATTGGTTCTAGTGTTTCTCTAGTAAAATCTGATAGTTTATTGATATCATCACTAAATAATTTAATAATTTTAATAGCTGTTTCGTCTAAAAGTTTTTTATCGTCTTTTCCTATTTGAACCTTGTCATTTATTAAAAACTTTGAATTTTTGTAAATATCTTCTAAAGTTTTTGCTTTATTTTTTAAAAAATGTAACGAATTTTTAATTTTTTTTTGTGCTAAATCAGGTATCTTTTCTTGAAAAGTTTCACAATAAGTTATTAAAAAATCAAATAAATCATTTTCATCTATATTTTTTATATAATATTCATTCATTGAATAAATTCTGCTAATATCTAATTTTGAGGGTGATTTCCCAATTCCTTCTAAATTAAAGTATTTAATACTTTCCTCTAAATCAAAAATTTCCTTATCTTTGTATGACCATCCTAATCTCAGAAGATAGTTTCTAAGAGCATTAGGCATTATTCCAATTTTTGAATAATCATCTAATGTTGATGCATTATCTCTTTTTGATAGTTTTTTTCCTTCAATAGTATGAATCAGTGGTATATGCGCAAAAAATGGTACATTCCAATTCATAGCATCATAAATTTGTATTTGTTTGAATGTATTTATTTTATGATCATCACCTCTAATTATATGTGTCATACCCATTAAATGATCATCTACTGATGCTGATAAATTATAAGTGGGCGATCCATCTGCTCTTAATATAACAAAGTCTTCTATAGTATTATTTTCAATTTCTATATTTCCCTGGACCATATCTTTTAGGATAGATTTTCCTTCCACTTTACTTTTAAATCTGATTACAGGTTCAATTTCTTTTGGAGCATCAGTTTCACTCTTATCTCTCCATTTTCTGTTATAAATATATGGTATTTTTTTTTGTTTTGCTCTTTTTTTTTGCTCTTCAATTTCTTCACTTGAACAATAACATTTATATGCCAAACCTTTTTTTAACAATTCATTAGCTACATTTATATGATCATTTATCTTATCAGATTGAATATATTCACTATCTTCGTAATTTATTCCTATCCATTTTAAAGAATTAATTATTTGTTTCTTGAATTCCTCTTTAGACCTTTCTTTATCTGTATCCTCTATTCTTAGATAAAATTTACCACCTTTATTTTTTGAATAAAGCCAATTGAATAATGCTGTTCTCACACCCCCAATGTGTAAAGGTCCTGTTGGTGACGGAGCAAATCTAGTTGCTACTGTTTTCATCAGATTTATTTAGACTATTTTACGAAAAGTTTCTATACAAAGATACTAGAATTCCTTGAACTTTAACTCTATCAGGACCAAATATTTTTGTCTCGTAATTACGATTAGCGCTTTCTAAAGCTACAGTTTTACCTTTTCTTCTAATTCTTTTTAACATTGCCTCATGATCGTCAATTAATGCTACTACTATTTTTCCATTTTCAGCTGTATCGGCTTTTTTGACAATTACTGTATCACCATCATTTATTCCAGCTTCAATCATGGAGTCTCCTTGCACTTTAAGTCCAAAAAATTCTCCATTCTTCTCAATATTTGAAGGCAAAGGTATTCTAGCAACTTCGTTTTGAATTGCCTCAACAGGTGTACCTGCAGCAATTTTTCCTAAAACAGGGATTTCATTTTCATCAGAATTATTTCTATTTGAACTTTCATGAAGTCCACCTTTAATTACACTTGGTGAAAAACTATTGTATATATCATTTGCTGAAGCTGTTTCAGGTAATTTAATGACTTCCAAAGCTCTTGCTTTATGAGCCAATCTTTTAATAAAGCCTCTTTCTTCTAAGGCACTAATCAATCTATGAATTCCAGATTTAGATTTTAGATTTAGTGATTCTTTCATTTCCTCGTAAGAAGGAGATACACCACTAGATCTCAACTTCTTGTTGATAAATAAAAGCAGATTTTTTTGTTTTTTAGTTAACATAGAACAAATTGTGTACATCAATGTTCTATAAAAGTTCTTTCAATTTAACAACAGTAAAAACACTAATAAATTCAACACTTTTTTTATAAAATAGAAAAAATATTATTATTTTCTAAATTTTTTAAAATTGATTCACCTATGAGAAATGTTTTTATTTTAGTTTCAGAGGCTATTTTTAAAACGTCTTCTTTGTTTTTTATTCCACTCTCTGAAATTAATGGTCCACGATGATTAATTAAAATATTATGAATATCGTAGGTTGTATTTAAATTTGTTTTAAGTGTTTTTAAATTTCTATTGTTTATACCTATTAGTGCATCTTTGTACTTTAGAGATTTTTTGGCCTCTTCAACAGTGTGAACTTCAACAATTACAGACATTTTAAGCTTTACAGCTTCTTCATACAATTCATCTGCAGTTTTTTCATCAACCCCAGCTAAAATTATTAAAATAGCATCAGCACCGTAACTCCTAGAAAGATGGACTTGAAATTTATCAACAAAAAAATCTTTACATAAAATAGGTAAATTTATTTTTTGTTTAATTTTACTAATATGAATTAAGTTTCCTAAAAAAAAATCCTCTTCAGTTAAAACTGACAGACAAGTAACATTATTTTTTAAGTATATATTGGCAATTTCAACAGGGTTATAATTTTCAATAATTATACCAGCTGAGGGGCTGGCTTTTTTAATCTCTGCAATAATAGAGATTTTATCCTGATTTATGTTATTTAGTATTTTTTCTTTAAAATTTATATAATTTTTTAGATTTGTAATTTTGTCATTTAGAGAATTTATTGAAATATCTTTTTTTAAAATTTGAATTTTATTTTTTTTTTTATTAATTATTTTTTCTAATATATTCTCAGACATCTCTCAATTTTTCTAAATGTGAATATGTTTTTCCTGATAATAAATGATCTCTTGCTTTTTCATAAGCATGTTTAAAATTATCTTCTTTTTCGGATATAATTAAACCAGCTGCAGCATTTAATGATACAGCTTTTGAAAAATCATCATCATTACCTTTAAATATATCTATAATTTTTTGTGAATTAAATTTTGCGTCATTACCAACTATCTTATCGAAACCTTCAGCATTTACTTTCAGTTCTTTAGGATCAATAATCATTTCGTTAATTTCCCCATTTCTTAATTGTTTAACGATAGTTTTATCATATGGTGATATTTCATCTAAACCATCATTGCTATTAACAATCCAAGCAAATTTAATATTTAAATCTTTCAAAGCATTAGCAAATATATCTAGAAGTTTTTTATCAAAAACTCCTACAACTTGTTTTTCAACATTTGCTGGACTACTCAAAGGACCAATCATATTAAAAATTGTTCTCTTCCCAATTTTTTTTCTGGTTGGGCCAACATATTTCATTGCGCTATGATAATTTGGAGCAAACATAAATCCAAAATGATTTTTTTTAATTTGATTTTCAATATCTTTAGGCTCCAAGTTGATATTTATATTTAATGCTTCCAAAACATCCGCAGATCCACATTTTGAAGAAACAGCTTTATTACCATGTTTTGCTACGTTAATGCTCATACTCGAAAGTAATAATGCGGAAGCAGTAGATATGTTTAGTGTATCCTTGCCATCACCACCTGTTCCACAGGTATCTATGCAGTCATCTACATTAACTTTTTTCGCTTTATTTCTAAGCACAGAGACACCACCTGCTATTTCTGTTGAAACTTCACCCTTTTTAGAGAGCAGAGTTAAAAAATTATAAATTTCATTATCATTAGCTTTTCCATTCATCAAAATCTCAAAAGCTTCAATACTTTCCTCTAATGTTAAATTTTCACTTAATTCAAGTTTTTTTAAATATTTTTCCATTTATTTAATAAAATTTTTTAAAATTTTTAAACCATCCTTAGTCTTTATACTTTCAGGATGAAATTGTACTCCATGAACATCATAAATTCTATGTTTAACACCCATAATTATTCCATCTAAAGTCATGGCTGTAATTTCTAAATCTTTAGAGAGAGTTTTCCTATCGATCATTAAACTATGGTATCTAGTTGCCTCAAATATTTTTGGTATTCCTTTTAAAATCCCTATATTTTTTGAAATGATTTTACTTGTTTTACCATGAACCAATTCTTTAGCTTGAATAATTTTAGATCCAAATATTTGACCTATAATTTGATGACCTAAACAAACTCCAAGTATTGGAATTTTATTATACAATTCATTTACTATTGATAGACAGTTTCCAGCTTGATCAGGATTACCTGGACCAGGTGATATCACAATTTTATTATATTTTTTCTTTAATATTTCTTTTGAATTAATTTTATCATTTCTTACAACGTCTACATTTTGACAAAACTTAGATATGTAATGATACAAATTAAATGTAAAACTATCATAGTTATCAATTAAAATTATTTTCATAATTATTCAATTGCTTTTAATAGAGCCTTTGCTTTGTTAACTGTTTCAAGATATTCGTTTTGTGGATTACTATCTGCAACTATTCCTGCACCAGATTGCACATAAAATTTCTTATTTTTAGCTACTGCGGTTCTAAGTGCAATACATGTATCAAATTCACCATTTGCTGAAAAATATCCAATTCCACCTGCATAAACTTTTCTTTTAGTTGTCTCTAGCTCATCTATTATCTCCATAGCTCTAATTTTTGGAGCCCCAGATACTGTTCCTGCTGGAAATCCAGACAACATAGTTTCAAATTTTGAGTATTTATTATTAAATACTCCTTCAACATTTGATACAATATGCATGACATGTGAGTATCTTTCTATTGAAAAACTTTCAGTCACTTTTACAGTATTAATCTTTGATACTTTTCCAGTGTCGTTTCTTCCTAAATCAAGAAGCATTAAATGTTCGGACAGCTCTTTTTTGTCATTCAGTAAATCTTTTTCAAAAAATAAATCTTGTTTTTTATTTCTCCCCCTTGGTCTTGTTCCAGCGATAGGTCTAATCGTGACTTTATTATTTCTTAACCTAACAAGTATTTCTGGACTTGCGCCAATAATCTGAAAATCTTTAAAATTAAAAAAATACATAAAAGGGGATGGGTTTGTTATCCTTAATTTTTTATAAATTTCTATTGGGTTTTTACTTAACTTGGTTTCAAATCTTTGACTTAGAACAACCTGAAATATATCTCCAATTTTAATATATTTTTTAG
>CABYIV010000015.1 GCA_902519255.1 uncultured Pelagibacteraceae bacterium | reverse complement strand
TTTCCAGAAATAAACTCTGTCGTATTGTTTCTAAAAGATTTTACAGAAATAACAAAAGCACAAAAACTAAAAACTGATTTTGTTGCAAATGTGAGTCATGAATTAAGAACACCTTTAGTTTCGATTAAAGGTTCGTTAGAAACTATTCTTGGACCAGCCTCAAAAGACCAAGAGGCGCAAAAAAAATTTATGTCTATCATGTCTGATCAAGTATTAAGAATGGAAAACCTAATCAATGATTTATTGATTTTAAGTAGAATAGAATTGGAAGAACATATCAAGCCTAATAAAATTGTGAGCTTAAATGATCTTTTTACAAATATTAAAAGTAACTTTGAATTAATTCTTAAAAAAAAGAAAATCAATTTACATATTGAACTTATGGAACCAACCTTAGTTTTTGGTGATAATGATAAATTGTTAACTGTATTTTCAAATTTAATTGATAATTCAATTAAATATTCACAAGATGGAAAAAATATATACGTAAAAAGTCAAATCAGTGAAGGTAAATTAATTGATAAAAATATTGCCATTATCATTAAAGATGAAGGTGTTGGAATACCTCACCAGCTAATTCCAAGAATAACTGAAAGATTTTTTAGAGTAGATACAGAAAAAAGTAAAAAGGTTGGTGGTACAGGTTTAGGTTTAGCTATAATGAAACATATTATATCTCAACACAGAGGTGACTATGAGATTCTCAGTAAAGTTAATGAAGGTACTGAAATTAAGATATATCTTCCAACAAAATAATTAATTTAAAAAATTGTTTAAAATTAACTCTTATTCAACCAAGATTTAACAAATCTTTTGTTGATTCGTATCTTAGTTTATTTAAAATTAATTTATGATTAAGATATTACATAGTATTTTAATTATTATTTTTTTTTTAATGTCGATCATTACTAAAAGTAATGCATCAGATATTTCTACAATTTTAAGAAACCAGCAATTAACTGTTTTTGATATTGGTATCTTTAGATTACAGGAAGACTTAAAAAGTTCATATCCTGAAATAAAAAAACATAAAGATGTACCGTATGAAGATATATATATAGATGTTCTCAGTTCCTATTGGAGAAATACAGTAGATTTAATTGTTTCAATTCCAGTAAATGAAAATTTAAAAAAAGAGAACTACATGTCAGATTCATTGAGATGTCGAAACATATTTAATTCTGTTAGAGATCATTTACTGAGAAATGAAAATATGAGTAATTATAGGTTTACTATGGCGACAAGCTATTTAACATCTATTTTTTCTACTCCTACTAGTTGGCCAAAATGGCGTTATGACCAAAGTATTCTTGAGGAATTAGTTAATTTGGTAAAACTGGAAGTTGTCTTAAGACCAACCCCAGATCTTGCTTTTAAGGATAACGTAAATCCAGTTTCATGCAAAGGTGGTCTAGAAACTGAAAATAGTGAGATTATTGTCTCAATGAAATACAACTAAAAAGTTAGGCTTTTAACAAAACTGTAATAATTCTGTAATATTAAAGATTCAATAAATTTATACGAGTCAGGCATCTTTTAATTAATAAATAACGAAAGGATTAAAGATAATGAAAAAACTAACTATAGTGATTGCTTCTTTAGTTGCTCTATCAATAGCAACTGTTGCTCAAGCAAGAGATCAAATTAAGATAGTTGGTTCGTCTACAGTATTCCCTTACGCGACTGTTGTTGCTGAAAGATTTGGTGGTTCAGGATTCAAAACTCCTGTAATCGAGTCGACTGGTACTGGTGGAGGAGCTAAACTATTCTGTGCTGGTGTTGGTGAGCAACATCCAGATATTACAAATGCATCAAGAGCTATGAAAGACAAAGAGAAAGCCCTATGTAAGAAAAATGGTGTAAATGATATTGTTGAGATCGTAATTGGTAACGATGGTATTACATTAGCTTACAGCAAAGATGCAAAACCAGTAAACTTTACTAAAGAACAATTATATTTAGCATTAGCTGCTCATACTGTAGTTGATGGTAAGTTAGTTCCAAATATTTATAAAACTTGGGACCAAATTGACCCTAGCTTACCAAAACAAAAAATTTCAGTAATGATCCCACCAGGAACATCAGGAACTAGAGATGCTTGGAATTCTTTAGTAATGAAAAAAGGTATGACTAAAGAAGCTAAAGCTCTTTATAAAGCTGGTTATGAGGCTGGAAATAAAAAATACAAAAAACCACAAAAACTTTACAGAGAAGATGGAGCTGCTATTGAAGTAGGAGAAAACGATAGTTTAATTATCCAAAAGTTAACTCAAGATAAAGATATGTTTGGTTTCTTTGGTTTCAGCTATTTCTTAGCTGCTAAAGATAAATTACAAGCTGCTAGCATAGATGGTGGACAACCCTCTCTAGCGAGTATTCAAGACTACAGTTATGCAGTTGCAAGACCATTATTTTTCTATGTGAAAAAAGCTCACGTTGGAGTAATCCCAGGATTACATGAGTTTGTGAAAGAATTCACAACTAAGAAAGCTATTGGAAAAGGTGGTTACTTAGCAGATATTGGTCTAGTTCCATTAGACTCTAAGCTGTATAAAACAACTAGAACTAATGCTACGAAGCTAGTTGCTATGGGTAATTAATTATTACTCTGTTAACAAATAATTATAAAAGGGGTCTTTTTAGACCCCTTTTTTTTGAAATAAGAGTAAAGTCCTCAATAAAGGAGATTCTTTGAACTTAATATTGTTTACATTTATTGTTCTTCTGGGTTTCACAAGTTATTATTTTGGACGTAGAAAAGCATATACAATTCAATCTACAAATAAAAGATTAACTGCATTACCACAATTTTATGGTTATTATCTTGCAATTTGGTGTGCAATACCAGCTTTTATAATTTTTTCTTTATGGGCAATTTTTGAGCCCACAATTGTAAAATTATTAATCTTAAGTGATTATTCAAATCAAGGCTATCTTGATGATGAATTAAATTTAATTTACGAAAAAACAAAAGCATTGTCTCGAGGACAATTTACCGGAGAAATTACACCTTTTATTGAGGCTTCAGCTGAAAAATATTTAAGTCTTCGATCAATAGCTCAAAGTTCAAAAGTTGTTATAGTATTATCTATAATTATTGCCTCTGTTGCTTACGCTTATAAAAAAATTTCATCTAATTCTAGAACAAGAGAACCAGTTGAAAAATTTTTGAAAGTAGTTTTATTTACAGCTTCTTTAGCTGCAATATTAACTACTGTTGGAATAGTATTTTCACTTATATTTCAAACTATAGATTTTTTTAAAGTAATTCCATTATTTGATTTTGTCTTTGGAACTCATTGGTATCCTGCAAAAGCTTTTGTTAGAGATTCTTCAGAGGCTTTAGATCCGACAATGTACTCCGATACTTTTGGAGCAGTCCCTATTTTTGCTGGTACTTTTTTTATTGCTTTCATAGCTATGTGTGTTGCTATTCCTATTGGACTAATGAGTGGAATTTATTTGGCTGAGTATGCATCAGTTAAAGTTAGACAATACGCAAAACCTTTAATTGAAATTTTAGCTGGTATACCAACAGTTGTTTATGGATTTTTTGCTGCTCTAACAGTTGGACCTTTTTTAAAGGAAATAGGTAATAGCATGGGTTTAGACGTTTCAGCTGAAAGCGCTTTAGCGGCAGGCGGAGTAATGGGCATTATGATTATACCATTCATTTCAAGTTTAAGTGACGATGTGATTACAAGTGTACCTCAAAGTTTAAGAGATGGAAGTTATGCCATGGGAGCAACCAAATCAGAAACAATAAAAAAAGTTATTTTTCCTGCAGCATTGCCTGGTATAGTTGGATCTATTTTGCTTGGTGTTTCAAGAGCAATTGGAGAAACAATGATAGTTGTTATGGCCTCTGGTTTAGCTGCTAATTTAACTTTAAATCCATTAGAATCTACTTCAACAATTACAGCGCAAATTGTTGTAATATTAATTGGAGATCAAGCTTTTGGCGACCCAAAAACGCAAGCTGCATTTGCTTTAGGTATGTCATTATTTTTAGTAACGCTCTGTTTGAATATTGTGGCCTTAAGAGTAGTTAAAAAATATAGAGAAAAATATGAATAAAAATAAAGAACAATTATTAAATAAAAGATATAAAGCTGAAAAGAGATTTCGATTATACGGTCAAAGTGCAATTTTTATGGCACTTTTATTTTTAACAATCTTTATTTTTAAAATTTTTTCGACAGGCTATTCAGCCTTTCAAAAAACTTGGCTTATTGTTCCAGTTACTTTTGATGCTGAATTAATGATGTTAGAGCAAAATCCTTCTAAAGAGGATTTAAAAGATGCTGATTATTACGATATAGCATTAAAATCAATGGCTGATTTGGATCCAAATGCTAATGAGGATCAAGAAAATGAGCTGAAGAGAATGGTCTCTTACTTTTTCGAAAGAGAGATTAAAAGGGAACTTTTAAACGACCCTTCATTAATTGGAAAAACTAAAGATGTTTATTTAACTGCCTCAGATGATTTAGATCAAGTATTTAAAGGCAATTATCCAAGAGATTTACCTGAAGATCAAAGAAGAGTTACGGATTATCAATTAAAGATTTTTGATCAACTTGTAGAACTAGGAAAAGTTGAAAGTAAATTCAATTTAAGTTTTTTTACATATCCTGATTCAAGAGAAGCTGAATTAGCTGGTATAGCAAGTTCATTTATGGGATCAATATTTTCTATACTTGTTTGTTTAATGATAGCTTTTCCTGTAGCAGTTCTAGCAGCTATTTATTTAGAGGAATTTGCTCCTAAAAACAGATTTACTGATTTTATTGAGGTAAATATAAATAATTTAGCAGCAGTACCTTCAATTGTTTTTGGTCTTTTAGGACTGGGTATTTTACTTGCTGTATTTCAATTACCTAGGTCAACACCTCTAGTCGGTGGAATAACTTTATCGTTGATGACTTTACCAACAATTATTATTGCTTGTAGAGCATCTTTAAAAGCAGTTCCTCCAAGTATTAGAGAGGCAGCACTTGCAATGGGTGCTAGTAAAATGCAAACTACAATGCATCATACAGTTCCGTTATCTATGCCAGGGACTTTATCCGGTACAATAATTGGTTTGGCCCAAGCTTTAGGCGAAACCGCACCTTTGATATTGATTGGCATGGTGGCTTTTGTAAATACAATACCAGGATCTCCTTTAGATCCAGCTGCAAGTTTGCCAGTGCAAATTTATATTTGGGCTGAGAGCGCTGAAAGAGGTTTTGTCGAGAAAGTTTCTGCCTGTATTATGGTTCTATTAGGATTTTTAATTATAATGAACTTATTTGCACAAATAATTAGACATAAATTTGAAAAAAAATGGAGTTAAGATGATAAAGATAAATTCAAAAAATGTAGATGTTTTCTATGGAAAAAAACAAGCTCTATTCAATATAAATTTAGATATTGAAGAAAATCAAGTTACAGCACTGATTGGGCCTTCAGGTTGTGGTAAATCTACTTTTTTAAGATGTCTAAACCGAATGAATGACGTAATTGATATATGTAGAGTAAAAGGGCAGATTATAATTAATGATTTTGATATCAATGATAAAAGTTGTGATGTTGTTAGATTAAGAGAAAAAATTGGTATGGTTTTTCAAAAACCAAATCCTTTTCCTAAAACTATTTATGAAAATATTTCTTATGGTCCAACAATTCATGGTATGGCTCAATCAAAGAATGAAATGGATGAAATAGTTGAAACTAGCTTAAAAAAGGCAGCATTATGGGAAGAGGTGAAAGATAGACTTCATGAACCAGGTACTGGTTTGTCTGGTGGTCAACAACAAAGATTATGTATAGCAAGGGCAATTTCAGTTAAACCTGAAGTTATTCTAATGGACGAGCCTTGTTCTGCTTTAGATCCTATTGCTACAGCTCAAATAGAAGAACTAATTGATGAGTTAAAAAAAGACCATACTATTATAATAGTCACTCACTCAATGGCACAAGCTGCAAGAGTTTCTCAAAATACAGGTTTTTTTCACCTTGGAGAATTGATAGAACATGGTTCTACTGATAAAATATTTAAGAATCCAGAAAACAAAAAAACTCAGGATTATATCACAGGGAGGTTTGGATAATGACCGAAGCACCACATACAGTAAAGTCTTACGAAGAAGAACTTAAAAATTTAAATAGCAATATAATTAAAATGGGTGGATTTTGTGAAGAAGCTTTGGGTAAAGCTATTCAAGCAATTACTACAAGAAATAGTGATAATGCAGAGGCAGTAATTAAAGATGATGAAAAAATTGATAAATTTGAGACTTTAATTGAACAGCAAGTAGTAAATTTAATTGCTTTAAGACAACCTATGGCCATAGATCTTAGAGAAACAGTCACTGCTTTAAAGATATCTTCTGACCTTGAGAGAATAGGTGATTTAGCAAAAAATATTTCTAAAAGAACTCTTTTGTTAAATGAAAATTTACCAAAAAATTTAGTAGATGCTATTATAAGAGTATCTTCGGATGCTCAAAAACAATTGAAATCAATATTAGATGCATATTTAGAAAGATCTTCGAGTATGGCAATTAATGTATGGGAAAGCGACGAACAAATTGATGATTTAACAAATTTATGCATGCAAGAAGTGATTAGATATTTAAAAGATAACGAAAATAACTTAAGTGATGGAACCCACTTATTATTTGTAACTAAAAATATAGAGAGAATAGGTGATCATACAACCAACATTGCTGAGCAAGTATATTATTTAGTTAAGGGAGAATATCTAGAGGGTGATCGACCAAAAGGCACAGAACCTATTGTTACTGGAGAAAAGTAAAATATGTCGGCTCACATTTTTATAGCTGAGGACGAGGCTGCTATAATAACTCTACTAAAGTATAACCTTGAAAAAGAAGGTTACAAAGTAAGTTTCTGTGAAAATGGTGAAGATGCGCTTAAACAAATTAAAGATAAGCTTCCTGACTTAATATTAATGGATTGGATGTTGCCTGATTTGTCAGGCGTTGAAATATGTAGAAATTTAAAAAAAGACAAAAAGCATAATGACATACCAGTAATAATGTTAACAGCAAAAGGCGAGGAGGAGGACAAATTAAGAGCTTTTGATACAGGTGCAGATGATTATGTAACAAAACCATTTAGTCAAAAAGAACTTAATGCAAGAATTAAATCTTTACTCAGAAGATCAAAACCACAATCCACCGTTGATGTTGTTGAGTTTACAGATCTAAAAATAGATAGAATAACAAAAAGAGTTTATAGAAATAACATTGAAATATCTCTAGGACCTACAGAATTTAAATTATTAGATTTTTTTATCAAAAATCCAAAAAGGGTATATTCAAGAGAACAACTCTTAAACAATGTTTGGGGAGAAAATATTTACGTTGAAACTAGAACTGTCGATGTGCATATCAGAAGATT
>CABYIV010000014.1 GCA_902519255.1 uncultured Pelagibacteraceae bacterium | reverse complement strand
AGCAGCAGCATGACTCTTGTTGAAACCATATTCTGCAAATGGCTCTATTTTTAAAAATATCCCTGCTGCAACGTCTTTACTTATTCCATTATTATAAGCTCCCTCAACAAATCTTTGCTTTTGCTTTTCTAATTCTGCTCTCTTTTTTTTTCCCATAGCTCTTCTTAAAATATCAGCTTCACCAGCAGTGAAACCAGATAAAACTTGTGCAATTTGCATTACCTGTTCTTGATATATAATTACTCCATAAGTTGGCTTTAATATCTGTTCTAGCTTTGGATGTAGATAATCGGGTTCTCTTTTGCCATGCTTACATTCATTGTATATGGGGATATTACTCATTGGTCCAGGTCTGTACAATGCTACTAATGCAATTATATCCTCCAACCTGTTAGGTTTCATGTTAATAAGAGCATCTTTCATTCCAGAACTCTCAAGTTGAAATAGTCCAACTGTTTTACCACTAGATAATAATTCATATACTTTTTGATCTTCGTAATTAATGTTTTCAACTTTAAATTCAGGATTATTTTTATTTATTAATTTTTGTGCTTTATCAATTACTGTTAGTGTCTTTAAACCCAAAAAATCAAATTTTATAAGTCCGGCATTTTCTGCAGAATACATATCAAATTGAGTTGAAGGCAGTAGTAAGTCGGCTGAATTATCTTTGTATAAAGGAACTGTTTCAGTTAATTTTTTATCTGCAATAACAACTCCAGCTGCATGAGTAGCAACATTACGGTTTAAGCCTTCTAATTTTAGAGATAAATTTACTAAACGATCTACCCTTTTATCTTCTTTTATTAATTTCTGTAATCTTGGTTCAACATTGATACATTCTTGTAAAGACATAGGTCTAGATGGATCAAATGGTATCATTTTACAGATACTATCAATAAAACCATATGGCAAACCTAAAACTCTACCAACATCTCTAATTACCATTCTTGCCTTAAGTTTACCAAAAGTAATAATATGAGCTACACTATCTTTGTATTTTGTAGTTAAATATTCAAAAACTAGATCTCTTTTTTCCTCACAAAAATCTATATCAAAATCAGGCATTGAAACTCTATCAGGGTTTAAAAATCTTTCAAAAATAAGATTAAATTTTATTGGATCAATATCAGTAATGGATAAACACCAAGCAACCAAAGAACCTGCACCAGATCCTCTACCAGGTCCTACTGGTATTTTATTTAGTTTAGCCCATTTAATATAATCTGAAACAATTAAGAAATAACCAGAATAATTCATTTCAATAATAATTTTTATTTCATGATCTAATCTTTTTTTATATTCAAAATATTTTTCGTCATTTTCAACACTTATATTGTCTACACCAAAAACTAATTTAAATTTATTTTTTAGTCCTTCATAAGATAATTGTTTCAACATTTCATTTGAATCTTTTTCATATGATGAAATACTTGGCAAAATTGGTTTAGAAAAATTTGGCTTAAAGGAACATCTAAATGGTAAATTAAAATTATTTTCTAATGCCTCAGGTAAATCTTTAAAAACTTCAATCATCTCCTCTGATGATTTAAAGTAATGTTGATTTGTTAATTTTATTCTAGTTGAATCATTTACATATGTTTTTTGACCAATACACATCAATGCATCGTGAGCTTCAAACATATCTTTTTCTAAATAATAAACTTCATGAGAAGCAATAATTGGCAAGTTTAACTTTTCTGAAAGTTTTAGATTATAATTTTCAAAATCTTTCTCATTCAAATCGTTATGTCTTTGAATTTCTATGTAAATATTTTCTTGAAAATTATTTTTTAACTTAATCATTATTTCTTCGATTTCGTTAAATAAACCTTTATTAAATAGTGAACCAAAAAAACATTTAATAGAGCCGGTTAAAATTATTATACCTTCTGAATTATTTAGTAAATCATCTAATTTACAATGTGGGACATGTGACTCTAAATTATCTAAATAAGATCTTGATGAAAGTTTAATAATATTTTTATATCCATCACTATTTTTAGCAACAAGAGGTATTAAACCTTCAAATTCTTTATATTTAAATAATATCTGAGTTCCAATAATAGGTTGTGTGCCAACAGATGATATATTTTCTGAAAACTCTAGTGCACCTGATAAATTATAAGTATCTGATAAACCTAATGATTTAATTTTATTTTTTTTACAGAAATTTTTTAATTGATCAATTTTTACAGCACCTTCGCAAATTGAATATTGAGTATGTATTTTAAATTGATTAAATGTTTTGTTAATTGATTCTTTCATTGGTGATACTCATCTTACCACCAATCATTTTAATTTTACAATCTGCCATATTTGCAAAATATCTATTGTGGGTTGCAAAAATAATAATTCTATTTTTTTCTTTTAGATTAAAGAGGATTTTAAATATTTGTTTAGCATTATCAAAATCTAAACTTCCAGTAGGTTCATCGGCTAAAATAATGTTTGGTTCATTAATTAGTGCTCTAGCAATAGCTATTCTTTGATTTTCACCACCAGAAAGTTCAGATGGATAATGATTTAATCTTGAGGTTAAATCAAATTTTTTAATCAATTTTTTTGCTAATTCTGTTGATTTTAATTTATTATTAGAAATTAATAAATTTGGCAGTATTACATTTTCAAGTGCTGTAAAATCGGGCAATAAATTTTTATCTTGATAAATTATACCGATATTTTTTGATCTTACATAATCTTTCTCAATTGAACTATTTGTATCAATTTTCTTTTTGTTAAACTCAATAAAACCTGACGAAGGGATGTCAATAAATGACAATAAATTTAATAATGTTGATTTACCAGACCCTGAAGGTCCTATAATTGAATATATTTTTCCTGATTCAAATTTAAAATTTATATTATTTAAAACTTTAGGAGATTTATTTTTTTCATACTTCTTTGTTAAATTAATTAATTTTAAAAAATTATTCATATTTTAAAGTTTGTATTGTATCTAATTTTGCTGCCCTAGAAGCCGGATAAATTGATACTATAGAAGTAGTTATTATTGAACATAATGAAATTAAGATAATTGCATTTACGTTTATTTCTGATGGAAGAGTACTTAAAAAGTATATTTCCTCTGGAAATAACACTATATCAAAAGTGGTTGAAATAAATTTCCTAATATCTTCAATGTAGTATGAAAATAAAGTACCTAATAAAATACCAAATAAAGTTGCTGAAGTCCCAATAATAAATCCAACAAAAAAGAAAATTTTTCTAATTGATGTATTTGTTACTCCAATAGATTTTAAAATTCCTATATCTCTTGTTTTATTTTTAACTAATATAGTCAAACCAGAAATAATATTAAATGCAGCTACAACTATTATTAAAGATAAGATTATAAACATCACATTTCTTTCAACCTTTAAAGCTGAAAATAATGACTCATTTAAATCTGCCCAAGTGTAAACATATGAACCTGGAAATAAATCTAATAATTTTTTTTTATGATATTCAATATTTTTTGGATCTTTAAAATAGTACTCAGTAAATCTTTTGTCTTTATTTTTATCAAAAAAATTTTCTAATGTATTAAGATTGATATATGCTACATTCTCATTAAATTCACCTATACCACTATCAAATATTGAAATTACTTCAAATCTATCTTGTCTTGGAAAAGACCCAACAATTGTTTGAACTCCAGATGGTGACATTATTGTTATTTGATCTCCAATATCTATATTAAGTAAAAAGCTTAAATCCTTTCCAATTGAAATTGTATTATTTTTTAAATCTGTTGATCCAAAATATTTTTGATTATTTGATATTTCTAGTTTTTTAAAATCATTTCTCAAATATCCTTTTAAAAGTAAGCCCTTTGTATTTTGTTTTGAGAGAATTACTGCTTCTCCATCATTTGAAACAATGCCTTTGGCGAAATCTTTTTCAATTGTATTAAATAAAGGCTTATCGTAAGGTTTTACAACAGCATGTGCATTAAAACCTAAAATTTTATTTACTAACTCTGTTCTAAAACCATTCATTACTGACATAACAATTATTAGTACAGCTACTCCCAAACCAATGCCAATAAAAGAAAAGATAGAAATTACATTTAAAAAGCCATCTTTTTTTCTAGCTTTTAAAAATCTAAATATTATCTCTTTTTCTAGTTGTGAAATCAATTTTGTTTAGCTTTTATTATTTGTGAAGCTATATCTTCAACTGTCAACTTTTGAGTTTCTCCATCAATTTCCTTAAACTCATATAAATTTCCTTCAGATTTGCTTCCAATTATCAATTGATATGGAATTCCGATTAAATTAAATTTTTTTATTTTAGCTGAGATATTTTCGTCTGTATCATCTATGATTGTTTCTATTTTTTTTGATTTAAGAAATTCATATAATTTAATAGACTTTTCTAAATTAGATTTATCATTTTTATTTATCATTGGAATAATTGCACAATCATAAGGTGTTACTGATATAGGCCATTTCATAATACCGTCTTTATCGTTATATTTTGCCTCAATTATGGCACCAACAAGTCGAGAAACTCCTATTCCATATGATCCCATTTTAACAAATTCTTTTTTTCCATTAAAATCAACAGCAGCATTCATAGGTTTTGAATATTTGTCTCCAAAATAAAATATGTGGCCAACTTCAATGCCTTTAGTGTTTACTCTAAACTCTTCTGGGACACTTTTTTTAAATTCATCTTCATTAAATTTTTCATCTGTTACAGAATAGAATTTTTCATATTGTTTTCTCAATATATCTAATGACTCTTGGTTTAGAATAGTTTTAGAGCTGTCTACATCAAAAATTCTTTTATCCGTATAAATTTTACTTTCACCAGTATCAGCAAGAATAATAAATTCATGAGATAAGTTTCCACCAATAGGTCCTGTATCAGCAGCCATGGGTATTGCAGACAAATTTAATCTTTTAAATGTTTTTAAATATGAGAGGAAAAATTTATTGTATGAAAATATTGCATCATCATCTGTCAAATCAAATGAATAAGCATCTTTCATATAAAATTCTCTACATCTCATAATGCCAAATCTCGGCCTTAACTCATCCCTAAATTTCCATTGAATATGATATAATAATTGAGGTAAAGATTTATATGATTTAAAGGAAGATCTGAAAATTTCTGTTACAAGTTCTTCGTTAGTTGGACCATATAACATTTCTCTATTTTGACGATCCTTTATTCTTAACATTTCCTCACCATAATCTTCATAACGTCCACTTTCCTTCCAAATTTCAGATGATTGAATTGTGGGCATTAATATTTCTTGAACACCAACACGGTCTTGTTCTTCTCTTACTATCTGTTCTATTTTTTTCATGACTTTAAAACCAAGTGGTAACCAAGAATAAATCCCAGCAGAGGACTGTTTGATCATACCTACTCTCAACATTAATTGATGGGATTTAATTTTAGCCTCAGATGGATTATTTTTTAGTATTGGTATAAATGATTTAGAAAAAAACATTAATTTAAAAAGTTACGTAAATTTAAAATTTCATTAATTACTAATAGATATATAACTATAAAAATACCAGATGTAATTAAAGTACAATAAATTATTTTTTTAGTTATTTTAGGATTTTCTGGGGCCCCTGGATCTACACCCTCTATATTTCCCTTTTTTTCACGATTCACATCTATTGGAAGAATGGCAAAGAAAACTATCCACCACAAGCACACATATACAACTATTGAGCCTGTTATACTCAATTAAATCCTCACTAAATTTATATTTGTATAAGGTCTTTTTCCTAATTTTTCTTTTGTGTACTTTCTACAAGTTATTTTAAGAGCATCAATTAAATTTGATTCTTGTTTTTTGTTATTTAAAGAAAAAGTTTTTGCTGTTTTTTCAATTTCTTCTTCAAGATTAAATGTGAATTCATCTTTTTCGTATATTGGTAAACCTCTAAAAGTTAATAAAGGTTTGTTATGAATATTGCCATTTGGTGTTATTACTAGTGTTGCTTCTATTAATCCGTTAGAAGATAAATTTTTTCGCTCTTTAATAGATTGAGCGTCTTCTTCCACGCTTATTGAACCATCTACGTAAAGTCTTCCACTTGGTGCTTTATCATAGACTTCGGGTTTATCACCAGGATAAATTCTTACTATATCGCCATTTTCTACTCTAACTGGATATGGGACTTGCATTTCTTTAGCAAAATTTATGTGTTCAATCATATGTCTATGTTCGCCATGAACAGGTATAACAGATTTCGGCTTTATCCAGTCATACATATCCTTTAAATCTTCTCTATTTGGATGTCCTGATACATGAATAAATTCACTATCTTCTGAAATTACTTCTATACCCTCTCTAACTAATTGATTGTGAAGTTTGTATAATTTTTTTTCATTACCAGGAATAATTTTTGAAGAAAATATAACCGAGTCCCCTCTCTCAACATAAACATCTGGATGTGTATAATTTGAAATACGGTTCATTGCACCCATTGGCTCTCCTTGACTTCCAGTACATAAGTAAACAATTTTTTCTCTTGAGATATTTTTTGCATCTCTCGCATCAAGTGGTTCAATGATATTTTGCAAATAACCACATTGTCTGGCGGCTTTATAAATTCTGTGCATTGAACGGCCCACCAAAGCAATCTGCCTACCGGTTTTTTCAGCGCAATAAAAGGCTGACTCCATTCTTGCTACATTTGATGCAAAAGATGTAATAATTATTCTTTTCTTTAATCTTTCCATTATCTTTAGCATATTTTTTCTTACATCTAGCTCGGATCCTGCTCTTCCTGCACTAAACACATTTGTTGAATCACATATCATTGTCAAAACACCTTCTTCGCCAATCTCCTTTAATCTTTTTGAATTCATGTTATCTCCAGTTAATGGATCTGGATCACACTTCCAATCACCAGTGTGTAATATATTCCCAACAGGTGTTTCAATTTTTAGTCCATTAGGTTCTAGTATAGAATGTGTTAATGTAACAAATTCTATTTTAAAGGGACTTAAATCTACGATGCTATTCAATTGAACGACTTCTAGATATCCTGTTACATCAATTTTTTTTTCCTTAAATTTTTCTGAAATTAAAACTGATGTAAATGGAGTAGCAAATATTTTACATTTTAGTTTTGGCCATATATGGGCAATTGCACCAATATGATCTTCATGTGCATGAGTTAGAACAATACCTAATAAATCATCTTTTTTATCAACAATAAATCCAGGGTCAGGATATATTAAATCAACTCCAGGAATTGCATCATCTGCAAAAGTAACTCCTATATCTACAATTATCCATTTTCTATTATTTGGATTTCCATAGGCGAATAAATTCATATTCATCCCAATTTCTCCAGATCCCCCTAAAGGGCAAAAAATTAATTCTTCTTTCATTTATTTAAATACATAGCAGCCTTTAAAACTCCATCAGTTGTTAAATTAGATTTTATTTTTACTTTTAGTTTTAAAGAATTTTTAAACATTTTTGCTTGTCCACCGGTAAATATTATTTTATATTTTTTTTTGGTTTGTTTAATAATGGAATGAATTATATTGTCAATCAGACCAGTATAACCGAAGAAAAATCCTGAATTAATTGCACTTATAGTATTTTTACCTACAACATTGTTTGATTTTTTAAATTTTATATTAGGTATTAAAGATGCTTTTTTTGATAAATTTTCTAATGATAGATTTATTCCAGGAGCAATTACCCCTCCGTTATAACTATTTGCTAAGATTACATCAAAATTAGTTGCTGTTCCAAAATCTACTACAATATAATTATTTTTATTATCAATTACTGATATTGCATTAGCTAACCTATCAGAGCCAATTTGTTTTCTATTAACTTTTATACTTAATAATTTGCTTAAATTAAGATTTTTTAACTCATTACAATTTGTATTAAAATATAATTTAAAATAATTTTTAATTTTCTTGTAACAA
>CABYIV010000013.1 GCA_902519255.1 uncultured Pelagibacteraceae bacterium | reverse complement strand
ATTTTCAGCTGATAATAAAAGAGAAATTTTGGAAATTAATCAATTAAAATTTATCCCACTTATTTGTTATGAAATTATCTATTCAGGAAAAATTAATCCTAATAAAAATTATTATGATTTTATATTAAATATTTCTGAGGATGGTTGGTTTGGAAAATCAATAGGACCTAAACAACATTTGACTCACTCAATATTTAGATCAATTGAAGAGGGTAAAAATATTATAAGGTCAACAAATAATGGAATATCTGCTTTTGTTAATCCTAAAGGGCAAATTATTAAAAAAATTAGTGAAAGAGGATATTTTGATGTTAATGAAATAAAACGTGTTAATAAAACTTATTTTGCGGAACATGGTAATAAGATCTTCTTTTATTTTGTTCTAATTTATACTACTTTCATTGTGATTTTAAAAATTAGGGAGAATTAATGAAAAAAGATTACTTATTTACTAGCGAGTCAGTGTCCGAAGGCCATCCAGATAAAGTTTGTGACAGAATTTCAGATATGGTGGTTGATACATATTTGGCAGCTGAACCTCAATCAAGAGTTGCCTGTGAAACTTTGACAACAACTAACAAAGTTGTCTTAGCTGGTGAAGTAAGAGGTCCAGAAATTAAAAAAGAAGATCTAATTCAAAAGGTTAGAAATTGCATTAAAGATATCGGTTACGATCAAGCAGGATTTACCTGGAAAGAAGCAACTTCAGTTGAAAGTCATTTACATTCTCAATCTGCTGATATTGCTATGGGTGTAGACTCTTCTGGAAATAAAGATGAAGGTGCAGGTGACCAAGGTATTATGTTCGGTTATGCTTGTAATGAAACCGACGTTCTTATGCCAGCACCAATACATTATTCTCATAAAATATTAAGACTTATGGCAGAAGATAGAAAATCAGGAAAGTTAAAAAATATAGAACCAGACTCAAAGAGCCAAATAACAATAGAATATAAAGATGGAAAGCCATCATCAGTAAAATCAGTAGTTATATCAACTCAACACTCAGGTGATGTAAATCAAGCTCAAGTAAGAGATTTAGTTAAACCTTACATTGAAAGATCAATTCCAAAGGAATTGTTAAGTTCATTAGATGAAAAAGAAATTTATGTAAATCCGACTGGAAATTTTGTAATAGGAGGTCCTGATGGTGATAGTGGTTTAACTGGTAGAAAAATTATTGTTGATACCTACGGTGGCGCTGCTCCGCATGGAGGTGGAGCATTTTCAGGTAAAGATCCAACCAAAGTTGATAGATCCGCTGCTTATGCATCTAGATACTTAGCAAAAAATATTGTTGCATCAAAAATAACAGATAAATGTTTGATTCAACTTGCTTATGCTATTGGAGTATCAAAACCTTTATCTATTTATGTAGACTTATTTGATAACAATGAAGAAAAAAACAAATATGTAGAAAAGCTTATAAATGAAAATTTTGATTTAAGTCCTAGAGGCATAAGAGAGATGCTTGGCCTTAATAAACCTATCTATGAAAAAACAGCTGCTTATGGACACTTTGGAAGAATTCCAGAGGATAATGGCTCATTTTCATGGGAAAAGACCGATAAATCTGACATATTTAGCAAGTAAATAAAGTTGAATATTAAAAAAAAATAAATATATTTCATTGAATTATTGAAATTCCAAAATGGGCTTCGGCCCATTTTTTTTTAGGACAGTTAAAATGTTAAATAGACGAGCAGATAAATTAGAATTAATAAGAATTGCAGAGGCAGTAGCATTGGAAAAATCTATTGACAAAGAATTAATTATAGGGTCGATGGAAAATGGTATTGCAAAGGCTGCAAAATCCAAATTTGGATCTGAAAATGATATCAAAGTCGAAATTGATAGAGAAAGTGGAGAAATTGGAATATTTAGAAAACTAGTCATTGTAGAAAACCCCGATAATTCAAATTTACAAATCACTCTTGCCGATGCAGTAAAACTTAATGAAAACAATCAAGATAAGCAGATAGGAGATGAAGTACTTCAACCTTTACCTTCATTTGATTTTGGTAGAATAGCTGCCCAAACTGCAAAACAAGTAATTAGCTTTAATGTAAGAGAAGCAGAAAGAGAGAGACAGTATAACGATTTTAAGGATAAAATAGATACCATTTTAAGCGGTATAGTTAAAAGATTAGAGTTTGGAAATGTCATTGTTGACTTAGGAAGAACTGAGGCAATAATTCAAAAAAACGAAATGATTCCAAGAGAAAATATTAAAGCAGGAGATAGAGTAAAAGCCTATTGTTTAGATGTTAGAAGAGAACCAAGAGGACAACAAATATTTCTTTCGAGAGCACATCCTAAATTTATGGAAAAATTATTTATTCAAGAGGTTCCAGAAATTTATGATGGACTTATAGAAATAAAATCATCTTCAAGAGATCCTGGCAGTAGAGCAAAAATCTGCGTCAAAGCTATTGATACTTCTTTAGATCCAGTAGGAGCATGTGTAGGTATGAGAGGTAGTAGAGTACAAGCTGTTGTAAATGAATTACAAGGAGAAAAAATTGATATTGTAAATTGGTCAGAAGATCCAGCTGTTATAGTTGCAAACGCTCTTTCACCTGCAGAAGTACAAAGAGTAAATGTAGATGAGGAAGGAAGAAAACTTGATGTTATTTTAACAGAGGAAAATTTAAGCAAAGCTATTGGTAGAAGAGGCCAAAACGTTAGATTAGCAACAAAACTAATGAATTATGAAATTAATATAATGACTGACCAAGAGGACTCAGAACGAAGACAAGTAGAATTTAAGGAAAAGACAGATAATTTTGTAAAAAATTTAGAATTAGATGAGACCCTTGGCCAGTTGCTGGTTGCCGAAGGTTTTTCATCCATTGATGATATAAAAGATAGCAATCCTGAGTCATTAATTAAAATAGAAGGTATAGAGGAAGAGACAGCAAAAGAACTAATCGAAAGAGCTAAAGAATTTCACCAAAAAGATCAAGAAGAAATTGCGAATAGAATTAAAGATTTAGGCTTAGAAAATGATCTAATTAATCACAAAGGTCTAACACCAGGAATGTTAGTTACACTTGGTGAACAAAAGATATTAACATTAAATGACTTTGCGGATTTAGCATCTGATGAATTAACTGGTGGATATGATGTTGTAAAAGGAGAAAGAGTAAGAATTAAAGGGTATTTGGAAGATTTTGCTCTTTCAAAAAAAGAGGCAGACGATTTGATTATGTCTGCTAGAGATATAGTTTATCAAGATTGAGAGATGAAAAATGGAGAAGAAAAAATTAAAGTTATCAATATCTGGGGCATCCAAAAAAACGATTAATAGTATCGAACAAGCAAAATCTCATTCAAAGAATACAGTTGTAATTGAAAAAAGATCTCCAAGATTTGGCAACAAGCCAAATTTTTCTAGAGGAAATAAATCTTTAGATAATAAATCACAAAATAGCTTTATACCAAAAAAAACTCACTTTTCTAAACCTTCTTCGCCAATTACATCTGACTTTGAAAAAAGGAAACTAGCTGAGCAAAGAGCAACAAGAAGATTAAAAGGTGAGAATTCTCAAAAAGAGAATAAATCTAATAAATCAGAATTTAAAAGAAGGGAACTTAAACTTACAGTATCAAGAGCTTTGAGCGAAGATGATATTGGAATTAGATCACGAAGTTTGGCTTCATTAAAAAGAGCAAAGCAAAAAGAAAATAGACTTTTAAATAAAGTTGAAAACAAAGAGAGTTTTAAACCGATTAAAAGAGAAATTAATATACCTGAAGTAATTACCATTAGGGAATTAGCAAACAGAATGGCAGAGCAATCAAGTAGCATAATAAAGCATTTGATGGGAATGGGTGTAACTGTTACTATAAATCACACGATTGATGCAGATACAGCTGAATACCTAGTTAAGGAATTTGGACACAATCCAGTTAAAGAGAAAAAAGCAGAGGAAATTTTAGAAAAAATTAAAGAAATAAAAACCCAAAATTTAAAGAGTAGAGCCCCTATAGTTACAGTAATGGGTCATGTAGATCACGGCAAAACATCTGTTTTGGACGTATTAAGAAAAGCGAATGTTGTATCAGGTGAATTTGGAGGTATTACTCAACATATCGGAGCATATCAGATCACAAATGAAAAAAATAAAATAACTTTTATAGATACTCCTGGTCACGCAGCATTTACTGAAATGCGAGCCAGAGGCTCAAAATTAACCGACATTGTTATTCTTGTTGTTGCAGCTGATGATGGTGTAAAGCCACAAACAATAGAGTCAATAAAACATGCTAAAGCAGCTAAAGTCCCGATTGTTGTAGCCATAAACAAGTGCGATCTACCTGAGGCTGATCCACAAAAAATTAAAAATCAGCTTTTAGAATATGAGCTGATAGCTGAAGATTTGTCTGGTGATACTTTAATGGTGGAAATATCAACTAAAACAAAACAAAATTTAGATAAATTGGTTGAGAGTGTAATTTTACAAGCTGAAATATTAGATTTAAAAACTGACTTTGAAACTAATGCAAAAGGGATTGTTTTAGAATCTAAAATTGATATTGGAAGAGGGCCAATTGCGAATGTAATCATCACTGCTGGAACATTAAAAAAAGGTGATTATTTTGTTAGTGGATTAAAATGGGGAAAAGTGAGAGCAATAATAAATGATCAAGGAATACAAATTGATAAAGCAGAACCTGCAACACCAATTGAAATATTAGGTATTAACGGAGCAGCAAAATCAGGTGATGATTTTATAGTGTTGAAGAGTGAAAAAGAGGCAAAATCTCTTTGTGATGCGAGAATTCAAGAAGCAAAGGAGAGCAAAAATCCACTGTCATTTGTAACACAAGATTCAGCATTCAAAGACACTTCATCAGAGGAACTTAACATTATTATTAAATCGGATGTTCATGGTTCTTCTGAGGCTATAAAAAATGCAATAAATCAAATTAAACATGATGAGGTAAAGCCAAAAATACTTTTGGCAGATATTGGAATGGTTACTGAAACTGATGTTACATTAGCAAAAGCTTCTGATGCAGTTGTTATAGCTTTTAACGTAAAACCTAGTAAAGAAGCAAAAAAAAGGGCTGAACAAGAAAAGATCTCTATATCAAACTTTAACATTATTTATGAGGTTTTAGATTTTATAAAAAGTAAAATGTCAGGTCTGTTAACTCCAGAAGTAGATGAAAAAATTATTGGAACAGCAGAGATATTGGAAATATTTAAAGTTTCAAAAGTTGGCAAGGTTGCTGGGTCAAAAGTAACAGATGGAGAAATTACCCAAGACTCTAATGCAAGAGTTATCAGAGATGGAGCTATAATTTTCAATGGAAAAATTGGCTCAATATTTAGAGAAAAAAATCAAACTAAACAGGTATCTGCTGGCTTAGAATGTGGAATAACACTTAAGGATTTTGTTGATTTCCAGAAAAATGATGTAATTGAGGTATACAATTCTTCAATAACAGAGAGAACAATATAATGACTAATTTAGGAAAACCGGTTACTCAAAGACAATTAAGAGTTGGTGAAATGATCAAACAAGCTTTGGGGATATTATTTATTAGAGATGAGGCAAAATTACCAAATTTATCTACAAAAGAAATAACTGTAACCGAAGTTAGAATGTCCCCAGATTTAAAAACAGCAAAAATTTTTGTAATGCCTTTAGGTGGAAAAGATGCCGAAGATGTCGTTGCTAAATTAAAAGAATTTTCTTTTGTAATTAGAAAAGTTTTATCTAAAAAAATAGTAATGAAGTTTTTACCAAAACTATTTTTTGTGAAAGATAGCTCTTTTGATTACGCAGAAAAAATTGAAAATTTAATAAAACAAACAAATAAATAAGGAAAGAAAATGGTAAATAAAGTAAAAGAGCTAGCAATCCATGAAAAGGATACAGGTTCCTCTGAGGTTCAAGTTGCGCAGTTAACAGATAAAATTGAAAACTTGTCCAAACATATAAAACAGTTCAAAAAAGACAAGCACTCATCTGTTGGACTTTTAAGAGCAGTTAATAGAAGAAAAAAATTATTAGACTATTTAAAGAAAAATAAAATTGAGTCTTATAAAGAAGTAATATCAAAATTAAATTTAAGGAAGTAAATGTTTAAAGTTGTAAAGAAAGAAATAGAAGTAGCGGGAAAAAAGATAAGTTTAGAAACAGGTAAAATTGCAAGACAAGCAGATGGAGCAATTATAGCTCAATGCGGTGAAACAGTTGTGTTAGCGACAGCAGTTGGAGCAAAAAAAGTTAATCCAGACATGGATTACTTTCCTTTGTCAGTAAATTATCAAGAAAAATATTATGCAGCTGGTAAAATTCCAGGTGGATATTTTAAGAGAGAAGCAAGACCAACAGATAGTGAAACATTAATTTCAAGATTAATTGATAGACCTATCAGACCATTGTTTCCAGATGAGTTTAAAAACGAAGTTCAGGTACTACCAACTGTGATATCTTATGACAAAGAAAATGAAGCAGATATTTTATCAATAATTGCTTCTTCAGCAGCTTTAGCAATTTCAGGAATGCCGTTCTTGGGACCTGTTGGGGCTTCCAGAGTTGGCTTTATTAAAGGAGAATACGTACTTAATCCTACAAAAGCAGAGCTTAAAGATTCAAAACTTGATCTTGTGGTAGCAGGAACAAAAGATGCAGTTTTGATGGTGGAGTCAGAGGCGAGTGGCTTAACTGAAGAGGAAATGTTAAATGCTGTTAAGTTTGGTCATGAAGGGTTTGTTCCTATAATTAAGATGATAGAGGATCTAGCTAAAGAATGTAAAAAACCTGACTGGGTGGTCGAGAAAAAAGATCTTTCAGAAGTAAAAAATAAATTAGAAAGTGAATTTACAGAGGAGCTTAAAAAAGCATTTTCAATAAAAGATAAACAGGAAAGATCAAATTTAATTTCTGAGATAACTGATAAAGCAAAGAAGCTATATGAAGAAGACGAAAATTATACAGATCTTGATGTAAATTCTGAACTTAAAAATTTAGAAAAAAGAATTGTCAGAACAGATATTCTTAAAAATAAAAATAGAATTGACGGAAGAGGTCTTTCAGATGTTAGACCAATTATGTGTGAAGTTGGAATTCTTCCAAGAGTACATGGTTCTGCTTTGTTTACTCGAGGAGAAACTCAAGCAATAGTTACAACTACACTTGGTACATCTGATGATGAGCAAAAAATAGAAAGTCTTGAAGGATTACAAAAAGAAAGGTTTATGCTTCATTATAATTTTCCACCTTTCTCTGTTGGAGAAACTGGTAGAATAGGTACCGGAAGAAGAGAAATAGGTCATGGAAAATTAGCTTGGAGAGCAATAAATTCTTCTTTGCCCTCTAAAGAGAGTTTTCCCTACACATTTAGAATTGTATCAGAGATAACAGAATCGAATGGTTCGTCATCAATGGCAACTGTTTGTGGCTCATCTTTAGCTTTGATGGATGCAGGCGTGCCAATAAAAGAACCAGTTGCTGGTATTGCAATGGGATTAATTAAAGAAGGAGATGACTTCAGCGTACTCTCAGATATTCTTGGAGATGAAGATCACCTAGGTGATATGGACTTTAAAGTTGCTGGAACTAAAGACGGAATAACATCTCTTCAAATGGACATTAAAATTACAGGAATAACATTTGAAATTATGGAGCAAGCTTTAAAACAAGCAAAAGATGGAAGAATTCATATCTTAGGCGAAATGAATAAAGCTTTATCTAAATCAAGGGAAGATGTTGGAAAACATACTCCTAAGATGGTAAAAATTACTGTTGATAAGAAAGATATTGCTACAGTCATTGGAAAAGGTGGAGCAACAATAAGAGAAATAGTTGAAGTATCTGGTGCCAAAGTTGACATCAATGACGAAGGCGAAGTTACAGTAGCTGCTCCAGATGAGGAATCAAGAAACAAAGCTATGCAAATGATTAAAGACTTAACTGCTAAAGCTGAACTCAATAAAATTTATAATGGAAAAGTAATGAAAATTATGGAGTTTGGTGCGTTTGTTAATTTCCTAGGAAAACAAGATGGCCTTGTTCACATATCAGAGCTTGCTGATAAAAGAGTCGGCAAGGTAACTGATGTAGTAAAAGAAGGTGATGAAGTTAAAGTTAAAGTAATAGGCTTTGATAGAGGAAAAGTTAAGTTATCAATTAAACAAGCCGCAATATAAATTTATAGGAGAAATATGAAGAAATTTGATGATTTGATGAGTGTGAGTAATGAAATAGAAAATATCAGTGCTAGTGATGCAAAAGAAAAACTAAATGACCCAAATGTTCAATTTATTGATGTTAGGGATAAAGAGAGCTTTTCAAAAGGCACAATCGGTAATGCAATTCACTTAGATAGAGGTTTATTAGAATTTTATTTAGCAGAAGGAAGTCCTCTAGAAAATGATATGTTTAAAAACAATCCTGATAAAGAATATGTAGTTTTTTGTGGCGTTGGTGGACAAGGAACATTAGCAACTAAAACTATGAAGGATATGGGGGTTAAAAATGTCAAAAATATCACTGGCGGTATGAAAGAGTGGGAAAAGATCAAGTAAAAAATAATTTTAATAAATTATAATAGAATGAAGCTTTTAAAAAACTTTAAGTTAGAACTACAGAAAAATAAATATGGAAGATATTTATTACTTGGTAG
>CABYIV010000012.1 GCA_902519255.1 uncultured Pelagibacteraceae bacterium | reverse complement strand
GATAATTCTAGCATCAGGTAATTTTAAATCGTCTCTATTTTTATTAGGAATATTCTCTAGATATCTAATAATGTCATATGAAAAGTATCCTGATATTATGGAGCTAATTGAAGGTAATTCTCTAGGAATTTTAAATTTAAAACTTTCAATAACATTTTCTATATTTTTTTTAGCAGTACCTTTCAAAATTTTAACTTTGTTATCGAAGTATATTTTACTTACATTATTATTAAATTCCCAAATTTTATCAGGATTTTTTCCAAAAATTGTATATCTACCTTTAATAAATCCTTTTTCTACTGACTCAAATACAAAAGCATTTTTTTCGGTAAAAAAATTATTTATTAAATTTATTATTTCTTTAGAACCATCACTATCCAAAGATAAATAGAGTATTTGGTTTATTTTTTTTTTATGATTAATCTTAAATTGTTTAAGGCTTATATTAAGCATTATTTAAAATAATCTTTTATTCGATCTATATTGTTATTAAAAATTTTAACTTCATACTTGGTGTTAAGTGATGTATCATAGGAACTATAAATATCATCAATCAAATTAATATTTGTTTTAGCTAAATATTCTTGAATATTTTCATTTGTGCTTTTTAAATTTTCATAAGTAATCTGATTAATCTTTGCTAAAAATATATTATTAGATCTATTTGAAACCATAACAAAACTATTTTTTGGCAATTCATAAATAAGTTTTAAAGATGTCTCATCAAATAAACTAACATCATTAATTGAATTAATTATCCCTGAATTTATATTTTCTTTATTTTTTACTAGATTTTCAAAATCAGATTCATTGAAATCTTTATTTTGAATTTTTTCAAATAAATTTTTATTAAGATCAAATTTTTTCTTTAATAAAATTCTATTTTTAACTTTATCTCTGAAGGATGTATCATTTTTATTTGGCAGTAAATTATTTATTTTTGTAATTTGATATAGCAAAAAGTAATTGTCTTTATCTTTTAAAACTATTTCTTTTTTATCTTTATTTTCGTAAATTTCTTTAAATACATCATCCTCATTTACAAACTTAAAATTGTTCCTTTTTTGTAATTTTATTTCATTTTTTCTACCGATATCTTCTAAAGAAACATCATTTAATATATCATTTTCGATTTCATCAATTTTTTTGTAAAAATCTTCATTAAATTCATTGATTTCAATTAAATTTGAGGGTTCAACTTTAGCATAACTGAAATCAATGTATGCTTCTTTTAGGTTTTCCTCATTTTCGATTATATAATTATTAATTTCAACTTCTGAAATATTTTTATCGTAAGCATATTCAAGATCATAGTATTGAATATTTATTTTTTTATTTTCATTTATGTAAATCTTATTTTGTAAGTAATATGGTGATTTAATGCCACCACCAATATAATCAAATAGTCTTTTTCTTAACTGAGAATTTTTTAGTCTATTTTCAAATTCAGCTGCGATAATATTATTCTCTAAAAGAAATTTTTCATACTTTAATCTTGAAAAATTTTTGTCATCATCAAGAAAATTTATGTCGTTTTGTAAATTTAATTTTAGTGATCTATCTGAAACTTTTACATTTAAATCTTTATACTCCATTGACATTAAATCTTTTGATATAAGGTCACTTAAAATTCTTTCTAAGATATTGTTATCTAAATTTTCTTTTATATAATCAGGATTAATTCTTGATCGGTTTATATGATCAATGAAGTCTTTCGTTGAAATTGAATTATTATTTATCTTAGCAATATTATTTGTATTCCCGCCACTAAATACACTTCCCATTCCCCAAAAAACAAAAGGAACAATTATTATAGCCACGAGGACACCTGCAAATTTACTATTTGTAAAACCTCTTAATTTTCCCAACATGAGTAATTCTTTATATATTGATTATAAAAAACAAACCTATAAATTAAATTATCTAAGATGACAAATAATAATATGATCTTTATAGCTAATTGGAAGATGAATGGAGAAAAAAGTCATATCTCTGGCATTAATAAAACCATAAAATTTTTAAAACAATCAAAAAATAAAAAAAATCAAATAATTTACTGCCCACCATTTACCCTGATTTCATCGGTTAAAAATAAAGTAAAAAACACTAAAATTAAAGTAGGTGCTCAGAACCTTTCTCAATTAAATGATTATGGAGCATTTACAGGATCTGTAAACTCTAAATTAATTAAGTCGGCAGGAGGTGACTATGTTATTGTTGGTCATTCTGAAATTAGAAATCAGGAAAATGATATAATAATAAATAAAAAAATTCACTCAGCACTAAAAGAAAAATTAAAAGTAATTCTTTGCATTGGAGAAACATATAAAGAAAAAAAAAATAATAAAACTTTCTCAGTTCTTAAAAGACAAATAACAATTGGATTAAAGAATATAAAAAAAATTAATAATATAATTTTTGCATATGAACCTAGATGGGCAATCGGAACTGGAAGAATACCAAAATCATCTGAACTAAGAAAAAACTTTAAAGACATAAATAATATAATTAATAAATTAAAAAAAAATCAAAAATATAAAATTATCTATGGCGGATCTGTTAACTCAAAAAATGTATTAGATTTAAAAAAAATTAATGATTTAAATGGATTTTTAATAGGAAGCGCTTCTTTGAGAGCAAAAAATTTTATTGATATAATTAAAAAATCAACTAATTAAACCTCGTGGAAAATATACTTTTAATAATAAATATAATTCTTGCAGCTATTCTAGTTGTCTTAGTTTTATTTCAAAAATCTGAGGGCGGTGCATTGGGTATTGGAGTGTCCCAAGATAACTTTATGCTTTCTAGATCAGCAGGAAATTTTTTAACCAAAGCTACAGCAATAATTGCTACTTTATTTATAATATGCAGTCTGTGTTTAACGATTCTTTCAAGGGGTGAATTAACTCCCACAACATCAGTTTTAGATAAAATAGAGGAAACTGATGATGCCCCAAAGGTTCCAGATAGTAATAATTAATACTTTGAATTTTTAAGTTTTAGGTCTATAAGATACTTCCATGGCGCGATATATCTTTGTCACTGGCGGCGTGGTATCATCTCTTGGAAAAGGATTATCATCAGCATCACTTGCATATTTATTAAAGTCACAAGGTTATAAAGTTAGGATACGTAAAATGGATCCATATTTAAATGTTGATCCGGGAACAATGAGTCCTTTTCAGCACGGAGAGGTATTTGTTACTGATGATGGTGCAGAAACAGACTTAGATTTAGGACATTACGAAAGATTTACAAATATTTCATCAAAACAATCGGATAATATTACTACAGGTAAAATTTATAGCGATGTAATCAAAAAAGAGAGACAAGGGGGCTATCTAGGTAAGACAGTTCAGGTTATACCTCACATAACAGATAGAATTAAAAAATTTATTAGCAAAGACATTAGTAACGAAGATTTTGTAATTTGTGAAATTGGTGGAACTGTTGGTGACATAGAAAGTTTACCATTTCTAGAAGCTATAAGACAGTTCTCAAACGATCATGGAAGGTCTAGAACATTATTTGTTCACTTAACATTAGTTCCTTTCATGAAATCTTCTGATGAGATAAAAACTAAACCTACACAACATAGTGTTAAAGAATTAAGAAGTATAGGTATACAACCAGATATTGTTATATGCAGATCAGAGCAGCATATACCTTTAGAGCAAAGAAAAAAAATATCTTTATTTTGTAATGTTGATATTGAAAATGTTATTGAGACTGTTGATGTTCGAACAATTTATGAGGCTCCAATTAGTTTTTATAACCAAAAATTAGATAAACAAGTTTTAAAATATTTTAAAATAAAATCAAAAAAGAAACCTAATTTAAATCCATGGAAAAATATTACCTCTACTGTTCTAAAAAATAATAAAGTAATTAACATTGGAATAATCGGTAAATATGTAAACTTAAAAGATGCATATAAATCTTTAGATGAAGCATTAACACACGGTGGTATAGCAAATAATGTTAAAGTTAATTTGGTAAGAATTGAATCTGATAAATTAAAAAAAAATGAAATAACCAAAAAACTTAAGAGTATTTCTGGAATATTAATACCAGGTGGATTTGGTAAAAGAGGAACAGAGGGGAAGATTGCAGCAATTAAATATGCAAGAGAAAAAAAAATACCCTTTTTTGGTATTTGTTTTGGAATGCAAATGGCAATTATTGAATTTGCCAGAAATATATTAAATATTAAAAATGCCAGTTCTACAGAGTTTGATAAAAAATGCTTTCCTGTAATTGGATTAATCCATGAATGGAACAGAAATGGAAAAGTTTTTAAGGGCACAGAAAAAAACCTTGGTGGAACAATGAGATTAGGTCTTTACACAGCTAAATTACAAAATAATTCTGCCATAAAGAAGATTTATAAATCTAATATAATAAAAGAAAGACATAGACACAGATATGAAGTTAATAATAATCAGAGATCAAAATTTGAGAAAAAAGGATTAATATTTTCAGGAATGTCACCAGATAATAAATTGCCTGAAATAATAGAGTTAAAAAATCATCCTTGGTTTATAGGTGTTCAATTTCATCCAGAGTTTAAATCAAGACCATTATCACCACATCCGTTATTTAAATCATTTATAAAGGCTGCAAAGAACTATCATGGAAAATAGAATTGTTAAGTGTCAGGATTTAAATATATCTAACTCAAATAAAATTTGTTTAATAGCAGGACCCTGCCAATTAGAAACTGAGCAACATGCGCTAGATATGGCAGGAGAAATAAAAAAAATTGCAGACAAATATAATATTGGATTTATATACAAAACATCATTTGATAAAGCTAATAGAACAAGTCTTAAAGGTAAAAGAGGAGCTGGATTAGAAAAATCTTTACCAGTTTTTGATAAAATAAAAAATCAAATAAAAGTCCCTGTCCTTACTGATATTCATAATGAGGAGCAATGCTCAATTGTTGCGCCACATGTTGACGTTTTACAAATTCCTGCATTCTTATGTCGACAAACAGATTTATTAGTTGCTGCTGCAAAAACAAAAAAAATTATCAATGTGAAAAAGGGTCAGTTTTTAGCTCCATGGGACATGGTAAATGTAACAAAAAAAATATCTGAGTCAGGAAATAATAATATTCTTGTAACAGAGAGAGGGGCTAGTTTTGGATATAATACTTTAGTAACAGATATGAGATCAATACCCATAATGACAAAAAATGGTTATCCGATTGTTTTTGATGCCACTCATTCAGTTCAGCAACCAGGTGGTCAAGGAGACAAAAGTGGAGGACAAAGAGAATTTGTTGAACATTTATCTAGAGCAGCTGTTGCAGTGGGTGTTGCTGCTATTTTTATAGAGACACATCAAGATCCTGATAATGCTCCTTCTGATGGGCCAAATATGGTTCCGCTTAATAAATTAGATAATCTTATTAATCAGATTGTAGAAATAGATAATCTAATAAAAAAAAATAATGTCTAAAATTTCTAAAGTTATCGCAAGACAAGTTTTTGATAGTAGAGGAAATCCAACTATAGAAACAGAAGTATTTGTAAAAGATATTAGTGCATCAGCAATTTGTCCTTCCGGAGCATCAACTGGAACTTACGAAGCTTTTGAAAAAAGAGATATTAATAACAAAAAATATCTTGGAAAAAGTGTTTTAAAACCAGTTGAATATATAAATAATGTAATATCAAATAAGTTAAAAAATTTTAACGTTCATCAACAAGAAAAGATAGATAATTTATTAATAAGGCTTGATGGAACAAAACAAAAAAAAAGAGTTGGAGCTAATGCAATTCTTTCAGTTTCTATAGCTGTCAAAAAATTGTCTTCTAAAATTAAAAAAATTCCAATTTATAAAAATTTACTAATAAATAAAAATTTTAAATTACCTTATCCTTTAATGAATATAATTAATGGAGGTGCACATGCAAATAATGGCCTGAGAATACAAGAGTTTATGATAAGACCAGATAAAGCTAAATCTTTTTCTGAAGGTGTTAGAATGTGTTTTATTGTTATTAATAGATTAAGAGATTTAATCAAGAAAATGGGTCATTCTACTTCTGTAGGAGATGAGGGTGGGTTTGCTCCAATGATAAATGATAATGAAAGCGCGCTTAAACTTATAGTAAAAGCTATAAATTTATCAGGTTTTAAAAATGGAAAAGACATAGTTATATGTTTGGACGTTGCAGCAAATGAGTTACTTAAAAATAAAAAATATTCAATTCACTCTAAAAAGTACACTAGTGTAGATGAATCTATAGAAAATTATCTTAGACTTGTGCAAAAATATAAAATTATGTCCATTGAAGACCCATTTGGTGAAAATGATTGGTCTGCTTGGACAAAGCTTTTAAATAAAACAAAAAATAAATTACAAATTGTTGGAGATGATTTGTTTGTTACAAATTTAGAAAGATTGAAAATTGGTTTTTTGAATATTTCAGCTAATTCAATATTAATTAAATTAAATCAAATTGGTACTGTCACAGAAACACTTGAGGTTATAAAATTTGCAAAATTAATTGGTTATAAAACCATAATTTCACATAGATCTGGTGATAGCGAGGATACATTTATTGCAGATTTTGCTGTAGGAACTGATTCTAATCAGATTAAAACTGGGTCATTAGCAAGATCGGAGAGAGTTTCAAAATATAACCAATTGTTAAGAATCGAACAAGAACTTGGAAAAAAATCAAAAATGCATAGTCTGAATTAATGTTTGAAAAAATAAAAAAAAATTATTTTATTTTAATTATAACATTTTTATTTATTTATTTTTTTTTCAATTTATTAGGCGGTGATAGAGGTCTAATCTCTTATTTAAAAAAAAAAGAAATTTATGAAGAATTAAAGATAAAACAAACTGATTTGAATTTTAAAATTCAGGAACTGGAGCACAAAAATTCTTTATTAACTAAAGATATAGACCTTGATTTTATTGAAGTTTTGATACGAGACAAATTTTTATTTGGAAAAGATGGAGAGACTACTTATATACTAAAAGATGATGGACAAAATTAGACCAAGACATCCGGAAAAAGTTAAAAATCCAGTTAATCCAATTAAAAAGAAACCAGCCTGGATTAGATCCAAACTATCAGATAGTAAGGAATTTTTTTTAACCAAAACTGTAGTTAATCAAAACAATTTAGTTACTGTTTGCCAGGAAGCAAACTGTCCAAATATCACTGAATGTTGGAGTAAAAGACATGCAACATTTATGATAATGGGTGACACCTGCACTAGAGCTTGTGCGTTTTGTGATGTTAAAACTGGGAAACCCGAAAAATTGGATCAATTTGAACCAGTAAAAATTGCAAATGCAGTAAAAAAATTAAATTTAAGACATGTTGTAATTACATCTGTTGATAGAGATGATTTACCAGATGGTGGATCTACTCATTTTAAAGAAGTTGTAGAAATTACTAGAAAAAAAAATCCAAATACTACAATAGAAGTCTTAACGCCGGATTTTCTTAGAAAAGGCGACTCTTATAAAATTATTTTAAGTGCAAACCCTGACGTTTTTAATCATAATATTGAAACAGTTCCAAGATTATACGTAAAGGTTAGACCTGGTGCTAGATATTTTTCATCTTTAGAACTTCTTAAAAATGCAAAAAAAGATAATAAACAAGTTTTTACTAAGTCAGGCATAATGGTTGGTTTGGGCGAGGAAAAAGATGAAGTGATCCAAGTAATGGATGATTTAAGATCTGCAGATGTTGATTTTTTAACGATTGGTCAATACCTTCAACCGACAGCAAAACATCATCCTTTAGATAGATATTATCATCCAGATGAATTTAAAGATCTAGAAATAATAGCAAAGTCAAAGGGTTTTTTATTAGTTTCATCTTCCCCATTAACTAGATCTTCATATCATGCTGATGAAGATTTTGCCAAATTAAAACAAAACAGGCATAATTAATTGAATGCCAAAAGCATCTGTAACGCGATTAATAGAACGCGATAAAAAAACACTTATTAATTTTGTTTTAGATATTGAAAAGTATCCTGAATTTATTCCTTTTTGTATAGATTCTAAGGTTTATGAGAAAAAAGAAGTTGAAGATTGTATAAAAATTATCGCAGATTTAACTATTGGTAAAAAACCTTTTACTGACACTTATAAAAGTGATGTTATGTATGATAAAAAAAATGATCATATTCACGTGACTAATATTGATGGTCCTTTGAATTATTTAGAAAACAATTGGAGATTTGTTGAGAAAGATAATTTTACCGAAGTACATTTTGATGTCGATTTTGAAATTAAGAATAAATTTCTTAATATTATAATGTCAAAATCTTTTCAATACGGCCTTAATAAAATAGCTGATGCATTTCAAAAAAGAGCTGAAAGTTTGTAATTTATAACTAAATAATTTTTATCAATAAATTAATACATTTTTTAACTGTATTATTTTGTATAATTGATCTTTTCTTTTTTCCAAATAAATTTTTGATAATAAAAATTTTATTTCCTTTCTTAATACCAATAAATACAAGACCTACAGGTTTATTTATTGTACCACCTTTAGGACCAGCAACACCCGTAATTGATACGTTAATTTTACTTTTTGATAATTTTGATAAATTTTCTACCATTGATCTACAACACTCTTGGCTCACGGCTCCGTATCTATCAATTATTTTTTTGTTAACATTAAGAATATTAATCTTTGCATTATTTGAGTATGTAATTAATCCCATTTTAAAATATTTTGATGAACCACTTAGTGTAGTTAATTTACTTGATAATAAACCACCAGTACAAGATTCTGCTATTGATATAGTGGTTTTTGTTTTTATCAACTTTTTATGTAATTTATCAATACTCATTAAAATTTTAATGAAATAAGATATATTATTAACATTGTATATAAACCAGCCATTATATCATCCATAATAATACCAAAAAAATTTTTATGTTGTTTATCAAAATAACTTACTGGGAAAGGTTTAACGATATCAAAAAATCTAAAAAGAATAAAAGATAAAAAATAATATATTTCTACAGGAATATTTATTAGATTTTTAGATGATAAATATACTATAAGGATTAGGGGCATTGCTTGACCCAACACTTCATCAATTACAATTTGTCTGGGATCTTTATTTTCAAATTCTGTTTCAGAATCCATTACAGCATAAAAAGAATAAAAAAAAGTTATAGAAAATAATATCAAAATATAATTTAGATTTTTAAATTGAAATACCTCAAACAATAAATAAAGTATTATTAATGTACTTAGGGATGTGAAAGTTCCAGGAATTTTTGAAATATATCCATTTCCAAAAAAAGTTGATATTAATATATTTATTTTTTTCATTTTGATAATGAACAAATAACTTCACACGCAATTGCTTGTTCTTTTCCAATTATACCTAATTTTTCTACAGTTTTCCCTTTTAAATTTATTAAATTTCTATTTATAGATAATAATTTTGATAATGATTTTATTATTTTATTTCTAATTTTTGAAACCTTTGGATTTTCGCATATTAAATTTATATCTATATTATTTATTGAAAAGTTATTTTCATTTAATAATTCAACAACTGGTTTAAGCATATTTTTAGATCTAATATTTTTATATTTACTTGAATTACTTGGAAATAGTGTGCCAATGTCACTTTTTCTCATAGCACCCAATAATCCATCAATTATTGCATGAAGTATTACGTCTCCATCAGAATGACCTTTAAGACCTGAATGAAAAGGAATATTTACTCCACCAAGAAATAGTTTCTTATTTTTAACTAATCTGTGAACATCAAAACCAATTCCATAAAAATTTTCTGATTTTAGATAATTAAAATCATCTCTAGTAGTTATTTTTATATTCTTTTTATCTCCAAGAATAAATTTAATTTTCCTGTTATTATTTAGGTACAAACTGGCTTCATCGGTAATTTTTTCTTTGTTAGTTTTATATAAATCCAAAAGTTCTTTAAAATCAAAACATTGT
>CABYIV010000011.1 GCA_902519255.1 uncultured Pelagibacteraceae bacterium | reverse complement strand
AATTCATATTCAAATGATTGCTTTTGCATTATTTTTATAAAAGGTTTGAATTGATCTCTTTGCAACCCATCTTTGTACAAATTTTCTATTTTTATATTAGAAGTTACAATAATTTTTAAATCTTCTTTAAATATTTCATCAAATAATTTTCCAAGTATCATTGCATCTACTATATTTGTAACTTGAAACTCGTCAAAATATATTAATTTTGCTTTCGATTTTAATTTTTTAACAAATTTACTTAATTTATTTTCATCATTTTTATCATTGGATTGATGTACAAAGTCGTGAAAGCTAAGCATAAACTCATTGAAGTGAAGTTTTAATTTTTTACCTTCAACTAAGTCGAAAAAAAAATCTAATATCATAGTTTTGCCAACACCAACGTCTCCATAAAGATAAAAGCCTTTTCTATAATTTTTTTTTGATAAAATTTTTGAGATAAATGATTTGTAGTTTAATTTATAATATTCTTCTAATGTTTTTATGAGTTTTATCTGATGAGAATTAACATCTAAATTTTTCTTTTTGCAGTAGAGTTTAAACTCTTTAACAAAACTTTTTTGCATTAATTCTTTTTTGAATTAAAATCGATACCGTATTCTGATCTTGGTCCTTTTCTCAATCCAAAAGGTCCTGAGATAAAAATTGTCATTGGCCTTGTTCCTGGCTTAAGGTCTACTCTATGATATGCATTGGCTGATCTAAATCCAATATATCCAGGTTTTCTCCAGAACTTGCCTTTTTTAGTAGTTTCCCAATAACCGCCTCTCAAAATTATTGTAATATAAGGGAATAGATGATTATGAATTCCATCCCCATGATCGTCATCCAACATTTCATGAATTAAAATATTAAATGGAAACCATTTTGGTCTATTCCTAAATAATAAATAATATCTATTCATCCATGGTTTAGCTTCATTAAATTTTGGATGAGATGGACCCCTATCTAAAACTACTTTTTTTCTTCCAATTTTTTCTAAAAATTTTAATAACATTAATTTGATCTTATAATTCCATTATTTTTAATTAAAAAAATATTAGCATTATTAATAAATGGTCTCGATATTTTTTCGTTATTAAATTTAATTACCTTTTCAGTTTCAGAATTAGTTAAATTGATAATCAAAATTCTTCCATTATCAGTAGACAAATAAATTTTATTCTTAGCAATAACAAAACCTACTGGTTTAACTTTTTCTCTTTTTTTAAAATTTGAGAAAACATCAGTTATCCTAATTATATTTCCAGTCTCTGTATCAATGACGAATAAATATCCTTCCTCAGAAATATTAAAAATATAATTTTCAGAAATCGTAGGTTTTAAACTGGAGTTTACTGTTTGCTTCCATTTTACTATTCCAGTTCTTGAGTCAATCGAAAATAATTCATTTTTATTATTTGAAAAATATATTGTCTCATTATTTAAAATCATTTCCGAATTTTTAAGACTAAATGCATTTAAGAATATTTCGTTACTTTGAGTAGGTGTTTGCCATACTAAACTACCATCGTTAACATTTAAAGCTGTAAGATCTCCTAAATTGTTAAGCGAGTAAACATTATCATCTTTAATAACTATAGATAATTTTTTTTGTGATTTAATAAATGTATTTTCTGTTTTGAAATTCCATAATTCATTTCCATCGATTACAGAAAAACATCTTATTACATTATCAAAATCAACAGTTATAAATTTATCTGCTTGTACAGTAACATTAGAATTAAAAGGAGTAATGCTTTCTTTTTTCCAAATTAATTGTCCATTTTCTAAATTTATTGAAAAAATATTAGATAAAGTATCAACAACTAAAAGTCTGTTATCAATATAATTAAAATATAATATTGGATTAAGTTTTCTCTCTTTCTTTGAGTAATGATTTGCTTTCCACAAAGTTTCAAAATTTTCGTTAATTCTGAATATTGTGCCTTTGTTATCAAAATAAATTAGATCGTTATTTTGAATAAACAAAATTTCTGTATCTATTGAATTAAACTGTTTAATCCTTGAGAATTTAAATGTTTTCTTCTTTTCAAATGTTGGCTCAAAGTTAATGTTTCCATTATTATTTGTAATATTATTTACAAAACTATTGTCTTTAACTAATTTAGAAAGATTTATTTGTATATTTGGATTTAATTGTTCTTGAATTGGTTTAATTTCTTCAAATAAAATTTTAGAATTAGTATTTTCTACAGATTTATCACTTTGACCACAAGATGATAATAAAAGTAAAAAGACGAAATATAATTTTATCCTACTCACTGAAACTAGATCTTAGCCTTTTTTGAGCTTTAGTTTTTATTTTAGAGTTATTATTTTCAAGACTAACTATTTGCTCAAAAAATTCTTTTGATTTTTGCATTTGATTTTTTGATAAATAATATTCTGCCATAATATAAAGACTATGTGGTTTCCATATACTATCCGCTTTAATTAAAGGATTAAAAATAGCTAACAATTCATTTTCATCTGAAAAATCTGAATTATATAAGCCTTTTTTAAAGATTATTAGCTCTTTAAACTTTTTATCCAAGCCAATATCATTAATTAAAATATCAAAATAATTGTTAATTTCATCTTTTGAATTTATCAAATCGTTATCTAGCAAAAAATAGAAAGCTAGAGGAGAATATGTTTTGTCTTTAGCATTAATCACCTCTTTAAGATCCGGGATCACATTATATTTATTATCAGCTTCATATCTTATTACAGCTAAGTCGTATTTATCAGCTAATTTTTCTCTTTTGCTAGATTGATATTCTTCAAAAGAAAAGTAACCAATTAAAGCCAAAATAATTATTACTAATATCGAAATTAAAGAATTTTTATTATTTATGAAAAAGTTTTTAATTTTTTCATTACGTGTTTGGGTATTTATTATTTCAATATCTTCATCCATTAAATCATGTTCCTAAGTACATATTGTAAAATTCCACCATTTTTGTAATACTCTAATTCGTTCTTAGTATCTATTCTACTTAACATTTTAATTCTCTTGATATCTCCAGAGACATATTTGATTTCAACATCAACTTCATCTCTAGGATCTATGCCTTTTTCTAAGTCAATAATAGAAAATAGTTCTGAGCCATCTAATTTTAGATTAGTTCTATTTATTCCATCTTTAAACTGTAATGGTAGTATACCCATTCCTATAAGATTTGATCTATGAATTCTCTCAAAACTTTCTGCAAAAACAGCCTTTACACCTAAAAGTTTGGTTCCTTTGGCCGCCCAATCTCTAGAAGATCCAGTTCCATACTCTTTACCACCAATTACAACTAAATCGGTACCTCTTTTTTTATATTCAACAACCGCATCATATACTGGCATTACTTTTTCCTCAGGGTACAACTTGGTAAAACCACCCTCAGTACCAGGTGCCATTTCATTTCTAATTCTTATATTTGCAAAAGTTCCTCTCATCATAACCTCATGATTCCCTCTTCTTGCTCCATAGGAATTATAGTCTTTTGGAAGTATTTGATGTTTCATAAAATATTCTCCAGTTGGACTATCTTTTTGAATTGATCCAGCAGGTGAAATATGATCAGTGGTAATGCTATCACCCAATATTAATAGTGGTCTTGCATCCTTAATTTCTTTAAATCCTTCTGGTTTATCAGGAAGATTGTCAAAAAACGGAGGTTTTTTTACGTACGTTGAATTATCTTCCCAATTATAAATATTGGTTTCCTCTGTTTTAATTTTTTGCCATTGTTCTGGTCCTTGAGAAACATTTGAGTATCTTTTTATAAACATTTCTGCATTTAATGAATTTCTCAATGTTTCTTCTATTTCTTTGTTAGATGGCCATATATCTTTTAAAAAAACATCTTTACCATCTTTATCTTTACCTAATGGATCCTTATACAAATCAAATCTCATAGTTCCTGCTATTGCATAAGCAACGACTAATTGCGGAGACGCTAAATAATTTGCTTTTATTAAAGGTGAAATTCTTCCTTCAAAGTTTCTGTTTCCAGATAAAACCGAGACAGCATAAATATTATTATTTTTTATGGAATCTGAGATATTATCGGCTAATGGACCTGAATTACCAATACAAGTTGTACATCCATAACCAACTAAATTAAAACCTAACTTATCTAAATAAATATTTAGCCCAGCTTTTTCTAGATAATCTGTAACTACTTGTGATCCAGGTGCCAAAGATGTTTTTACCCAAGGCTTAGTCATTAAACCTTTTTCAATTGCATTTTTTGCTAGTAAACCTGCTCCAATTAGTACACTTGGATTGGAAGTATTAGTACAAGAAGTGATTGCAGCAATTAACACATCGCCATCGGTTATTTTAAAATCTTCTTTTTCAACATCATAAATATTTGGCTCTTCTTTTTTTGTAATTTCTGAAAATACTTTTTTAAAATTTGATGATGCGTTAGTAAGTAGAACTTTATCCTGTGGACGTTTTGGTCCAGAAATAGTTGGTACTATAGTTGACATGTCTAAAGATAGTGTGTCTGTAAATTCAACATCTAAACTTGCCCAAAGTCCTTGTTCTTGAGCATACTTTTTTACAATTTCAACATTTTGATCATCTCTTCCTGAGAATTTTAAATATTTTAAAGTTTCATCATCAATTGGGAAAAAACCACAAGTTGCACCATACTCAGGTGCCATATTTGCTATAGTAGCTCTATCTGCTAAAGTCAGATTTTTTAGTCCTTCGCCATAGAATTCAACAAACTTGCCAACAACTCCCTTGTCTCTCAACATTTTAACTACTGTTAAAACAAGATCAGTTGCTGTTGTACCTTCTGGCATTTTTGATTTCATTTCAAATCCAATAACTTCGGGAATTAACATTGAAATAGGTTGACCTAACATTCCAGCCTCAGCTTCAATTCCACCTACTCCCCAACCCAAAACAGATAAACCATTTACCATAGTTGTATGACTATCTGTTCCAACCAAAGTGTCTGGAAATATGTATTCTTCATCTTTATATTTTTCATTCCAAACAACTTTTGAAAGGTATTCCAGATTGACTTGATGACATATCCCAGTTCCTGGGGGAACTATTCTAAAATTATTGAATGCTTGTTGACCCCATTTAAGGAAAGAATATCTTTCTGCATTCCGATTAAATTCAATATCAACGTTTTCTTTTAAAGAATTTTTATTTGCAAATTTATCTACTTGTACAGAGTGATCAATTACCAAATCAACTGATGATAATGGATTGATAGTACTTGGATCTTTATTTTTTTCTTTTACAGCCTCTCTCATTGCTGCTAAATCTGCAACTGCAGGAATTCCAGTGTAGTCTTGAAGCAACACCCTCGCAGGCCTATATGCAATTTCTGTGTTAGAACTTTTAGATTTTAACCAATCTTTAATAGCTTCAATTTGATTTTTATTAACCGTTATATCGTCCTCAAATCTTAACAAATTCTCAAGTAAGACCTTCAATGATTTTGGAAGCTTTGATATACCTTCTAAACCATTTTTCTCAGCCTCTTTCAGTGAGTAAAAATTATAACTTTTGCCGTTAACTGAAATTTTAGTTAACGAATTGAACGAGTTTTTGTCTCCTGGTTTCATATTTAATAATAAAATGTAGCTATGCAGCCTAATAAAAGCGCTGACATAACATAATTGAACCATTTAATAAATTTCTCATTTGTCGCGAATTTTCTCATAAATTTACCAATTAAAGTCCAAAATAAGATGCTAAATATAGCAAAAAAAAAGGCAGAAGTTAGGAGCCAGAAGGAATAAATAAAAAAGTTATCTCCAGATTCGATATAAGTTGATACTGCAATAATTGCAACGATTACTCCTTTAGGATTTAAGAATTGAAAAAGAAATGTTTCTATAAATTTTACAGGTTCAAGTTTTTCTTTTTGATTTGATGATTTAGAAAATGAAATTCTGTAAGCCAAGTAAACTAAAAATGCAGAGCCTGTAAAAACTAAAATTTTTTGAATTATTGGATATAATTTAAAAATGTTAATTAGCCCAAAATTGACTAAAGATAACATTGAAGTAAAACCAAATATAACACCTAACATTAGAGGTATAGTTTTTTTTACTCCATGATTAAAACCTGAATGAGATGCAACAATATTATTTGGACCAGGCGAACAACTAGTAACAAAAAAAAATAAGCTTAATGATAATAATTCTGGATGCATTTAAGCAATCGGTAATCCATTCTCTGCTTCTTGAGATGGATGAACTAAAGTTACTCTACCCTCTGCATCTATAGCTCCAAGAATTAATACTTGCGAAACAACTCCAGCAATATTTTTTTCTGCAAAATTACAAACACCGATTACTTGTTTTCCTTTAAGATTCTCTTCATTATAATAATGAGTAATTTGAGCTGAAGATTGTTTTATCCCTATCTTTTCTCCAAAATCAACTTCTACAACTAATGAAGGTTTTCTTGCTTTTTCATTTTTTCTTACAGAAATAATTGTTCCCAATCTAATATCTACTTTATCAAAATCTTCATACGTAATTTGTTCTTTCATAAATTTAATATATAATGATTTGTAGATGAGTACAGAAAATAATCCTGATAAAATTTATAAAGATTCGATACGAATATTGACAGATTTGATTGCTTTCAAAACTATTTCTGGAAACGATAATAATAGTCTCATTAATTATTGTGATGATATTTTAAAAAATTTAGGAGCAACTTCATTTAGAATTTTTGATGGAGATAAAAAAAGAGTTAATCTTTTTGCTTCTTTAAAATCTAAAAATGGAAATGGTAAAAAACCTATTATTCTTTCAGGTCATACAGATGTAGTCCCGGTTTCAAAAGGCTGGTCTACTGATCCATTTGTTGCAACTATAAAAAATGAGAAATTATTTGGGAGAGGCTCTTGTGATATGAAAGGTTTTATTGCATGTGCTCTAGCATATGCTCCTGTATTTAGAGAAAATAATTTAGATAGAGACATTCACTTTTCATTTACATTCGATGAAGAAACTGCATGCATTGGTGCACCATTATTAATAAAAGAATTAAAAAAAAGAGATATTAAAGATGGAATTTGTATTATTGGTGAACCAACCAATATGAAAATCATTGATGCCCATAAAGGTATGAATGAATATACAATTCACTTTGGAGGTTTAGCTGGTCATAGTTCTAAACCAGGCCAAGGTGTTAATGCAGTTGAATATGCATCGAGGTATGTAAACAAATTACTAGAAATTAGATCAAAACTAAAAGATAGAGCTCCTAAAGATTGTATATTTAATCCACCATATTCTACATTATCAGTTGGTGGAGTTTCAGGTGGTATAGCTCATAATGTTATCGCTGATAAATGTAAAGTTGAATGGGAAACTAGACCAGTGGTCAGAGAAGATGGAGATTTTGTAAATCAAATAATAGACGATTATGTTGATAAAGAATTATTGCCAGAAATGAAAAAAGTTTTTTCAGATGCTTATATTAAAAAAGAAATTATAGGTGAAGTAGTTGGATTTAATAGATTGAACGATTCCGAAGCTTGTGAATTTGTTTCAAGTATAACTGGTGACAATTCAAGAGAAGCTGTTTCATTTGGAACAGAGGCTGGACTCTTTCAAGAAGTTGGTATTAGCACTGTAGTTTGTGGGCCCGGTTCGATTGAACAGGCTCATAAAATTGATGAATATATAGAACTTAGTGAATTAAAGAAATGTCTAGACTTTTTAAAAGGTGTAAAAGATAAGTCTATAAATTAATTCCAACCACCTACAGATTTAACTTCTAGAAATTCAAGCAATCCTTCTTTACCCGCTTCCCTTCCAATTCCAGAATGTTTGAAACCTCCAAAAGGTGCATCAACTGCAATACCAGCACCATTAACATCAACCATTCCAGATCTAAGTTTTCTGGCAACTCTTTGTACCTTTTCCTTATCTTGAGTTTGAATATAGTTTGTTAATCCATAATCAGTATCATTTGCAATTTTAATTGCTTCTTCTTCAGTTTCAAATGGAATAACAGATAAAACAGGACCAAATATTTCTGTTCTTGCAATTTCCATTTCATTTTTTACATCTGCAAAAACTGTCGGTTTTACATAATAACCATCATTTAATCCGTTTGGTTTTCCAACTCCACCTGCAACTAATTTTGCTCCTTCATCTATTCCTTTTTGAATTAAACCTTGAATTTTATTGAATTGAGTTTCAGAAATTACAGGACCAATATGCTCTCCATTTTTATTTGGATCGTCTACTTTAAATTCATTTGCATATTTTCTTAGTCTTTCTATCGCTTCATTATAAATTGATTTTTCAACAAGCATTCTTGTAGGGGCATTACATGATTGTCCTGAATTTCTAAAACATCTAAATGCACCTCTTTCTATTGCTTCAGCATCAGCATCTTCAAATATAATATTTGCACCTTTTCCTCCTAGCTCCAGACTTACTCTTTTAAAGTCCTTTGCGGCATTTTGAGAAATTAAAGCCCCTGCTCTTGTAGAGCCAGTGAATGAAATCATATTTACATCTGGATGACTTGTTAATGCATCTCCAGTTATTTCCCCATCTCCATTTACTAAATTAAAAACACCTTTCGGAAATTTTGCTTCATCTATTAACTCCGCTATGATCATTGCCGATAAAGGTGCTAGTTCCGAAGGTTTTAAAATCATAGTACAACCAGAGGCCAATGCAGGAATGACTTTTAAAGTAACTTGATTTATTGGCCAGTTCCACGGTGTTATTAATGCACACACACCTTTAGGCTCGTATATTATTCTTTGATTTTTTGCATGATCTCCCAAAGGTTTTTCGAATTCAAATTCTTTTAGATAACGAATAAATGATTTTGTATGACTCGCACCAGTTCCTGTTTGTAGTTTTGACGCAAAGTCTTTTGGTGCTCCCATCTCTTGAATAATTGCATCTGTAATATCATTCCATCTTTTTTTATATAATGAATAAAAAACTTCTAATAATGACAATCTTTCTTCTTTAGAGGTAAATCCCCAGGTTTTAAAAGCTTCTTTAGCTGCTAAAACTGCATCATTGATATCATCCTTACTGCCTAAAGAAATTACTGCACAATTTTTTTCTGTTGCTGGATTTATGACCTCAATGTCTTTTGGGTTTTTTGGGGGAACCCATGAACCATTAATATAAAAATTTCTCTTTTCAATCATGCGCGCAAATTATCCTTTCTTCATGATTTTGCAAATAAATTTGTTAATTCATAAACAATTGTTGCTGCAGCTAGAGAGGTTACTTCTGCATGGTCATAAGCAGGCGCAACTTCAACTACATCTGCAGAAATCAAATTTAAGCCTGATAAACCTCTGAGGACGTTTACCATTTCTCTTGTGGTCATCCCTGCAATTTCAGGTGTTCCTGTGCCTGGTGCAAATGCTGGATCTAATACATCAATATCAATGGACAAATATAATGCATTATCACCTACTCTATTTTTTATTCTTTCAACGATTTTATCAATTCCTTCTGTTTGAAATTCATCACAATGAATAATTTTAAATCCAAAGCTTTCATCATTTTTTATATCATCTCTGCTATAAAGTGGACCTCTTATACCTACATGCATAGAGGCATCATCTAAAAATAAATTTTCCTCACGAGCTCTTCTAAATGGAGTGCCATGCGTATATGGTGCTCCAAAGTAGGTATCCCAGGTATCTAAATGGGCATCAAAATGAACAAGTGATACGGGTCCATTATTCTTTTTATTGGCTGCTCTAAGTAAAGGCACAGCAATTGTGTGATCTCCTCCAAGGCTTATTATTCCTCCAACTTTATTTAATAAATCGGTTGCTACTACTTCAATTTGTTTGATGGCTTCATCAATATTAAATGGATTGCAAGTAATGTCACCTGCATCTGCAACTTGTTGTACTTTGAATGGTTCCACATCATAATTAGGATGATAATTAGTCCTTAAATGTCTAGATGCTTGTCTAATACTTTGTGGGCCAAATCTTGCACCTGGTCTATAACTAGTTCCTGAATCAAATGGAACTCCGACAATAGCAACATCACAACTTTCTACATCTCTTAGCTCAGGTAATCTTGCAAATGTAGAAGGGCCCGCATATCTTGGGACTTCTGTGCCACTAACAGGCTGAATAGGTTTTTTAGACTTTGTCATTTTAGTAATAAGAATATTATTAGAATGATCCAGAAAAAGGGATAATAGAAATATATGTATTTTTTTGCAAACATCTTAGGCACTGACTCATGATCTCTATTAATA
>CABYIV010000010.1 GCA_902519255.1 uncultured Pelagibacteraceae bacterium | reverse complement strand
ACAAAAAATAGAACCAAAGTTTGAAAATAACCAAAATCCACGTATTGGACTTATCGCTTTAGCAACCGATCTAGTGATTGAAAAAGATTTTATAAGTGTAATTAAAGATAAAAAAATAGATTTTTTTGTAAATAGAATAGAATGTTACAACCCCTTAACCAAAGAAAATTTGATCAAAATGTCAGAGAATATTACTCAAGTAACAAAAGATATCTTGCCAGAGCAAAAATTAGATTGTGTTGTATATGCTTGTACATCAGGAACTATTGCAGCAGGATACGATAATATTAAAAATAAAATACAAGCAGCAAAACCTGAGGCAAAACTCTCAACACCAAGTACAGCAGCTTTGAAAGCATTGAAAAAATTAAATATTAAAAAACTTTCTATATTTACGCCTTATAGTAAAAAGGTAAATGATGATGTTGTTGATTATTTTAAATCATCTGGTTTTGAAATCACCTCAAATTCATACTTTGATATTCATTCTGACATGGAGATTGGTAAAGTAGATCAAAATTATCTGTTTGATGTGCTAATAAATTTAGATGTAAGTGAAGCAGATGCTTTATTTGTATCTTGTACCGCTTTACCAGTTCTACCCTTGATACAAAAATTAGAAGATAAACTAGGAATACCAGTTCTTTCAAGTAACCAAGCTTTAATCTGGGAGTCTTTAGAAAACATCGGCGAAAATAAATCTGTAAAAGGATTTGGAAGACTGTTTGATTAATTTATGTCTTTTTCAAAAGAGGAATACAAACAAAGACTATTAAAAGTTCAATCTCTGATGAGAGAGAAAAAAATTGATTTAATTATTTCTCACGACACGAATAACATGAATTATCTTACAGGCTACGATGCTTGGTCTTTTTATTATGCACAATGTGTATTAGTGCATGTTGATTCAAAAGAACCAATTTGCTTTGTTAGAGACCAAGACGCAGGCGGGGCGTATATAAAGACCTATTTAAATAAAGATAATATTATTGTTTATGATGAGAGTTATATTCATACTTGGCCAAAACATCCTTATGATTACTTGACCAAAGTAATTAAAGAAAAAAAATGGGATAAACTGTCTATTGGAGTTGAAATGGATGCTCATTATTTTACAGCTTTTTGTTATGAAAAGATTAAACAGGGGTTGCCAAATGCAAACATTATCGATTCTGATCGACTAGTTAATTGGGCTAGATTAATTAAATCTAATGCAGAGATAAATTATATGAAGTCTGCTGCTTTAATTTCTCAAAAAGGAATGCAAACCGCAATGGAAGTAATTAAACCTGGTATAAGACAATGCGATGCTGTTGGAGAAATTCAAAAGTCTTTATTTTATGGCACAGAAGAATTTGGAGGTGAATATTCTAGTATCGCAACGCTTCTCCCAACTGGAAAAGGCACATCTGCTTCACATTTAACAGCAACTCAAGATAAATTTGTGGAAGGTGAAGCAACTATAATTGAACTATCAGGTGTTTATAAAAGGTATCACGCTCCTATGGCTCGAACAATTTTATTAGGCAAACCTGATCAATTAAAAATAGATACAATGAATAAAACTATAGAAGCTTTACAGGCTGGAATTAATGCTACAAAACCTGGAAACACAGCAAATGATGTTGCCCAAGCCTTTTGGAAAATTTTAGATAAATATGGTATCGAGAAGAAATCAAGAACGGGCTACTCGATAGGCATCGGATATCCACCAGATTGGGGAGAGCATACTTTAAATATTTATAAAGGTGATATGACAGTACTTGAACCAAATGTTTGTTTTCATATGATTGCAGTGATGCAGTTTGGTGATTGGGGAGTAGAAGCATCAGAAGCAATCCGAGTTACCGACAAAGGTTATGAATTATTCTGTAATTTTCCAAAAGAGCTACATATTAAGAACTATTAGCTATTGATAATTAACTTCTTAAATGTTTTAAACACTGAATGTCTAAAAATACAGAATTTGTTAAGTTCGATAAAGTTGACAAAAGTTACGATGGTAAAGTCTTAGTAGTAAAAGATTTAAATCTTAATATCTCCGAGGGCGAGTTCATCACTATGCTTGGCCCATCTGGTTCAGGAAAAACAACTTGTTTAATGATGTTAGCCGGATTTGAAACTCCAACTAATGGAGAAATTTATTTAGACTCTAATCCTATTTCAAATATTCCTCCACATAAAAGAGGAATTGGAATGGTTTTTCAAAATTATGCATTATTTCCTCATATGACAGTTTATGAAAATTTAGCATTTCCTTTAAGAGTTAGAAAAGTTCAAAAAGATGAGATTGATAAAAAAGTAGATAAAGCTTTGTCGATGGTTTCTCTTTCAGGATTTGAAAGTAGGATGCCCGCACAATTGTCAGGGGGACAACAACAAAGGGTAGCTGTTGCAAGGGCTCTCGTATTTGATCCAGCAGTAGTTTTAATGGATGAGCCCCTTGGAGCTTTAGATAAAAACTTAAGAGAAAGTATGCAATACGAAATTAAACATATCCATGAAAATATTGGTGTAACTGTAGTTTATGTTACACACGATCAAGGAGAAGCATTAACAATGTCAAATAGGATTGCAGTTTTTAATGATGGTAAGGTTCAACAATTATCAAGTCCTGATAAATTATATGAAGAGCCAGTTAATTCGTTTGTTGCAGAGTTTATAGGTGAAAATAATACATTTGGAGGAGAAGTAACTGACATTTCAAAAAATGTTTGTAAAGTTAAATTACAAAATGGTGAAATTTTAGCTAATCCAATTTCAGTTAATTCCAAAGGTGACAAAACAACAGTTTCAATAAGACCAGAGAGAGCATTAATAAATCCAAAAGATAAAATGGATAATAATCAAACTGGAAAAATTGAAGAAGTTATCTACCATGGTGACCACACCAGAGTAAGATTAGATCTTCTGGGCAATAAAGAATTTATTTTAAAAGTTCCAAATAGCTCAAACGAGTTAGATTTAAAATTAGGTAACGAGATTAAAGTAGGATGGAACAGTCAAGACGCTAGAGCTTTAGATCCAAAGTAATTTCTCAAATAGCCTAGTATTACTATAACAAAATGGCCTGTTGACTCTGAATATCCTTTTTGTTGTACTTCGCTTATATAAATTAATTTATATTAAACGTTTAAACGGAGGATAAATGAAAAAATTAAGTAAATTATTACTTGCTCTTTCTTTTGCTCTTTCAATAACTTCATCTGCATTTGCGGTTACAGTAGCATCTTGGGGTGGAGCTTATACAGAGTCTCAAAAGCTAGGGTATGGTGATCCAACTGCAAAAGCTCTTGGTGTTGATATCAACTGGGTAGACTATTCAGGTGGATTGTCTGAGATTAAAGCTCAAAAAGAAGCAGGTGCAATTACTTGGGATATTATCGATGTGTTCGCATTTGATACTATCAACGGATGTGACGAAGGAATTTTCGTTGAATTCGATTTTGACAAAGACTTCCCTGCAGCTCCAGATGGAACTCCTGCAAGTGAAGATTTCTTTGCTCCAATGCCGAGTAAATGTGCTGTAGGAAACATTCTATATTCATGGAATTACGCATACGATAATAGAGCGTTCGATGGAAAAGCACCTTCAACTATTAAGGACTTTTTCAACACTAAAAAATTTCCAGGAAAAAGAGCAATTTATAAATCTGCTCTTACAAACCTAGAAATCGCTTTAGCAGGTGACGGTGTTTACATGGGTAAAGGTGGATCTGAGATCTACAAATTACTAGAAACTGAAGCTGGTGTTAACAGAGCAATGAATAAAATCAAAGAGCTTTGCACAGATCCAAATGGTGGATGTGTGTTCTGGTCAGCTGGTGCTCAACCACCAGAATTATTAGTTGCTGGTGAAGTTGTAATGGCAACTGGTTGGAATGGAAGATTTTTCAATGCTGAAATCGGTGAAGGTGCTCCAATTACGCAAGTATGGGATGGACAAGGTCTTGACTATGAATATTTCGCACTTGTTAAAGGTGGACCAGATGAAGCAAATGCTAAAAAAGCTTTAGCAATGATGACTAACACTGAAATGTTAGCTGGAAGTGCTAAATATATTGCATATGCTCCATACAGATTATCATCTTTAGAAATTATCAAAGCAAATGAGCCTTGGTACAAAGATGGTAAAACTGAAATGATGCCACAAATGCCAACTGCTCCTGCAAACACTAAAAAATACTTTTTAGTTGATCCATTTTTCTGGGCTGATAACGGTACAGAACTTGGTGAGAAGTGGGAAGCTATGAAAGCTGGTCTATAAAAGAGTATAAAAGACTAGAATAATATAATATATATAGGGCGACTTTTTTAAGTCGCCCTTTTTATTTATGAGCAGCGAAACAAAACAAATACTTACAACTGACGGAATTCCTTTAGAGATAAGTTTAAAAAAAGCTGAAAGAAAAAACAAAATTAAAGCATTTTTACTTGTTGCGCCATTACTACTTTTTTTGATTATTACTTATATTTTTCCAATCGGAGAAATGTTTACAAGAAGTATTGATGATAAAATGATTACAAACATGCTTCCAAAAACATTTAAGTCTATGGAGACATGGGACGGTAAAGAACTTCCATCTGAAGAAGTATTTGCTTCATTTTTATCTGATTTTAAAATTCTTGTAGAAAAAAAAGAGCATGGAAAACTAGCTCAAAGACTTAATAAAGAAAAAAATGGGTTCAACACCATCACAAAAAAATTATTCAGACAGGTAAAAAGAAATAAAATTGACGAGACACAAAGTATTAAAGAACAAATAATGAAAGTTCATAAGAGATGGAGAAATGTAGAATACTGGCAAGCAATTAAAAGGACTGCACCTCCTTACACTTCAGCTAAATATTTAAAAGCTATGGATATGTATTTGAATGAAGATAACAAAATTACTCAAGTTAGTGAAGATAGAAGAATACATAGAATTTTATGGTTGAGAACTGTAGAGGTTGCTTTCTTTGTTACTGTATTCTGTTTCTTAATGGGTTACCCAATAGCCCATTTACTAGCAACACTTCCAATGAAGTATAGTAATTTATTAATGATTTGTGTTCTTCTTCCGTTTTGGACGTCGTTATTAGTTAGAACAGCTAGCTGGATGATTTTGCTTCAACAGCAAGGAGTAGTTAATGATTTCTTTGTATTGATTGGCCTTGTGTCAGACGATAATAGGCCAGAAATGATGTACAACAAAGTCGGAACTTATGTTGCTATGACACAAATTCTATTACCATTTATGGTTTTACCACTTTACAGTGTGATGAAAACTATCTCGCCAAGTTTAATGAGAGCAGGTAAATCTCTTGGTGGAACACCTTTTGTGGCTTTTTGGAAAGTATATTTTCCATTAACCATACCAGGTATCGGGGCAGGGTGTCTTTTAGTTTTTATTTTAGCAATTGGATACTACATCACACCCGCTTTAGTTGGGGGAGCATCAGGAACCTTAATTAGTAACCAAATTGCATATCATATGAAAACTACTTTAGATTGGAGTTTTGCTTCAGCGATGGGACTTATGTTGCTTGGAGGAGTTTTGGTTATCTATTGGCTTTATAATAAATTAGTTGGAGTTGATAATATTAAGTTAGGTTAGTATGGCATTACCAAAGTATACAGAAACTAGATATAGAATTTGGCACTACTTTTACATTGCCATATGTACTTTTGTTTTTATTTTTTTAATAGCACCTTTGTTTGTAATATTTCCATTATCATTTAATGCAGAAGAGTTTCTTGTTTTTTCAGAAGGAATGAAGAATTTAGACCCAGATGCTTTTTCATTAAGATGGTACAAAGATATGGTTTACGGTACAAAGAACCCATGGGGTCTTGCTGCAAAGAATAGTTTTATTATTGCTATATTTGCAACTTTAGGGTCAGTAATTTTAGGAACGGTTGCTGCATTAGGATTGAGCAGCAGACACATGCCTTTTAAAGGAATAATAATGGCAACTTTGATTTCACCAATGATAGTTCCACTTATTATATCAGGTGTTGCAATATTCTTTTTTATGGCAAAAGCAGGTTTAGCGGCAACTCATACAGGAATAGTTTTAGCTCATATAATTTTAGGAACACCTTTTGTTGTAATAACAGTTACTGCAACTTTATCAGGTTTTGATCATAGCGTGACGAGAGCAGCAGCCAGTTTAGGTAGCAATCCAGTAAATACATTCATGAAAGTAACACTTCCGTTAATTTTACCTGGAGTAATATCAGGAGGTTTATTTGCTTTTGTAACTTCTTTTGATGAAGTTGTGGTCGTTTTATTTTTAGCTGGTCTTGAAAACACAACTATTCCAATTCAAATGTGGACAGGTTTAAGAGAACAATTAAGCCCGACAATTTTAGCAGTTGCTACATGTTTAATCGTTTTATCAACCTTAATATTGATTAGTGCTGAATTATTAAGAAGAAGATCGGAACGTTTAAGAGGAATAAATAGATAATTAATTTACCGATTCAATTACTGTTGCAATACCCATGCCTAAACCAATACATTGAGTAGATAAAGCGTATTTCTTATTTTCACGTCTTAGCAAATCTGCAGCTTTACCAGTAATTCTAGCTCCTGTTGCTCCTAGAGGGTGTCCTAGAGCTAACGCTCCACCATCCAAATTAGCTTTCTTTTGATCGATACCAAGATCTTTTAAACATGCTATTGATTGAGAAGCAAAAGCTTCATTAATCTCTACAATATCGATATCATTAATTGATAAATTTGCTCTCTCTAATGCTTTTTTAGTTGCTCCTATAGGTCCAAGTCCCATTACATCTGGTTCACATCCTTTAACTCCAGTTGAAACAATTCTAGCTAAAATCTCTAAACCATTTTCTTTTGCATAGCTTTCTTCACATATCAATGTTGCTGCTGCTCCATCGGTAAGAGGTGAGGATGTTGCTGCAGTAACAGTTCCTTCTTGATCAAATGCAAGTTTTAAACCATCTAAAGTTTCTTGATTACTTTTTGGACGTATGTTTCCATCTTTTGTGCAACCAGCGATTTCAACGATTTCATTTTTAAATTTACCATTAACTTCAGCTTCATTGGCTTTTTGATGACTTTGAATTGCAAACTCTTGTTGCTCAGTTCTTGATATTTTATATCTCTTGGCAACATTTTCAGCAGTAATTCCCATTGAAAAATAAACATTTGGATTTTCTTTATCTGTGTAAGGATAAGGTATTGGTTCAAAGCCAGTTGTAACTCTAGTCATACTTTCAACACCTCCACATACGAAAACTTTTCCTGCACCCATTGCTATTTTACCTGCTGCAACATGAATAGCTTCCATAGATGAACCACACCATCTATCGACAGTCATTCCAGACGTATGTATTTCCATTCCAGATAAAAATGTTGTGAGTTTCCCAATATTAAAACTCTGCTCTCCAACCTGGAAAGCGCACCCAACAACAATATCTTCTATATCAGCAGGATTTACTTTAGTTTTAGATACAAGATTTTTAACAACTTCTGCAAACATATTTACAGGCTTAACATCAATTAATTCACCTTTTCTTGCCATTGTAAAAGGTGATCTTGAATATCCTGCTATAACTGCTCTTTTCATATAAGACTTATACCTACTAATTATTATTTTGAAAATGGTAAAGAGGACACAATTCCTTTTCTTAATTTATTATCAGGAGTGTGAACTAAAACTTCTGATCCTGTTTTGCAAAATTCATTTAAAATCATAGATAAACCAATATTTTTTTTGAATTTTGGAGAATAAATCCCTGAAGTAATTTTACCAATTAATTTCTTATCTTTTGAATAAAGTGGAAAAGGAATTGAACATGGAGGACAATCTAGACCATCAAACAATACCCCTTTTAATTTTTGTTTTACACCTTGTTTCTTAATTTTATCTAAAGCATTTTTTCCAATGAAATCATGATCGCTTTTGTCACTACAATATTTTTCTAAGTTACATTCAATTGGATTATTTTCTTTTGTAAAATCATTTCCATATGACATTAATCCTGCTTCTATTCTGTCAATTAAATTTGGGCATCCTGGAGCAATGTTAAATTCTTTCCCCGCTTTCCATATTATATCCCAAATTTTTTCTCCCATTTCATTTTTGTCGAAGTAATTTTCAAAGCATTTAAAATAAATCTCAAATCCATCTTGTTTGCTATATCCTGATCTTGCAATAACTTGTTTAGTTCCTAAAAAATCAAATATTCTAAAATTAAAAAATTTTAATTTTCTAATATCTTCTCCGAATATTGATGCCATCAAATCTTCAGACTTTGGACCTTGTACTGCAAGAGGATATACATCTGGTTCTGTTATGCTCACATTTAGATTTAAACCAACTGCAATACCTTTTGCCCAAAGCAATACATCAGAGTCTGCTATAGAAATCCAAAACATATCATCATCTAACTTTAACAACACTGGATCATTTATCATTCCAGCATTTTCATCTATCATAGGAATATAAAAACATTTTCCGGTCTCCATATTTTTTAAAGATCTTGGCGTCATTTTTTGTACTAATAAACTAGCGTCTGGACCTGATATCTGAACTTGTCTTTGACAAGAAACATCCCATAGCTGAACATGCTCATTTAAATGCCAATAATCATCCTCAACAGATTTCTGAAATCTTTTTGGTAAGAGCATATGATTTACAACAGTAAAATCAGTTACACCACATTCTTCAACTCTCTTGGTGTAAGGAGTTCTTCTTATTCTCCTAGACATATTTAGTTTTGTGCTAATTTTGCTTTGTATCAACGAAGCCATATATTATTTTGACCACCAAACTGTATAGCTGTTAGGAGAAATTATTATTGGTAAGTGGTAATTTTTTTTATTATCAGTCATTTTAAATTTTACGACTATTTCACCCACAATTTTTTTCTTTTTAAAGTATCTTTTAATATCACAAATCATTTCATAATCGCATTTACAATCTTTTTTGCTAAGATTGAAATGCTGATTAATCCTACCATTTCCATCAGTCTTTGTATTCAAAAAAAGCTTTTTTAATTTTGAGGATTGTATTTGATAAATCTTTACTTTGACGTTGCTTGCATGATTTCCATCAGAACCATTCAATAAATGTGAGCTAAATTTTGCCATTCTACTCTATTGACGATTTCTCTCTCTTGCTGGCCACAGCAGCAACAATTGGACTTAATACTGGTTTAGCTTTTACATTTACACAAGCAGTTTTACCGCTTGCAATAGCTCTTTTTAGTGCTGGACCCAATTCTTCTCTTTTCGTTACTAATTCTCCATGACCACCAAAGCCTTCAAATATACTGTGGAAAGGTATATCTCTAAAGTCTGTTGCAACTCTTTTTCCGCTTTCAAATAGTCTTTCTTGTTGTTGACCAATTGATGCTAAGCCACCATTATTGTCAATAACAACAACGATTGGTTTCTTTTCAAAAAATGCAGTTTCAATAGACATGCCTCCAGATAAAAAGGCACCATCTCCACTAATTAAAATTACGTTCGATTTAGGGTTATTATTTTTTGCAGATAATGCAAATGATACACCAACACCCAGCATACTAAATGTGCCAGGATGTAAAATTCCACCCAATTTTTTTCCTTGAGCACCAGCTAAATTTATTGCGATCTCCGACCAGAAATGAGTATTTCCTCCATCAATTACAAGCCAATCTTTCTCATCCATTGCGTCTTGAACATCTAACGCTAATTGCAGCGGATGAATTTTTCCACCATTTTTTTTGGCTTTATCCGCTTCAATTTTTAATTCATTTAAAGATTTATCCACCCAATCTTTTTTTCTATTTTTATTATCTTGAAACCAACTATTTCCTAAATTCCATTTATTATTTTTCTTTAAATTACATAGAGTATCTAAAAATACTCCTGGATCACATAAAAGGTTATGATCAGCAGCTCTATTAAACTCAATTTCTTCATGGGAACCGTTAATGCAAACTAAAGTTGTTGTTTTTGGAATGAAAGGAGGGTTACCAAAATTCATTTGGTTATCTAACCTTGCACCAATCATTAAAACTAAGTCTGAGTTATGTAATGCAAATTCTGAGGGTGGATATTGGTGAATATCTGCTAAACCCATATATGCATTTGCCTCTTCTCCCAAAAGTTTTTGATGATATGGCACATTAAAAACTGGAATATTTAAACTTTCACCCGCAGTCTCTAAATTTTTTTCTGAGTTTGACCACCAAACACCATGTCCTCCAATTATGACAGGTTTTTTTGCATTACATGCTAGCTCAAGTATTTTTGATAGAGCATTTGGATCTGGCCATGCCTTAGCAACTGGCTTTGCTTTATGTGAAAATGGTCTTTCTTCCAGTCCAACATTTTCTTCAAATGAAGAAAACATTATATCTACTGGTAAACTTAGATGAACAGCTCCAGGATATCCATTCGTTGCAATTCTGTAAGCTTTATCAACAAATTCTCTAATTCTCGTTCCATCTGTAATGCTTGCACTATATTTTGTAAGAGGAGCAGCTATTGAAACATCATCAATTTCTTTAAAGCCACCAGAACCTTGTCTTTTTAAACTACTTGATCCAGTTATATAAATTATCGGTGTTCTTTCTCCCCATGCTTCCATCATGGATGGTACTGCATTTGCAAAACCTTCTGGTCCAACTAAACATACAGATGGTTTTCTTGTAATTCTTGTGTGTCCATCTGCTAAGTGTCCAGCTATTTGTTCATGAGGACAGTTAACTACATCAATTTGACATTCCATGAAACCTTCAATTGCAGGATTACAAAACCCACCAGATAGAGTAAAAACTTTATTAATACCTTTATCTTTTAATGCTCTTGCAATTAATGCTCCACCTCTTATTTTTTTTTCCATATTAGTAAGTTGTATTCATAAAAAGTTTTTGTTCAATTATATCAGAAGAAACTTCATTAATATCATTTAATCCAACCAAACCTAGTGTTGTGCTAGTTTCTTCTTTAATTATATCCACAATTCTTCTTAGCCCACTAGCTCCATCAGCTCCCATCGCGTACATTACAGGTCTTCCAATCATTGAAAAATCTGCTCCTAAAGCTAATGATCTTACAATATCGCTTCCACTTCTTATTCCACTATCAAATATAATTGGAAAATTATTTCCTACTGCCTCTCTAATAAAAGGTAAAATATTTATTGCTGCTGAGGCACTATCTAATTGTCTACCTCCATGATTTGAAACTTGAATAGCATCAGCTCCCATTTCTTTAATTTTAACTGCATCATCAGATGACATGACACCTTTTACAATTAATTTACCTTTCCATTTATTTCTTACTCTTTTTAAAGTTTCCCAATCTGTTTTTCCTCTACTTTCTTTTCTTTTAAAACTACCTTTTCCACTTTTTGAAGTTTCGTAGTTCATTGGCTTTGGTATTCCATTAAGTAATGTAGATATTGACCAAACTGGATGAGTTGCAAAATCAAAAAATTGTTTAGGTCCAATTTTAAATGGATATGAAAATCCATTTTTATCATCTCTAGTTCTCCTAGATAAAACCGGAACATCAACAGTAAGTATAGCAACTTCATAACCAGTTTTTTCTGCTCTATCGAGCAATTCCATGACAAAAGCTTCATCCTGAAAAATATAAAGTTGAAGCCATGAATGACCTTCTGAAAGCTCATACATTTTTTCTAAGGTAGTTGTTGAAGCCATCGATACACAAGTTGGTATATTATTTCTTGCACTCTCTTTTGCCAGCATAGAGTCTGCGCCTGGCCATGAAAGATTTGTCATGCCCATTGGGGCAAAACCAAAAGGATAATCATAGTTAAATCCAAGAATATTTTTTTTTAGTTTTCTTTCCTCTACATTTCTTAGAACTCTTGGTTCAAGACGTATTTGATCTAAAGCAAAACTATTTATTTCTGATAATTTTTCATCTCCTGATGCACCATCAATAAAATCATAAACTAGCTTTGGTAATCTTTTCTTCGATAGTTTTTTTGCATCTTCAATGCTAAAAATTTTGTTACTGGCTTTAATATTATCCATTTAAATTTTTTATATATGTTTTTAAACTTATCTTATCATGTCTAGTCACATAATAAGCGTCATGATTAATTCTTGAAGAATAAACCTCTGAAGGAATTCCGTCAATAAAAAGCACAGCTACACCATCATCAATAGCTATTCCATCTGGCAAATTTCCAACTTTAATTTCTGTAATAAATTGTTTAAGTCGATTATTATCTGAAGAATGCGGTGTGCAACTTCCCTCTAAAAAATTTATTCCTTTTAATGGACTCAATTCTTTATTGACTGAATCTGATAATATCCAATCAAACCAACAAACAGCTCCTGCACTTATTCCACTCAGAATTATTCCTTTTTCGTATGCATCTTTAAAGTCTTTGATAAGATTATGTCTTTTCCAAATATTAATCATGTCAGAGGTATTGCCACCTCCCACATAAATTATATCTTTGTTTAACAGCCATTCATTAAAACCTTCCACACTTGAACAGAGATTAAAATGAGATAATTTAAACTTTTGTGATTTAAATCTTTTATAAAATAGATCGGTTTTTTCTTGATTATCATTGCTAGCTGTAGGTAAAAAACCGATTTTGATTTTTGATTTATTAACTTGATTTATAACATATTCATCCAAGTCTTCATCAGACGAATGTGTAAATCCACCACCACCAATTGCTATTATTATTTTTTTATTCCTGACCACGAAGAAGGACCTGTTGGAATATCGATTTTTAAACCTCTTACAATTTCATTTTTAAAGTCATACATTGGTAAGGCACATATTTCACCTTTTTGAATTTTATTATCATTGCAACTAACATCCACTATTAATCCTGGTTTATGTTTTGTAGAATTCATTAAAACTATTCCAACACCACATTTTTGAAAAGGAGACCAAGTACTTGATGTAATTTTTCCAATTACTTCATTATTAAATTTTATGTAAGTTCCTTTTAAACCTGTTCCATTTTCTACTCGTATTCCCCAACATCTTTTTTCTTTGTCGGCAGTCATCAATGCTGATTTTCCAATAAAATAATTTTTTTTTAAATCGACATACTTACCTAACCCGACATCATATGGATTTGTTTCATGGTTAAAGTCTTGCCCAGCTGATAATAATCCAGCTTCTATTCTTTTACATCTAAAACCAGGGGTCCCTGTAAGTATCATTCCCATTTTTTTTCCTTCCTCAAGTATGTAATCCCCAACTTTTTCAGTATTATTATTTTTTCTAAAATAAATTTCCCAACCAAGTTCATTACTAAAACCCGATCTACTTATGATTACCTTTTCATTTAGTATAGTTATTTCTTTCCAATCAAAATATTTCCAATTCTCAGGAAAAGTTTCTTTACTTAAAACTTTTAAAAGATCCATAGATTTTGGTCCTTGAATTTGACTTACCCAAACGTCAGGGTCAGATATTTTTACATTAAGATTATCAGTGTGCGCTTTATACCACGAAAAAAGATCACCATCAGCTTGAACAAACCAGAATTTATTTTCTTCAAGTTTTAGTAAAACTCCATCTGTAAGCATGCCTCCATCATTGTAACAAGCAAATTGGTATGAGCATCTTCCTACTTTTACTTTTGATATATCTCTTGTGAATATTTTTTGTAAAAGTTTTTCTGCATCTGGACCAGAAATTTCATATGGATGTTCACCAGTATGACGAAAAATTACTTCCTGTCTTACTTTCCAATACATTTCATCAGCAGTAGCGTGTGAAAGTACTTCTGGATTTAATCTTCCAGCATAAAAAGAATACTCGGGATCGTAAGGAAGTTCTTGATATGCCAAAGGATGTATTCCTACAGTTCTAGCAAGTTCAACAACTTTATTATCATTAGATTTTAAAGGTTTTACTGAAAATCTGACTTTGTTTAATTCGTTTTGCATTTATAATTTCGAAAAAGTGTATATTAATTAAAATATCTATTCAATTAGTAGATGAATCACTACATTTTGCATGTTGTTATCTAGTTCTGGAATTGTTATCTTTTTAATTATTTAAACAACTAAAGAAAAAGAGGGAACTTATGAAATACATACTTAAAGTTTTTTCAGCGACTTTTATGTCTCTGATATTATCTTTTTCTATTGCCAATGCATCAAGTGGAGTATTTAAAGTATCACATGATCTTGGATTTGGAAAAGATACTAACTTAGATGCCATAACAAAAGGGCGTTTATTTCAAGTTGTCATCAAAACACAAAATAGATTAGTAAGACCTGATATGAACGGTGTTCCATCACCTTCATTATCAACAGATTGGAGTGCTAATTCTGATGCAACTGAATGGACATTTAATTTAAGAAAAGGAATATATTTCCATGATGGATCAGCATTTGATGCCCCAGATGTAAAATATTCTCTAATGAGAGCTAAAGATCCTGATATCGGATCTCCGGTAAGAAAAAGTTTAAATGTAGTTGAAGATATTGAGGTAGTTGATCAACATACTGTTAAAATGAAGTTATCAACTTCATTTGCTGACTTTCCGTTATTATTAACAGACTACAGATTAAGAATGATACCTGAAGGATCAGGAGATACTATTGGACAAACTGGAGTTGGTACTGGACCATTCATGGTTGATAAATTTGATCCAGAAGGAACTACAATTCTAAAAGCTAACCCAGATTACTGGGAAGGTGCACCAGGAGTTGCGGAAGTTCATGTCATTGCGATCCCAGATGCTCAAGCAAGAATTCAAGCTCTTTTAACTGGTCAAATTGATATGAATAGATATGTACCTTTCAATCAAAAAAAGATATTTGACAGTAATTCTAAATTTACAACAACTGTAATTCCAACTGGAAACTGGAGAGGTGTGGTCATGAGAACCGATACTGCTCCATTTGATAATCCTAAAGTGAGAAAAGCTTTTAGGTTAGCAGTTGATAGACAAGAACTTGTAGATCTAGTTATGGGTGGAGCAGCAACTGTATCTTGTGATACACCTGTAATGCCTTCTGATCAATATCGTTTACAAATGGATTGTCCTCAAAATATTAGTAAAGCAAAAAATTTACTAAGAGAAGCAGGATTTCCAAATGGAATTGAATTGACTGTTTATCCAGCAACTTTAGAACCAACTTGGCCTACGATTGCAGAAGTCGTTCAGCAGCAAGTTGCAAAAGCTGGAATTAAAGTTAACATAGAAATGGTACCATCTAAAGGTTATTGGAATGAAGTATGGATGAAAAAACCAGTTTCAATGACACGTTGGAACCAAAGACCAGCAGACACAATCTTACATGAAGCTTATCATAGTGGAGCTAAATGGAATGAGTCTTACTTCAAAAATGCTGACTTTGATAAAAACTTAGCTGATGCTAGAAGTGAGTTGGATTTCAATAAAAGAAAGAAAGCATATCAAAATGCTCAAATGACTTTATGGGAACAAAGTGGAACAATGATTCCATATCACGTATCTAGACTTGTAGTTACTTCATCAAAAGTTAAAAACCTTGATGCTGTAGATCACTTTTCTATACAATGGCATAAAGTTAAAGTTGACTAAAAGTATTTAGATAAAGGCCGCATATAAGCGGCCTTTATTCTATTTCTATTTAAATTATTTTTGTTACAAAGTTCTAGTTAATCTTATGCTTTTATTAATTTTAAAAAGAATTGGACTAGGGCTTATCACTTTATTTATAGTTTCATTGATTACATTTGTAGGTGTTGAAGTTTTACCTGGGGATGCATGCACAACATATCTAGAGAGAGAAGCTTATGGAACAGCTCTTGATGCTTGCATAAAAAGACTTGGTCTAGATATTCCTGCTTATGAAAGATATTTGGACTGGGCATCAAATGTTGTAAGAGGTGATTTTGGTTACTCTTTAAGTGGAGAAATGCCAATTAATGAAGTACTGGGTCCAAGAGTTAAAAACTCGTTAGTTTTAGCCTCTGTTTCAATACTTATAGGAATTCCTTTAGCAATCGTATTAGGAATAATAACTGCTCTTTGGAGAGATAAGCTTCCAGATATTATGATCTCAACTATCACAATTTTTTCAATGACTATTCCCGAGTTTATTAGTGCTACTTTACTTATTTTAATTGTTGCAATTTGGCTTGGTTGGCTACCAGGCATTGTGATTATACCATCGGATGCAACTTTTTATGAATTACTCTCAAATATAATTTTACCTGTTGTTGCAATTTCAATGATTATGACCGCACACATGGCAAGAATGGTACGTTCAAGTGTAATTCAAGTAATGGCTAGTGATTATGTGCAAATGGCAATTTTAAAAGGTGTCCCATATTGGAAAATGGTATTTAGACATGTACTGCCAAATGCATTATTACCAGCAATAAATGTAGTGGCGTTAACAATTGCTTGGTTGCTAGGTGGTGTTGTTGTTACAGAAGTTGTTTTTAATTATCCAGGTTTAGGCAGACTGGTAATTGAGTCTATATCAAATAGAGATTTACCTGTTGTTCAAGCATTAGCAATAATATTGGCATCAATCTATGTAGGAATAAATTTAATAGCAGATTTAATGACACTCATGCTTAATCCAAGATTAAAAAGTTTACAGATAAGAAAATAAAATGGAGAATAATTTAATTACAGAAGATAAACAAAAAAATAAGCTAGAAAAGGCTTTTGAAATTTTAAAAACTATGGCCTCCAAGCCTTCTGGATTAATTGGACTTACAATTGTTTTATTTCATGTAGTCTTAGCATTAACTAGCCCTTACATTGCACCATACGATTATAAAGCAATTAGCCCAAATACCATGTTACTTGCACCTTCAGCTGAGCATTGGTTTGGAACAGATAGCTTGGGTAGAGATGTTTTTACAAGAACAATACTTGGAGGACGGACAGCTCTTACGGTAACTTTTTTTGGATCACTTATAGCTCTTCTGTGGGGAGGTTTACTTGGAATTTTTTGTGGTTTAGTTGGAGGTAAAATTGACGATGTTGTAATGAGAGTTGTTGATGCGTTTCTATCTATACCTTGGATACTTGCAATGTTATTAATTGTTTCTCTTTTAGGTACATCAACAGAGGTTTTAATTCCCGCATTAGGTTTTTTTTACGGTAAAGGAATAGTAAGAGTTGCTAGAGCTGCTACTCATGATGTTATTGCTAAAGACTTTATCGTTTCAGCCAGAGCTAGAGGTCATAGCAACATGTCTATTATTTGGAATGAAATTATTCCAAATGTTAGAGACGCTATATTAGTAGAAGGAGCAATGAGATGGTCTTGGATGTTATTAGGATTTAGCTCATTGTCATTCTTAGGCTTTGGTGTAAGTCCGCCAACGCCTGATTGGGGTTTAATGATATCCAATGCTAGAGGATTGATGTCGTTTGCATACTGGTCTGTAATTGCTCCAATAGTAGGATTAAGTTCATTAATTATTGGAATAAATTTAACTGCTGATGCATTTGCAAAAGCTTTAGGAATTGATCGTTCAACCAAGGCACCTGTTTAAATGAATGAAATAATTGAAAGTGTTAAAAATTTATCAATTGGATTTAACAGTCAGAAGGGCAAACAAATTTCAATACTTAGAAATGTTTCAACTAATATAAAAAAAGGAGAGACTGTAGGGATCGTAGGGGAGTCGGGCTCTGGAAAAAGTACATTAGCACTTGCTATGATGGGCTATATAAAACAAGGCTTATTTCCTCTTAAGGGTGAATGCCTCTTTAAATCTGAGGATTTATTGAAGATGAGCAGTAGACAGCTAGAAAAAATTAGAGGTAGAAAAATAGCCATGATACCTCAAAATGCAGGACAAGCACTAACACCAAATTTAAAAATTGGATACCAAATTGATGAGGCATTAAGATTACATACAGATCTAAATAAAACAGAGAGAGATAAAAAAATTTCTGAGTTACTAAATAAAGTTAGACTTCCTTCACCAGAGACTATGGCTTTTCGTTATCCTCACGAGCTTTCTGGAGGACAGCAACAAAGAGTGGCTGTTGCAATGGCATTGGCTGGCAAACCAGATTTACTTTTATTAGATGAGCCAACTACTGGATTAGACGTTACAACACAAGCTCATGTATTAGAACTACTAAGATTTATAGCAAAAGATACCGGAACATCTATGATCTATGTTAGTCATGATCTTGGAGCCATAGCACAGGTTAGTGATAGAATAGTTGTAATGTATGCGGGAGAAATTGTTTTAGAAGGACCAGCAAGAAAAATATTAAAGGAACCTATTCATCCTTATACTTATGGATTGTTAAAATCGATACCTAAACTTTCACTAGCTGGACTTCCAGCTTCTATGCCAGGAAGCCAACCTCAGCCTGGAAGCATAAATGAAGGTTGTAGCTTTTATGATAGATGTAACTTAGCAACTGATAATTGTAAAAAAAATTCACCAGATCTAGAACATATTAAAGAATTAGATACCAATGTCAGATGTTTTAATTATAAAGAATTAATAAACCAAAATAATAATTTACAAACTTCAATAACAAAAAAATCAAATAATAGTGAAGCAAATGAAGTTTTAAAATTAAAGGATGTTTCAATTAGTTATGCAAAGCAGAAATTTTTTGATCAATTATTAAATAAAATTTCTGATCAAAACCCAACAGTTAAAGATATAAATATAGATATAAAAAAAGGAGAGACTATTGCCCTGGTTGGTGAGTCTGGAAGTGGCAAGTCTACCATCTTAAAATCAATTGCTGGCTTACTCAAAACAAAAGATGGTCAAATTAAATTTGAAAATGATCGTATTTTATCTTCTGATTTAAAAATGAGAAATCCAAACGATCTGCGAGCAATACAACTTATATTTCAAAATCCAGACGAGTCATTAAATCCAAACCACACAGTTGAACAAATACTTTCTCAACCTCTAAAGTTGTATTTTAATTTATCAGGAGAAGAATTAAAAAAAAATATAATCGATCTACTAAAAAAAGTAAGGTTAGGAGAATTTTATATGTCAAGATATCCTAGACAATTATCAGGTGGTGAGAAACAAAGAGTTGCAGTTGCAAGAGCATTTGCTGCTAAGCCAGATATAATTTTGTGTGATGAGGTTACATCAGCTTTAGATGTTTCGGTTCAAGCAGCAGTTTTAAACTTATTACAACAATTAAAAGAAGATCTAGGAACAACCTATGTATTTGTTTCTCATGATCTGGCTGTTGTTAGAGCAATTAGTGATAGAGTTGCAGTTTTATATCAAGGAAGGTTATGTGAAATTGGTCCTTCTCAAAATGTTTATAAATTTCCATCACATCCTTATACTGAAGTATTGCTAGGTGCTGTTTTGGAACCAGATCCAGATATAAAACCAAAATTAGTAGCTGAGGATATAGTAGAGGAAAAACCCCCTGAGAAAGGCTGTTCTTTTCAAGGAAGATGCCCTAGGAAAATAGGTGATATTTGTAATTCAGAAGTTCCACCATGGCAAATAGGTGAAAATGGTAACGCTATTAGATGTCATATTAATATTGAAGAATTAGCAAGTTTACAGCAGTAGTTATGACATTTATTTTATTTCCTACTCAGTCTCAATTTAATATAAGAAACCTTCTTTATGAAAATAAATAATGTAGTTGTAATTGGTTCTGGAACAATGGGGAGCGGTATAGCTGCACATTTGTGTAACGCAAATATTCCTGTCACTTTGTTGGATTTAACTACAGAAATTAGTCAAAAGGCTAAAGAGAGAATAGGAAAATCTAGACCTCCTTTATTAATAGATAAATCAAAATTAGATAATATACATGTAGGAAACATTGAGGAAAACTTTGATGTGGTTTCGAATGCGGATTGGATTGTAGAAGCTGTTGTAGAAAGAATAGATATAAAACATAATATTTATGAAAAAATTTTTAAACATAGAAAAAAAGAATCTGTTGTTTCATCTAATACTTCATCTATTCCAATAAGTGTTCTATCAGAAAAATTATCTGATCAAGACAAAAAGGATTTCTGCATAACTCACTTCTTTAATCCTGTTAGATACATGGATTTACTGGAAATAGTAAAAAGTAATGAAAGTGATTTAGATAAAGTTAAACTTTTAAAAGACTTTTGTGAAATAGACTTAGGTAAAGGTGCAATTATCTGTAATGACACTCCAGGATTTTTAGGTAATAGAATTGGAGTTTATGCAATGCAAATTGCTATGACGGAAGCATTTAAAATGAAACTCAGTATAGAAGAGGCTGACGCTGTCTTTGGTAGACCAATGGGTATACCTAAAACCGGAGTATTTGGATTGTATGACCTAATTGGTATTGATTTAATGGCAGATGTATTAAAAAGTTTTATTAAAGAATTACCTGAAAGCGATCCATTTCAACCTGTAGCAAGGGAAATGCCACTTGTAAAAAAATTAATAGAAACTGGATATACTGGTAGAAAAGGAAAAGGTGGATTTTATAGAATGAATAAGGAGGGTGGTAAGAAAATTTTAGAGGCCATCAATCTTGAAACTGGGGAATATTCTCCCTCAAAAAAAATAGATATTAAATCTGAAAAAGTTGATTTAAAAAAATTAATTAATCGTGGAGATAAATATGGAGATTATGCTTGGTCAGTAATTTCTAAAATAATAAAATATTCTTCTTCATTAGTTCCAGGTATTACAGATAAGTTTAACGACATCGATGAAGCAATGAGACTTGGCTTCAATTGGTCTAGAGGGCCTTTTGAAATGTTAAAAGAAATTGGAGTGAATAATTTTTTTCAAAAAATTGATAATTTTGAGGGAAATAAATTTTTAGAAAATTTATCCAAATCCAAAGATGAAAATTTTTATGGTGAGAGACAACAATATACTGAAATTGAAACTTTAGGAAAAATTAAACCAAGAGCCCTTAAACTTGATAAAAATAATTCTGCTGAAATTTACAGATTTCCTGAATTTAACATTGTCGAATTTACAACTAAAGCAAACGCTTTGGATTATGACTCAATGGACTCTTTAAAAAACGCTACAGACAAACCATTGATAATTATTAATGAAAGTATGCAGTTTTCTGCCGGTGTTAATTTAACATATACTATGAATTTTGCAGATAAAGGTGACTTTAAATCAATAGAAAAATTTGTCGGTTATTTTCAAGAAACATGCAAACACTTAAAATACTCAAAATTTCCAGTAGTTTCAGCACCATCAGGTCTTACACTTGGAGGAGGTTTTGAAGTTTTAGTTCAAAGTAACTTTGTTGCTTCGCATACAAATATTGTTGTTGGATTAGTTGAAACATTGGTTGGTCTAGTTCCAGCTGGAGGAGGATGTAAAGAAATGTTATGGAGATGGTCTCAAACAGACGAGGCAAAAAATGATCCAGATTTTGCACCTTTAAAAGTTTTTGATATCATTGGTTATGCAAAAACTGCAACATCTCCAGTAGAAGCTGAACCTCTAAAGTATTTAATCCCTGAAAAT
>CABYIV010000009.1 GCA_902519255.1 uncultured Pelagibacteraceae bacterium | reverse complement strand
TTTTGAATTTGCGTTAAAAATAAGACATATGGCTTGTATCCTTTTTTAATTGATTTAATTAGCATATTTAGATGTTTTGTTCCTCTTGATGTTACTGCATCAGGAAATTCCGCAAGATCATTTTCTCTAAATAATGTTACATTCTTTACTTCTATTAAATAGCTGTCACATAAAAAATCAAATCTTGTATCATCACTAAATTTAAATTCTGGTTTAATATTTTTGATGGTTTTAAACTCAGATATTAATTTATTTTCTAATCCATGATTAACGATTTTGTTAGCTCTATGAGTATTTACCCCAACGTATCTTTTTTTTGCTTTAATAATTTCTAATGTGAATTTCAATTTTCTTTTTGGATCATTATGCTCTGTGACTAAAACTTCATTACCTTGGTTCAAGAGTCCCTGCATAGATCCAGTGTTAGGACAATGTGCCGTAATAATCTTGCTATTTACTTTTATATCGGCGAAAAATCTCTTATATCTTTTTAATAATTTTCCTTTAATAAGGCTATTTGTAAATTTCATATAAATTTACTTATATTTACATATGCAAAATAAAAAAGAGATAAATGCTGGTATTTTAATTATCGGTAATGAAGTTCTATCAGGTAGAACGCAAGATGTTAATACAAACACTTTAGCTATTTGGTTAAATTCATTAGGCATACCTGTTGCGGAAGTTAGAGTTATTCCTGATAATGAAAGTATAATTATAAATACAGTTAATGAACTGAGAAAAAAATATTCATATATATTCACTACAGGAGGAATAGGTCCAACACATGATGATATTACTGCTGAGTCTGTGTCAAAAGCATTTAATATTGAATATGGATTTCATAAAGAGGCTTTTTCAATATTAGAAAAATATTATAAGCCGGGTGAGTTTAACGAAGGTAGACAAAAGATGGCTAAAATGCCTGTTAGTGCTAATTTAATTTTAAATCCATCTAGTGGGGCTCCAGGTTTCTATGTTGAAAATGTATTTTGTCTTCCTGGTGTGCCATCTATTATGAAGGCTATGCTTGGAAGTTTAAATAATCTTCTGGTTGGTGGAGAACCTATATTAAGTGAGACTATTAACCTAAGAACTGTTGAAAGTGAAATAGCTAAATCATTAACAGAAGTTCAAAATAATAATTCTGAAGTTGAGATCGGAAGTTATCCATTTTTTAAATCTGGAAAATTAGGAGTATCTATTGTTGTAAGATCAGTAGATAAAACAAAAATTGATAAATGCAATTCAGAAATACTTAAATTTGTAAAAGATAAACAAATCGAAATAGTTGAGCGTTAATCATGCTTTATTTTGCTTACGGAAGTAATCTAAATCATTATCAAATGAAAAGAAGATGTAAAGATTCAAAATTTATAAAAAAAATAAATTTAAAGGGATATGCTCTTAATTTTAGAAGCAAGTATCGTGCAGCAGATATTGAAAAGAAAAATAATTCTATTGTGCCTGGTGGATTGTATGAGATATCAAAAAGTGACGAAAAAAAACTGGATATTTATGAAGATTATCCAATTCTTTATAAAAAAATGTATTTTAAATATTACAACAATACTGTCATGACTTATATAATGCCTAAAAAAACAATTTATAGATATCCAACAGAAAGGTATCTAAATGTAGTTAAACAAGGCTATAAAGATTGTAAATTAGATCAAAAATATCTCAAAAAAGCATTAGTAAATTTTTAATACATGCTTTCAAAATCAAAAATATTTCTAAGAGGAACTACAGATGTTTTACCTCATATGTTATCTGTAATCCCTTTCGGCATTATAACAGGAGCAATAGGCGTTGAATTAGGTTTTGATCCAATTTTAGTTTATGCAACTTCTTTGATTATTTTTGGTGGTGCTTCACAGATAATATTTATGCAACTTTTGTCAGGTGGAGCTTCATCACTAGTAGCCATTACATCAGTTGGAGTAATAAACTCGAGACATTTATTATATGGAGCAGTTTTATCTGAGTATTTAGAAAAACTGAGCTTTATTAAAAAATTATTTATTTCTTATTTTATTGTAGACCAAGGCTTTGCAGAGTCTAACAAGTACATTAAACAGAATAAAAATTTATCTAATCCACATTATTATGTTCTTGGCACTGGAGTAACACTTTGGTTTTGTTGGCAGCTATCCACAATTAGTGGAATTATATTGGGCTCATTTATTCCTGAAGAATTGGGTTTGAAATTTGCGATCCCTCTCACTTTTTTAGCGATTATTGTAAATGACTTAAGAAAATTAGATCATGTTTTTGTGATGTTGGTATCTGGTTTTGCATCATTAATTTTATTTGATGTTCCATTTAAATCTTACATAATATTATCTCCTATAGTTGCTCTAATTGCCGCTTTTATAATGTTGAGGTTTAAAAAATGACCTGGTTTTCAATTATAGTATCTGGAATTGTAACTTATTTTTCTAGAATGGCGATGGTAGCTTTAATTGATAGAGATATGCTTGGAACAAAAGTTAAAGAAGTTCTTAATTATGTTCCAGCAGCTGTCTTTCCAGCAATAATATTTCCTGGAGTTTTTTTTAATGATTTTGGTTCATTAGTAGAAATCACAGATCCAAAAATATATGGTGCAATAATTGCTTTAATTGTTGGTTTCTTTTCTAGAAGTGTTATTGCCACAATATTGTCTGGCTTATCGTCTTACTGGTTTATAGTATTTGTGATATAATTTATTCTATAATTTTTATTTCTTTAACAATACTTACTATTTTATTATCCTTTACTTCAGCCTCAACTACCATACACTTATAGAGTGCAGATGATGTCATTTCTGCAATTTCTTTTTTAATTAAACAATCTTCATTACTTGGCATCATAAGGTGTTCATTTATTTTTGGAGGATTGCCTAAAAACATTATTAGGCCCACAACTTCTTTATTATTTGATTTTTTTACCTCATCTACTTCAAGAGTTTTATTTATATTTTCTGCAACTTCTAAGCTATCATCCATAAAACTACTAAAACCTAAGTAGACTAGATAAATTATAACGAAAAAACCAATTATTTTGACATACTTCATTATAAATTTTTAATTTAAGTTATAGAAAATTAATATTACAAAATACTATAATTTTATTAAAATTTAATAAAAAATAAAATGTATTTATTTACAAAGCTACAAAAGCTAGAAAACCCAATCAAAATTGGTTTTATAGGATGTGGGAAATTTGTTTCAATGTTTCTCGCTCAATATAATCAATTAAACAAAATCATTTTAGACTCTATAATAGAGCTTGATATTGAGAGAGCAAAAAAAAATTGTTTAAATAGTGGATTATCTAGTGAAACTATACAAAAGATTAATTTTGCAGATAATTTAGACAAAGTTTTTAACAGAGAAATTGATGTATTTATTGAAGCTACAGGCAACCCTATAGCAGGCACATTACATGCAAAGAAAATTATAGAAAACAAAAAGCATGTAATAATGGTTAATGTTGAGGCAGATGTTTTATGTGGAAAGTATTTGTCTGATTTAGCTAAAAAAAACAAAGTTATCTGTTCAATGGCTTATGGTGATCAGCCATCATTAATATTAGAGCAAATTGAATGGGCAAAATTAAATGGTTTTGAAGTTATATGTGCAGGTAAAGGGACAAAATATCATCCATCATTTGAATATTCGACACCAGAAACTGTTTGGGGACACTATGGTTTAACTAAAGAAAGAGCTGAAATTGAGTCTGGGATGAACCCTAAAATGTTTAATAGCTTTTTATGTGGGGATAAGTCATCAATTGAAATGTGTGCAGTTAGTAATGCTACAGACTTAAAATGCCCAAATAGTGGATTAACATATCCTCCAATTGGAGTTTATGACATTGCTAAAAAATTAATTCCAAAATCTGAAGGAGGTTTATTAGATTATTCTGGTCAAGTAGAAGTTATTTCAAGCATAGATTTAGATAAAAAAGATATTCCTAATGATCTTAGGTGGGGAGTGTATATTGTTATAAAAGCTCAAAATGAGTATGTGAAAAACTGTTTCAAAGACTATGGAATGGTAACTGACTCTTCGGGAAGTTATTCGGCCATTTGGAGGCCTTATCATTATATTGGACTAGAATTAGCTCAATCAATTTATTCTATAGTTCTTGATAATAAGGCAACAGGTCATACAAAAAATTTTAATGCTGAAATAGCAAGTGTTGCAAAAAAAGATTTAAAAGCTGGTCAAAAACTTGATGGAGAAGGGGGTTATTGTGCAAGGGGCAGATTAATCTCATCAAAAAGATCAAAACAGGAAAGGATTTTACCTATGGGCTATACTGATAATGCTACCTTAAAAAAAGACATTAAAAAAGATGAATTTATAAGTTTAGATGATGTTGAGCTTAATTTACAAAAAGAAATTATTGAAGCTAGAGAATATCAATACAATTTAATTTAATTTAAATTTATCTTTTAATTTTTGGTGAATCTTATCTGTTACATCCTCCCATTGATTAAATTTTGTTTGATTTATTTTTACAAGAGAATTGTATGGGTTGATTTTATCAAGTGCTCCCCATCTCCAATCAGGATAAATATTAAATATACCCCAAGTTTCTTTGTTAAGTATCGAGGAAATATGCATTATGGCTGTGTCAACTGATATAACTAAGTCTAAGTTCTTAATAATAGATACAATCTCTGCAAGATTATATTTGCCAAAATCATAAATTCTTTTTTTATCAAAATATTCTTTATCACTTTCCCAGATTTCGCTTTGTAGACAATAATAATTTATATCTAATTTAAGAATTTTGTTTATATTTTTTAATTGAATTGACCTAAATGGTTGATTTGGTCCAAAAAATGATCCAGTCCATACAAGGCCAACATTAGGTTTTGACAAGTCAAATTTATTTTTCCATTTAATAATTTCACTTTCATTTAAATTTATTAAAAAATCATGTTTTTCATATTTTTCTAAATAAAAGTGCTTTATTAATGATCCAAGTGAAATTTTGAAATCAAAATTGTTGTTAATTAAATTATCTCTAGTTTGAATTTTTATGTTATCAAGAGTAGTTTTAAATAAATCCTTAATATTATTGTTAACTACAAAACATACTTCTTTTGCAATTTTACTTAATGAATAAACATATTTTGAGAATTGCAATGCATCTCCAATACCCTGTTCATTAAAAACAACTATACTTTTATTTTCAAGATTTTCTCCATTCCAATTTTTTAAATTTTTTAAATAACCAGTAATCTTAGATCCTCTACTTTCATAAAATTTCCAACCTTCCTCAAAATTCCCTTCTCTAAGAGATCGAATTCCAAAGTAATTATAAAAATTTATATCTTTTTTAATATCTTTTTTAACTTCATCCAGTAATAATTCACCATCTTTGAACTTTCCCATATTAAAATAAAGGTCAATTAATAAAATTAAAAATCTTGTCTTATCTTTATTTTTTTTGAGAATATCAATAGCATCATCAAATTTTTGTTTTAAAATATAATATTGAGCCTCATTATAAATAAAACCTATATCTTGATCATCTAAACTTTTTGCAATTAAAAAAAACTTATCTGAATTAATTTCATCTTTAAGCTTAATATAGTTTAAAAGAATATTATTAATAATTAGTTTATTATTCTTATTTATCTCATATGCTGTTAAAAAATATTTTAAAGATATTTTTGCTTTATTATTTCTTAAATATAAAGTTCCGATATTATTAAGTGCTTTTATTTTATTTTGACCATTTAAATTTACACATATTTCATAATTTTCTATAGCTAATAAATTATGATTACTTAATTCATATGCATAAGCTAGTTGGTAAAAATATAGGTCATTTTTATAATTTAATTTGCATAACTTTTCACCAAATTTAATTGCATCGGTAAAATTTTTTTTTTTAATATTAATTAAGTATAAATTTTTTAGAGGATCCTCAAACTTATCATTCAAAACGTGCGATTTTTGAAAAAATTCCTCAGCCAGATTTTGTTTATTAAGAAGAGTATAAATTACCCCTTTAAAATTATTAATTATGTATTCATTTCCTTCATTAACGTTATCCTCACAAAGCTTTAAAGCTGCATCTAATTTTTTTGATCTTATATTTTCAAATATAATTTTTAAACTATCCATATAATTTTATACAATTTATAATAAAAAATTTACTTATTCATCTTGTTCAATTATAAATATTAGCATAAATACTCATTAAAATAACTCATGCCCTCGTGGTGAAATTGGTAGACACAAAGGACTTAAAAGATGAGGTATAGAGGTTAAAGTCAGTCCATAGTAGTCCAAGGTAGTCTAAATGTTCTGTAAAATCGTATAACTTTAATTTAGCTTTCAATTAAGATATAAAGATCACAATTAATTAGTTATATTATTCTCGTAATAGTCTCGTACATAGAGATATAAAATAATGGTCAAAATAATAAAATTAGTCATTCTTTGTTTAATAATTTCAAAGGCAAGTGTTTCAAAAGAAATATCGTGTAAAGAAAATCCAGGTTGTGAAAACTTTCCAGAAATAATTAAATTTGAGGGTATTAAATTTCCTCTAACTATGGTTCAGAAAGATCAAGGAAAAAAACCAACTGCAGAAAACTATTATATTTTTCATTTTAAACCTCTTAAAGACGAACCATCACCATATATAATTATAATTCCTACTAGTGGAGGCATAACAAAATCAGCAGCTGTTACATTCGAGAGATACAAAAATAAATTTTTAGACAAAGGTTTTGGAGTAATTATTTTAGATCAATTTTATAATACTGGAATTGAGAGAGGAACACTATCTCAAGGACCATTAGCTAGCATGGGTGCTTTAAGCACAATCGAATATATAAAGCAAAATTATCCAAACTTATCTAATGATAAATTTGGTATTATGGGTGGAAGTAGAGGAGGCATGACAGTTTTATCTTTAGCATCTCCATTAGCAAGAGAAAATTTTATATATAAAAATGTAAAACATTGGTTTGATGCAGGTGTAGCTTTTTATCCAAGTTGTGGAAAGCAAGAATTGACAATGCCAGTTGTTGTTTTCATAGGTGAGTTAGATGAGTGGGTTTCAGCAACTAATTGTAAAATGTGGAAAAAAAGAGACAAAGAACAAATTTCATCAGGAATGTTGAAAATTTTTATATATAAAAATGCTCATCATGCTTTTAACAGAGAATTAATTAAAGAGTTGTACAGGCCAACAAAAGACGATCATGATTTACCAGGCCGAGCAGTTCAATATAACAAAAAAGCAGACAAACACTCACAAAAAAAAATGATAGAATTTTTTATAAAGCATTTAAAATAATCAAATTATTTTTATGCTATAATTATCTCTGTAGTTTGTGTCTCTCAATTTAAATTATTACAAGAATTTACACTTGTGGCTTACTGTATATTGTTTTGGCAGAATGTAGTACATCTCGTACAAGCCTAGTACACAGAGAGATAAAATTAAAAAAATTTACTTATTACGCTTGTTCTATTATAAATATTAGCATAAATACTCATGAAATTCATTAATGCCCTCGTGGTGAAATTGGTAGACACAAAGGACTTAAAAAACATAGGGTAGAGTAATTTTATAGTCTCACACAGTCTCACGTGGTCTTAAATCCTATTAAATCCTACACTTTTATAGAACCTACATTTATTTTTATTGAAAAATATGAATAATAAATTCTACCGAACTAGAAACTAACTAGAAACTAGAAAGATAAATATAATTGAAAATGATAAAATAAACTTACTTATAGTGATTCTTTAATGTCGAACGAAAAACTTTATTTTGCGAGAATGAAAAAATATGACGAGTTTTATACTCGTTATGAGGATATTCAAAGGGAGATGACAGCATACATTGAATACAATTCAAAGGTTTTTAAAAATAAAACTATATTACTTCCTTGTGATGATCCAGAGTGGAGCAATTTTACAAAATTTTTTGCACAAAATTTTGACAGATTTGGTATTAAAAAGCTAATAAGTACTAGCTATGCATTAAACAGCAAAATGCACAAAGTTGGTTATCAACCATCGTTATTGGAAGTTAACGATAAGAAATATAAACCAAAAAAATCAGACAAGTTTGGTAAAATATTTACATTATCTAAAGATAAAACAGGTGATGGAAAAATAAATGTTGATGACTTGGAATGGAATTATTTAGACGGTGATGGAGATTTTAGAAGTGATGAAGTTAAAAAACTTCGTGATCAAGCAGACATAATAATTACTAATCCCCCTTTCTCTCTAGCGAGAGAATTTTTTTCTTGGTTAGTTGATGCTAAGAAAAAATTTATAATAGTCGCTAATAAGGGTGCCATTACCTATAAAGAAACTTTTCCACTTTTAATGAAAAATAAAATTTGGTCCGGAAGAACAGAGTGGAGTGGTGGTTTATGGTTTGAAACTAAAAACCTTGATGATGTAGATAAGGTTATTGATGGAAAAAATATGAAAAATACACCATCTATTTGGTTAACTAATCTTGAACATGGTCGTAGACACAAACCTTTACCTCTTATGACAATGTCAGATAATCTTAAATATAGTAAACATAAAGAAGTAAATGGAAAAAAATCTTACGACCGTTATGATAATTATGATGCTATAGAAGTTCCATATACAGATGCTATTCCAAGTGATTACAAAGGTGTTATGGGTGTTCCAACAACTTTCCTAGATAAATACTGTCCTGAACAATTTGAAATTGTAGGAATGGATGCCTACGAAGGAACACCTCCAACAAAAAAATATCCAAAAAAAACAAAAGTTAAAGATGGAAAAAGAATGAAATCTAAAACAGGAACTATGGGATGTGTAGTCAAAGAAAAAACCTTTGGTCCTGGTGTTTATTTTGATGTTGGTTACCCTGTTAAAGCATTTTATACTCGTATTTTTATTAAACACAAAAAGTGATTGTATGGATACAAAACTTAAATCAATTACTGTTGAAGAAATCTGCGATGGTTTTGTTTACAATGAATTAGAGGGAAAAGGATTATTTGGTTTATCTGGTAAGTTAACTATTCAACCAGAATATCAAAGAAATTATATATATGCAGATGGAAAAAAAGACGTTGCTGTTATCGATTCGGTTTTGAAAGGATACCCAATAGGACTTTTTTATTTTGTTGAAGATAGTAAAAATAAATTTGGAGTTCTGGATGGACAACAAAGAATTACAAGTCTTGGAAGGTTTATTACTAATAAATTTCCTATTAAAGATGAAAACCAAATGGAGCAATACTTTGATGGCATTGCAAAAAATAAACAATTAAAAATTTTAAATACCAAACTATTAATTTATGAGTGCTCAGGCACTGAAAGTGAAATTAAAGAATGGTTTAAAACTATAAATATTGCTGGCATCCCGCTAAATGAACAAGAAATTTTAAATTCAGTTTACTCAGGACCTTTTGTTACTTTAGCAAAAAAAGAATTTAGCAACAGTCAGAATTCCAATGTTCAAAAATGGAGCGCTTATATTAGAGGAAGTGTTAATAGGCAACATTATTTAGAGGCAGCATTTAACTGGGTTAGTAAAGAAAATATAGGTGATTACATGGCCAAAAATAGATTTAAAAAAAATATTTCGGAATTAAAAAACTATTTCACTAGTGTTATAGATTGGGTATCTACAGTATTTACTGATGTTGAAAAGGAAATGTGTGGAATTGATTGGGGAGGGCTATATGAAAGTTATCATAAGAAACCATACAATCCTAAAAAGGTTTCATCCCAAGTTCATAAACTTTATGGTGATCCTTATGTAAAAAATAGAAAAGGTATTTTTGAATACATACTTGGTGGCTTGGTTGACACTAAATTACTAAACATCAGAGTATTTGACGAAGCTACTAGAAGATCTACTTATTCTATACAAACTGATGAAGCTAATAAAAAAAATAAATCTAATTGCCCACTATGTTGTTTAGGACATGAGGTTGAGAAAACAAAAATTTGGCCTTATGAACAGATGGATGCAGATCATGTTAAAGCTTGGAGTTTAGGAGGAAAAACAATTGCCAAGAATTGCCAAATGCTTTGCAAAACTCATAACAGAGCAAAAGGGAATAGGTAGTTAGAATAATTATCTATGAAGGATTTTATAGGATAACTAGAAACAGACTAGAAACTAGGGAGATAAAATAAAAAAAATTTACTTATTAACCTTGTTCAATTATAAATATTAGCATAAACACTTATGAAATTCATCAATGCCCTCGTGGTGAAATTGGTAGACACAAAGGACTTAAAATCCTTGCCCTTTTGGGAGTGCCAGTTCGAGTCTGGCCGAGGGCACCACTAATGGTTAAACCTTTTGTAATTTCAGATAAAAATTCTAAATCATCTAAAATTAAAAAAGCAGTCTTAAAAAAAATAAATACACATTCTTTATCAAAATCTAATTTAATAATTGTGATAGGTGGTGACGGTTTTATGCTCGAAACATTAAAAAAATATAATAAATTCAAAAAACCTTTTTATGGGATAAACTCTGGAAATTATGGTTTCCTTATGAATAAATTTTCTGAAAAAACCAACTATAAAAATTTAATTAAAGGAAGATTAGTCTCAATATCTCCATTAGAAATGAGAGTAAAAAATAAATTAAATATTACTAAAAAATGTATAGCAATAAACGAAATTTCAGTTCTTAGACAAAGTAGACAAACAGCATCATTAGCTATTTCAAATGGTAAAAAACAAATTATAAAACATCTAATTTCTGATGGTGTTTTGGTATCAACACCCGCTGGTAGTACAGCTTACAATCTTTCTGTTCATGGTCCTATTCTCAGCATAGACTCCAATAAATTATCTATAAGTCCTATAAGTGCTTTTAGGCCAAGGAGATGGAAAGGAAAAATAGTAAGTGATAAATCTAAAATTACAATTAAGAATTTAAATTATATAAAGAGACCCATAAGTGCTGTTGCTGATAATATCGAGGTAAGGAATGCAAAATTAATATCAATTAAAACTAACAAAAAAATTAAATTTAATTTAATTTTTGATAAAAACAGAAGCCTTCAGAAAAAAATTAAAATCGAACAGTTAAGAAACGAAGTAGATTAATGGTGCCCCCGCACGGACTCGAACCGCGGACCTATTGATTACAAATCAATTGCTCTACCAGCTGAGCTACAAGGGCATTAAGAGTTTTGTATTACGATTTTTAATATTATCAAGTTTTATTTTTATATTGATTTATATGATGAAAAACTATTGCAGCACTATTAGATATATTCAAACTTTCAATATTTTTGTTAATATCTATTTTTACGGAAAAATCTGAATATTTTTTTGTATGTTCTCGCATACCAAATCCTTCTGAACCAAATAATAAAATATTATTTCCATCCCATTTAATTTCGTTAAACTTTTTTTCACTATTTGCTTCGAAACCATAAATCCAAAAATTTTTTTCCCTTAGGAATTTAAGAGTGGTATTTATATTTGATACCTCGAATATATTTATGTGCTCCATACATCCACTTGCAGATTTATACATCATTTTACTTTCTGATGGAAAATGTCTTTCTTTAATGATTATTCCATCTATATCAAAGGATGCAGCACTCCTTATTATAGACCCTATATTTCTAGGATCTGTTACTTCATCTAAACAAGCAAAAGTTAAATCGTTCTTTATTTTAATAAATTCTTTTAAGTTATTTTTTTCAAAATGTTCTATTTCAGCAACATATCCTTGATGAGTTATTCCGTCTTTCGAGCAATATTTATCAAGTTCCTTTCGAGTTTTGTAATAAATTTTTAAATCTTTAAGAAGATTTTTTCTTGAACTTACTCTGTGTATATTTTTTTTACTTTCTTCAGTGAGAAAAATTTTCAAAACTTTTCTTTTGGGATTTTTTAATGCTTCTATAACTGCATGTTTTCCAACTATAAAAAAAGATGATTTGTTCATGATAATTGCTGATTTTACTCTATTTATTAAGCTATTTTTCTATATTTCACGTATTGCATTTGTACAATAAAAATATATAAAACGCATGTTGTTTAAAGCTTTATTGAACATGGGGTGCTTCCCCCTAAATTATATTAAGGAGGGGTACCAAAGCGGTCAAATGGGGCGGGCTGTAAACCCGTTGACTTCGGTCTTCGAAGGTTCGAATCCTTCCCCCTCCACCATTCAATAACTTTTTATATAACATGGAGTATACTTGGGTGTTGCGGGTGTAGTTCAATGGTAGAACGCTAGCCTTCCAAGCTGGATGTAAGGGTTCGATTCCCTTTACCCGCTCCAAAAATTAAATTAAGAAAAAATAAAAGAGGTAAACAAGTAATGTCAAAAGAAAAGTTCGTAAGAAATAAACCGCACTGTAATATTGGAACTATAGGTCATGTCGATCATGGTAAGACAACATTAACTGCTGCGATCACAAAAGTATTAGCAGAGTCTGGCGGTGCGCAATTTACTGCTTATGATCAAATTGATAAAGCTCCTGAGGAAAAAGAAAGAGGAATTACAATTTCAACTGCTCACGTAGAGTATGAAACTGAAAAAAGACACTATGCACACGTAGATTGTCCTGGTCACGCTGATTATGTAAAAAATATGATTACAGGTGCCGCTCAAATGGATGGTGCAATTTTAGTTGTTAATGCTGCCGATGGTCCAATGCCACAAACTAGGGAGCATATTCTTTTAGCAAGACAAGTTGGAGTTCCAGCTATAGTTGTTTATCTAAATAAAGTTGACCAAGTTGATGATAAAGAAATGATTGAACTTGTAGAGGAAGAAATTAAAGATTTATTAACATCTTATAAATTTCCAGGTGATAAAACTCCAATTATAAAAGGTTCAGCTCTTGCAGCAGTTGAAGGTAGAGATGATGAAATTGGAAAGAATTCAATTATGGAGCTTATGAAATCTGTCGATGAATTTATACCACAACCAGACAGGCCAAAAGATAAAGATTTCTTAATGCCTGTTGAAGATGTATTTTCAATCTCTGGAAGAGGTACAGTGGTTACTGGTAGAGTTGAGTCTGGAGTAATTAAAACTGGTGATGAAATAGAAATAGTTGGAATACGAGAGACAAAAAAAACAGTTTGTACAGGAGTAGAAATGTTTAGAAAACTTTTAGATTCTGGTGAGGCAGGAGATAACATAGGAGCTCTTTTAAGAGGAGTTGAAAGAACTGATGTTGAAAGAGGTCAGGTACTATGTAAACCTGGTTCAATAACTCCACATACTAAATTTGAAGCTCAAGCCTATGTATTAAAAAAAGAAGAAGGTGGAAGACATACTCCATTCTTTACAAAATACAGACCACAGTTCTATTTCAGAACAACAGATGTAACAGGTGAAGTTGAATTACCAGCTGGTACAGAAATGGTTATGCCAGGTGATGATGCTAAATTTACAGTTAAATTAATTACACCTATTGCAATGGCGGAGAAGTTAAACTTTGCTATTCGAGAAGGTGGTAGAACAGTAGGAGCTGGAGTAGTAACTAAAATTATAGAGTAAACTCCATAGGAGTGTAGCTCAATTGGTAGAGCGCCGGTCTCCAAAACCGGAGGTTGGGGGTTCGATTCCCTCCGCTCCTGCCAAATTAAATATTATGAAAAACCCTTTAAAATTTATTCAAGATGTAAAACAAGAAGCTTTTAAAGTGACTTGGCCTTCTGGGAAAGAGGTAATTCAAGGATCTTTAATGGTTGTTGCAATGGCGATTGTCGCTGCACTATTTTTTCTTTTGTTAGATCAAGTTCTTCAATTTTTTTTAGAGTTAGTTTTAAAGGTTAATCTATAATGAAAAGTTGGTATATTGTACAATCACACTCTAGCTTTGAAAACAAGGTTGCACAAGAGATTAAAGAAGAGGCTAAAAAAGCAAATCTTATTGACAAAATTGAGGAAATTATTGTTCCAACACACGATGTAACTGAGGTTAAAAGAGGAAAAAGAGTCCAAAGGAAAAAAAAATATTTTCCTGGATACGTTCTTTTAAAAAGTGAGATGGATAACACCATCTATCACATGATAAAAAATTTGAAAAAAGTAAGTGGTTTTTTGGGCACTAAAGGAACACCTATACCTGTTTCTGAAAGAGAAATTGAAAAAATACTTGGTCAAATTAAGGATGGTGTAGTACAACCCAAATCAGGTGTGGAATACAATGTAGGTGAAAAAGTTCAGGTTATAGATGGACCTTTCGCTTCATTTAGTGGATTGGTAGAGGATATAGATGAGGAAAAATTAAGATTAAAAGTTTCAGTATCTATTTTTGGAAGGCCTACACCAGTTGATTTAGAATATAGTCAGGTAGAAAAGGCAAGCTAATGGCAAAAAAAGAAATAAGTGGTTATATAAAATTACAAATTAATGGTGGTCAAGCAAATCCAGCTCCGCCTGTAGGTCCCGCTTTAGGTCAAAGAGGTATAAATATAATGGATTTTTGTAAAGCATTTAATGAAAAAACAAAATCATTTGCTGGTAAACCGGTTCCAGTCATTATCACAGTATACAAAGATAAAAAATTTGATTTTGTTATTAAATCACCGCCAGCCTCACATTTTATTAAAGAAGCAGTAAAACTAAAAAGTGGATCAAAAGAACCAGGAAGAAATATAGTTGCAAAGATTTCAAAAAAACAATTGAAAGAAATAGCTGAGAAAAAAATGGCAGATTTAAACGCACATGATGTCGATGAGGCTGCAAAAATTATTGCTGGATCTGCAAGATCTATGGGAATTGAGGTCGTGGAGTAATGTCATCAAAAAGATTTAGAAAATTACCTGAAAAAACGAGAGATTTAAATGCTGATACAGTTGAGAAATTGATACCAGTTTTAAAGCAAAATTGCACAACTAAATTTGATGAATCTTTAGATTTAAGTTTGCAAATTAATAACAAGCAGAAGAAAAGTGAGATTAATATTAGAACAGTTATTAATTTACCAGGTGGAAATTCAAAAAAGGTCAAAGTTGGAGTTGTTTGTGAAGACAATAAATCTCAAGAAGCTAGAGATGCCGGAGCTGAAGTCGTTGGTAGTGATGAGCTTATAGAGGAAATAAAAGCAGGAAATATAAATTTTGAAAAATTAATTTGCACACCTGGAATGATGATTAAACTTTCAAAATTAGGAAAAGTTCTTGGTCCAAAAGGATTAATGCCAAATCCAAAATTAGGATCAGTAACAAATGATGTAAAAAAAGCTATAACTGATGCAAAGTCTGGACAAGTTGAAATAAGAAATGATAAAGATGGAAATATAGGTTTGAGCATAGGAAATAAATCTTTTTCAGATGATAAGTTAATAATGAATTTTAAAGCGGTATTAGATGCATTAGAAAAGGAAAAATCAAATAGTACAATTAAAGGTGATTTAATTAAACAAGCTTTTATAACGTCCACTATGGGTGTTCCATACAAAATTAAATTAAGTAAGAATATTTAGTTATGATGAATAAAGATCAAAAGAAACAATATATATCTGATATGACGACACAGTTCGAAAAATCTCAAGCTGTAATAGTTACCCATTATCAAGGTTTAACGATGAATCAACTTGATGACTTAAGAACCAAAATGAGAGAACATGGCATAAAATTTAAAATTACAAATAACAGAATAACAAAATTGGCTCTTGAAAAAACAAGATGCAAAGATCTTTCAAATTTATTTACAGGGCCTACTGCTGTAGCACTTTCAGAAGATGCAATAACTTCTGCAAAAATACTAACAAATTTCTCAAAAGAAAATGAAAATCTAAAGATTCTTGGTGGAATCATGGGTTCTGACATTTTAGACGTTGCTGGCGTCAAAAATGTAGCTACCTTACCTTCATTGGACGAGGCTAGGGCTAAAATAGTAGGAATATTAAGGTCTCCAGCACAAAAAATAGCAAGTATTTTACTTGCGCCGGCGTCAAAAATCGCTATTTTAGCGCTCGAAAAATCAAAAAAATAACCAGGGACAAGATTTACTATGGCTGACTTAAATAAAATTATAGATGACTTATCAAGTTTAACTGTTGTAGAGGCAGCTGAACTTTCAAAACAACTTGAAGAAAAATGGGGAGTAACTGCAGCAGCAGCTGTAGCAGCAGCACCAGCAGCAGCAGGTGGAGCGGCACCAACTGAAGAAAAAGATGAATTTACAATCATGCTTACTGCAGCAGGAGATAAAAAAATTAATGTTATAAAAGAAGTTAGAGCAATTACTGCTTTAGGTCTTAAAGAAGCAAAAGATTTAGTTGAAGGTGCACCTAAAGAGGTCAAAACAGGTGTTAATAAAAAAGAAGCAGAAGAGATTAAGCAAAAACTTGAAGCAGCTGGCGCAAAAGTAGAATTAAAATAAATTAGATAGGATTTTTTACTGGTTAATATTTCTTAATCAGTAGTTAAGATGCAATTATCTTTTACAGAAAAGAAAAACATAAGAAAAAGTTTTGGTAAGCTAAAAGAAAGCTTATCCATTCCAAATCTTATAGAGGTTCAAAAAAATTCATACAAAGAGCTTACAGAATTTAAACATGACGTCGAGCAGCATCTTGTAAAGGGTTTTGACAGAGTTTTTAAAAGCATTTTTCCGATTGAAGATTTAAATGATAAAGCAACTTTAGAATATGTATCTTACAAACTTGAGAAACCTAAATTTGATGTTGAAGAATGTATAGCAAGAGGCTTAACTTACTCAGCAGCACTCAAATGTACATTAAGATTAGTTGTTTATGAGATAGACCAAGAAAATAATACAAAAGATATATTATCAGCAAAAGAACAAGAAGTTTATATGGGCGAAGTACCAATGATGACAAATAGCGGAACTTTTATAACTAATGGAGTTCAAAGAGTTGTTGTAAATCAAATGCATAGAAGTCCTGGTGTTTTTTTTGATCACGATAAAGGAAAATCTCATGCGAGTGGTAAGCTTTTATTTAATTGCCGTGTTATACCTAATAGAGGTTCATGGTTAGATTTTGAATTTGATGTTAAGGATTTATTATATTTTAGAATAGACAGAAAAAAGAAAATATTAGTTTCTACATTATTGCAAGCTTTGGGTTTCTCAAAAAATGATATCGTTGATGAGTTTTATCAAAAAGAAATTTTAACTTTTGATAAAAATTTGAATAAATGGAAAACAAAATTTGATCCAGATAACTATAAAGCTAAGAATTTTTCAGAAGAAGTAATAGATGCAAAAAACAATAAAGTAGTTGTAAAATTAGGTGAAAAAATAAACTTTTTAACAGCTAAAAAATTATCAAATGAAGGCTTGAAAGAAATTTTTGTCTCTAATGAATCACTTTATGGTAAATTTTTACATAGAGATATTACAATAGGCGAAGATACATTTAAGATTGGAACAGAACTAAATGAGACAATAATAAGCAAAATTATAGAAGCTGAAATTAAGTCAATAGAGATTTCCAAAACAAATTCAATAAATAAAGGTCCATATTTATTATTAAGTATTTTTAACGATAAAAATGAAAATAAAAATGACGCAATTACTGAAATTTATAAGGTCTTAAGACCAGGAGAACCTCCTACAATTGAAATAGCAAGTCAAATATTTAATAATTTGTTTTTTAGTTCAGATAGATATGATTTATCAGATGTCGGTAGAGTAAAAATGAATTCTCGTTTAGAATTGACATGCTCTGATAAAGTTACCATTTTAAGAAATGACGATATATTAGCAATTATTCAGAAAATGTTAGATCTAAGAGATGGCAAAGATGATGTTGATGACATTGATCATTTAGGCAACAGAAGAGTTAGATCTGTTGGTGAACTTGTAGAAAATCAAGCACGTATAGGTGTCTACAGAATGGAAAGAGCAATCAAAGAGAAAATGACAACTTTAGACGTAGAGTCAGCAATGCCTCAGGATTTAATAAATGCAAAGCCTTTGACTATTTCTCTAAAAGATTTTTTTGCAACATCGCAACTATCTCAGTTTATGGATCAAACTAATCCACTTTCAGAAATTACTCATAAAAGGAGGGTATCTGCTTTAGGACCTGGCGGTCTTACAAGGGAAAGGGCTGGGTTTGAAGTTAGAGATGTTCATCCAACTCACTATGGTAGAATTTGTCCTATAGAAACACCAGAAGGACCAAATATTGGTTTAATAAATAGTCTATCAACATACTCAAAAATTAATAAGTATGGATTTATAGAGAGCCCTTATAAAAAAGTCAAAGATGGTATTGTTCAAAATAATATAGAGTACTTATCTGCAATGGAAGAAACTAAATTTACTATTGCACAAGCTAACTCACTAATTGATAAAAATGGAAAGTTTACAGAGGAATTAGTCTCATGCAGACAAAATTTAAATTTTATTTTAGCCAAACCAGAAAGTATAGATTATATCGACGTATCGCCAAAACAACTTGTTTCAGTTGCAGCCTCACTAATTCCATTTTTGGAGAATGATGATGCTAACAGAGCATTAATGGGCTCTAACATGATGAGACAAGCAGTTCCTTTATTAAAACCAGAAGCTCCACTTGTTGGAACAGGAATTGAAAGTGATGTTGCTCTAGATTCAGGTGTAACTATTGTTGCAAGACGAGATGGGATTGTTGATAAAATTGATGGAAAGCGAATAGTTATTAAAGCTTTCAGTGAAAAAGATTATTCTAAGTCAGGTGTGGATATTTATAATTTACAAAAATTTAAAAGATCTAATCAAAATACATGCATAAATCAAAAACCACTGGTACGAGTAGGTGATAAAGTAAAATCAGGAGATATAATAGCTGATGGTCCATCAACTAAGGTTGGTGAATTAGCACTTGGTAAAAATGTTACTGTTGCCTTTATGCCTTGGCAAGGTTACAATTTTGAGGACTCAATTTTAATTTCAGAAAGATGTGTAACTGATGACGTATTTACTTCTATTCACATTGAGGAATATGAGGTTATGGCAAGAGATACTAAATTAGGTGAAGAAGACATCACTAGAGATATACCAAATGTAAACGAAGAATCATTAAAGAATTTAGATGAGTCAGGCATAGTTTACATCGGTGCAGAAGTAAAACCAGGAGATATTTTGGTTGGAAAAGTTACTCCAAAAGGAGATACAGCTTCGGGCCCTGAGGAAAAACTATTGAGATCAATATTTGGGGAAAAAGCGATTGATGTTACAGATACATCATTGAAAATGCCGAGTGGAAGTGGCGGTATAGTTGTAGATGTTAGAGTTTTTAATAGACATGGAATTGAAAAGGATGAAAGATCTATAACTATTGAAAGAGCTGAAATTGAAAGTGTTCAAGAGGATAAAAAAGTTGAAGAGGAAATACTTGAAAGAAGTATTAAGCAAAGGCTTTCGTCCATATTAAGCGGCATTAAAACAAACAAAAAAATAAAGGAGATTGAATCTGGCACTGTGTTAACAGAAGAGATAATTGATAGTTTACCAGTTTCTGAATTATTTAAAGTTTCATTTGAAGATCAAACAAAGCTTTCTTCACTTTCTCAAATTAAAGATCAATACAGTAGCGCCAAACAAGATATCCAAGATAGGTTTGAAGATAAAGTTTTAAAAATCAGACAAGGAGATGATTTATTACCTAGCGTTATGAAAATGGTAAAAGTTTTTGTTGCGATAAAAAGAAGATTAAGACCAGGTGATAAGATGTCAGGAAGGCATGGAAACAAAGGAGTAGTAAGTAAAATCGTGCCAGTTGAAGATATGCCTTATAGAGAAAATGGTAAACCAGTAGATATAGTACTAAACCCATTAGGTGTTCCGAGTAGGATGAATGTTGGTCAAATATTAGAAACACATTTGGGATGGTCGTGTACTGAGTTAGGTGAAAAATTAAACCAATTAGTAAATGAAAATCAAAAAAAAATAGAAAAAACAGAAAAAATTAAATCGTTTTTAAAGAATGTATATGGAAAAGAAATATATGATCAAGATATTGAAAAATTAAATCAATCAGAATTTGAAGATTTATGTTCAAATATCAGGCATGGCGTTCCGATAGCAACACCGGTTTTTGATGGTGCTAAAGAAAAAGATGTTACAAAGATGTTAGAGTTAGCTGAATTGCCAAATTCAGGACAGACTACTCTTTGGGATGGAAGAACTGGAGAAAAATTTGATAGACCGGTTACAGTTGGAACTATTTATATGCTAAAACTTCATCATTTAGTAGAAGATAAAATTCATGCAAGGTCTACAGGACCATATAGCTTGGTAACGCAACAGCCCTTAGGTGGAAAAGCCCAATTAGGAGGTCAAAGATTTGGTGAAATGGAAGTTTGGGCATTAGAGGCTTACGGAGCATCATACACACTTCAAGAAATTTTAACTGTTAAGTCTGATGATGTAGCGGGTAGAGTTAAAGTATACGAAACAATTGTAAAAGGCGAAGAAAATTTTGAATCTGGCATACCAGAATCTTTTAATGTTTTAGTTAAAGAAATTAAATCTCTAGCACTAAATGTGGAGCTAAATTAATATGAGCAAAGAATTAACAGATTTATTTAAATCTTCAGAAATTACAGAAGCTCAAAATTTCAATAGCATAAAAATTACTCTTGCTAGTCCAGAAAAAATTAAATCATGGACTTATGGAGAAATTAAAAAGCCTGAAACAATTAATTATAGAACTTTTCGACCTGAAAAAGATGGATTATTTTGTGCAAGAATATTTGGCCCTATTAAAGACTATGAATGTCTTTGTGGCAAGTATAAGCGAATGAAATTCAGAGGAATTATATGTGAAAAATGTGGAGTTGAAGTAACAAAGTCAAATGTAAGACGTGAAAGAATGGGTCATATAAATTTAGCAACTCCAGTGGCTCATATATGGTTCTTAAAATCTTTACCGAGCAGAATATCTCTTGCAATTGATATGAAACTTAAAGAAGTTGAGAGAGTACTATATTTTGAAAACTTTATTGTTATTGAGCCAGGCCTAACTGGACTTAAAAAAAATCAATTACTTGGTGAAGAAGAACTTATAAAATATCAAGATGAGTTTGGTGAAGAGTCATTTACTGCAGGAATTGGCGCTGAAGCAATTTTAGAAATATTAAAATCTATAGATTTAGAACAAGAAAGAGAAACATTAATCAAATCAATTAAGGAAACTAAATCAAAAGTTTCAGAGGAAAGATCTATTAAAAGATTAAAATTAATTGAGTCATTTATTGAGACTGGAAATAAACCTGAATGGATGATTTTAACAACAATTCCAGTAATTCCACCAGAGTTAAGACCATTAGTACCTTTAGATGGAGGTAGATTTGCCACTTCAGATTTAAATGATTTGTACAGAAGAGTTATAAATAGAAATAATCGTTTAAAAAGATTAATGGATCTAAAAGCTCCAGACATAATAGTAAGAAATGAAAAGAGAATGCTTCAAGAATCTGTAGATGCATTATTTGATAATGGGAGAAGAGGAAGAGTAATAACAGGAACGGGGAAAAGACCACTTAAATCACTGGCAGAAATGCTGAAGGGTAAACAAGGAAGATTTAGACAAAATTTATTAGGTAAAAGAGTAGATTATTCTGGAAGATCAGTAATCGTTGTTGGACCAGATTTAAAGTTACATGAATGTGGTCTGCCAAAAAAAATGGCTTTAGAATTGTTCAAACCTTTTTTATATGCAAGATTAAATAAACTTGGATTAGCTTCAACAATAAAACAAGCCAAGAAACTTGTAGAAAGAGAAAGAAATGAAGTTTGGGATGCTTTAGAATTAATTGTTAGAGAACATCCAGTAATATTAAATAGAGCTCCAACTCTTCACAGATTAGGTGTTCAAGCTTTTGAACCAAAATTAATTGAAGGAAATGCAATAGAGTTACATCCATTAACATGCGCAGCATTTAACGCAGATTTTGATGGTGATCAAATGGCTGTACACGTACCATTAAGTTTAGAGGCACAATTAGAAGCAAGAGTTTTAATGATGTCTACAAACAATATTTTAAGCCCATCAAATGGAAAACCTATAATTGTTCCAAGTCAGGATATGATTTTAGGCATATATTATCTTTCTCAACCACCATATCAAAGTGATAGAGTTGAAGGATATTTTGTAAACACTTCAGAGATTGAGCATGCTTTAGAAATTGGTCAAATTAAAGTTCACTCAAGAATTGTCTCAAGATTTGCAACTGTTGACGAAAAAGGTAATACAAAATATGAAAAACATATAAGTACAGCTGGAAGATTTCTTTTAGCAAATTTAATTCCAAAAAATATAAATAATAAGTTTGCTTTGGTAGACAGATTGTTGCCTAAGAAAATAGTATCTGAGGTTATTGATCATGTTTTCAGATTTTCTGGTCAGAAAAGTACAGTAATATTTTGCGATAAATTAAAAGACCTTGGTTTCAAACATGCTTTTAAAGCTGGAATATCATTTGGTAAAGACGATCTAGTAATTCCAGATAATAAACAGCAATTAATTGATGAGACAAAAAAATTAATATCGGATTATGAAAACCAATATGCAGAGGGATTAATAACTAGAGGTGAAAAATATAATAAAGTTATTGATGCTTGGTCAAAATGTACGGATAAAGTTGCATCTGAAATGATGAAAAGAATTTCAGCTACAGAGATGACAGAAGATGGTCTAAAAATTAATTCAGTATTTATGATGGCAGATAGTGGCGCGAGAGGTTCTGCGGCTCAAATGAAGCAATTAGCTGGTATGAGAGGTTTAATTGCAAAACCATCTGGAGAAATTATTGAGTCTCCAATTACATCAAACTTTAAAGAGGGATTAACAGCTTTAGAGTACTTTAATTCAACACACGGTGCTAGAAAAGGACTAGCTGATACTGCATTGAAGACTGCAAGCTCAGGATACTTAACTAGAAGACTTTGTGATGTTGCTCAAGATTTAACTATCACTCAAGTAAAATGTGATAACCCAAGCTTTATTAAACTTACCGAGGTCTTAGAGGGTGGAAATATAATGGTCAGTTTATCAGAAAGAGCTCTTGGAAGAGTAACCGCAAAAGACGTTAAAAATCCATTAACTGGTGAAGTTTTAATAAAGAAAAATAGTATGATCGATGAGGCCGCATGCGAAAAAATTGACTCTGCAGGTGTAAAAAACTTGAATGTTTATTCAGTGATGACATGTAGTTTAAAAGAAGGTGTATGCGCCACTTGTTATGGTAGAGATTTATCAAGAGGTAAAATGGTTCATGTTGGTGAAGCGATTGGCATGATATCTGCCCAATCTATCGGTGAACCAGGAACTCAGCTTACAATGAGAACTTTTCACGTTGGAGGAACAGCATCAGTTAAACAAGACTCTCAAATCGTATCTAATAATGATGGTATATTGAAAATTGTTAACACAAATCTATTAATAGACTCAAAAAAGAATTTAATTGTAATGGGTAGAAATACTGAATTATCAATAGAAGATGATAATGGATTACAAGTAGCTGCATATAAAGTTCCTTATGGATCAAAACTTTTCTTTGAGAATGGGGATAAAGTCAAAAAGGGTTCTAAAATATGCGAGTGGGATCCATACACAACACCAGTTATTGCCGAAAAAGATGGAATAGCAAACTATGTAGATTTAATAGATGGTGTATCAATCGCAGAAACAACTGATGATGCAACTGGGATTTCTACTAAAGCAGTTGTAGATTGGAAAACTCAATCTAAAAATACAGATTTAAAACCAAGAATTACTTTAAGAGATTCAAAAGGAAATGTTGTTAAAAAAGCTGATGATAATGAAGCAAGATACTACCTAGTTCCAGACTCAATTTTATCCGTTAAAGATGGACAAAAAATTTCGGCGGGTGATGTAATAGCTAGATTGCCTAAAGAGACTACAAAGACTAAAGATATAACAGGAGGTCTACCAAGAGTAGCTGAATTATTTGAAGCAAGAAAAGCAAAAGATAGCGCAATTATCGCAGAGAATGATGGTAAAGTAATATTTGGTAAAGAGGTAAGAGGTAAGCAAAGAGTAACAATTGAATCTGAAAATGGTGATACCTCAAGTTATTTAATTCCAAAAGGAAAACATATTAATTTTAATCAAGGAGAAAAAATAAAAAAAGGTGAATACCTGTTAGATGGTCAACCATTACCTCATGACATTTTAAGAATATTAGGTATAGAAGAATTAACTGAATACTTTGTTAACCAAGTTCAAGATGTCTATAGACTCCAAGGTGTAATTATCAATGATAAGCACATTGAAGTTATTTTAAGACAAATGTTGAAAAAAATTGAAGTTAAAACACAAGGTGACAGCTCATTACTTCCTGGAGAAATTGTCGATAGAATAAGATTTGAAAATATGAATGAGCAACTAATTAAAGATGGTAAAAATCCAGCAGTAGGAGAAAGAGTTTTAATGGGAATAACTAAAGCTTCACTTCAAACAGAGTCATTTATTTCAGCTGCTTCTTTCCAAGAAACAACAAGAGTTTTAACAGACGCTGCGATTAAAGGTAAAGTAGATAAACTATCAGGATTAAAAGAAAATGTAATTGTTGGTAGATTAGTTCCAGCTGGAACTGGATCTGTTAAAAATTTGTGGAACAAGAAAGCTCGTTTAGACGATGAAAAATTCATTGCTGAGAACGAGAAGATTGAGCAAGCAGAAAGCCCTGTAAATCAATAAAAATTCGTCATTTTTCCATGTCTTTTAATTTGACAAATGTAATTTCTATAGTATTTTGTGCGTGTTTTTGGTTGGAATGTAGTGACTAGTGCACTAAACGCTGCCACAAATAACCTGACAGTTATTTCATCTAAAATCAAACTTATATAAAATTTTATGCCAACAATTAACCAGTTGTTAAGAAAAGGACGAGAAAAGCAAATCGCTAGGAACAAAGTACCGGCGTTACAAAAACAACCTTTAAAAAGAGGTGTTTGTGTAAAAGTTTATACTACTACACCTAAGAAACCAAACTCGGCACTAAGAAAAGTTGCAAGAGTTAGATTATCAAATGGTTTTGAAGTTACTGCATATATTCCTGGAGAAGGACATAATTTACAGGAGCACTCTGTAGTATTGATAAGAGGTGGCCGTGTTAAAGATTTACCTGGTGTGAGATATCATATACTTCGTGGTAATTTAGATACTCAAGGAGTTGCAAATAGAAAACAGAGACGTTCTTTATATGGAACGAAAAAAGGTAAATAAACATGTCTCGAAAAAGAAAAGCTCCTAAAAAAATTCCAATTGTGGATCCTAAATATAAATCTGTAATAATTCCAAAATTAATCAACTCTATAATGTTAGATGGTAAAAAAACTATCGCAGAAAAAATTGTTTATGATGCAATTGATAAAATTAAATCAAAATCAAAAGACGAACCTTTAACAGTATTTAATGATGCAATAAATAATGTAAGACCAACTGTAGAAGTTCGATCGAGACGTGTTGGTGGTGCAACCTATCAAGTTCCAGTAGAAGTTAAAGCAAAAAGATCACAAGCTTTAGCATTAAGATGGATTATTGATGCATCAAGAAAAAGAAAAGATAAAAAAATGTCTGATAAATTATTTAATGAAATTTTTGATGCATATCAAAAAAGAGGTTCAGCAATAAAAAAGAAAGAAGATACACATAAAATGGCAGAGTCTAATAAAGCTTTTGCTCATTTCAGATGGTAAATAATATGGCAAAAACTCATTCACTAAATAAATATAGAAACATCGGTATCATGGCTCATATAGATGCTGGTAAAACGACAACTACAGAAAGAATTTTGTATTACACAGGTAAGAGTCATAAAATCGGTGAAGTTCATGATGGTGCTGCAACAATGGATTGGATGGAACAAGAGCAGGAAAGAGGTATTACAATTACATCAGCTGCAACTACTTGTTTTTGGAGAGAGCATAGAATTAATATTATTGATACTCCAGGTCACGTTGATTTTACAATTGAAGTTGAACGTTCTTTAAAAGTCTTAGACGGAGCTGTTGCGGTATTTGATGGTGTTGCTGGTGTTGAACCACAATCTGAAACAGTTTGGAGACAAGCTGATAAATATAAAGTTCCTAGAATTTGTTTTGTTAATAAACTTGATAGGACCGGTGCAGATTTTTTTAGATGCGTGGATATGATTAAAGATAGACTTGGAGCTAAACCTTTAGTTATGCAGGTGCCTATTGGAATAGAGGCATCATTACAAGGTGTTGTTGATTTAATTAAAATGAAAGCAATTGTATGGAAAAATGAAGACCTTGGTGCTGAATGGGAAGAAAAAGATATCCCAGATGATCTTAAAGAGACATGTGATAAATATAGACAAGAATTAGTTGAGACAGCAGTTGAGCAAGATGAAAAACTAATGGAGGCCTATTTAGGTGGTGAAGAAATTAAACAAGAAGATTTGATTAAATGCGTAAGAAAAGGATGCTTAAACTTCGATTTCGTGCCAGTTTTAACAGGTTCTGCTTTCAAAAATAAAGGTGTTCAACCATTATTAGATGCGGTTGTAGATTACTTACCTAGTCCAGAGGATCTTGGATCCATTATGGGTACAAAACCAGAATCAGATGAGGAAATTGAAATGAAGTTTGAGGATAGTGCGCCTTTTTCAGCATTAGCTTTCAAAGTAGCAACAGATCCATTTGTAGGAAGTCTTACATTTATTAGAATTTACTCAGGTACAGTTAAATCTGGAACTGGAGTTTATAATACTTCTTCAGATAAAGAGGAAAGAGTTGGAAGAATGCTTCTGATGCACGCTAATTCAAGAGAAGACATCAAAGAAGCAAGTACAGGTGATATAGTTGCGCTCGCTGGGTTAAAAAATACAATTACAGGTCATACATTGGCAAATAAAGATGCACCAGTATTACTTGAGCCAATGGAATTTCCAGACCCAGTTATAGAAATTGCAGTTGAGCCTAAATCAAAAGCTGATCAAGAAAAAATGGGAGAAGCATTAGGAAGGTTAGCTAAAGAAGATCCGTCATTTAGAGTGTCATCAGACGAAGAGTCAGGTCAAACAATAATTAAAGGTATGGGTGAATTACATTTAGATATTATTGTTGATAGAATGAAAAGAGAATTCAAGGTTGAAGCAAATGTAGGAGCGCCTCAAGTTGCTTACAGAGAAACAATATTAAATGCCGCAGAGTTTGATTATACACATAAAAAACAGAGTGGTGGAGCAGGTCAGTTTGCTAGAGTAAAATTATCTGTTGAACCACTAGAACCAGGCAAAGGTAGAGAAATTGAAAGCAAAATAAAAGGTGGAGCAATACCAAAAGAATTTATACCGGGTGTTGAAAAAGGTGTAGAGACAATAGCTGACGGTGGTATTCTAGCTGGATTTCCTTTAATTGATTATAAAGTAACAATCTTAGATGGTTTACACCATGATGTTGACTCGAGTGTCTTAGCTTTTGAACTAGCTTCAAGACAATGTTTTAAAGAGGCATGTGCTAGAGGAACTCTAAAACTTTTAGAACCAGTAATGAGAGTAGAAGTAGTCACCCCAGAAGATTATATGGGAGATGTAATAGGTGATTTGAATAGTAGAAGAGGTCAAATAAGTACACAAGAGCAAAGGGGAAATGCAACA
>CABYIV010000008.1 GCA_902519255.1 uncultured Pelagibacteraceae bacterium | reverse complement strand
AATCTTTTAATTCCGAAGTCCTTAACTTGACATAACTTTTAATTACTTCTTTTCCAAATGCTTTATTCATTTCTTTATTATTTTCAATTTTATCAAGAGAATCTTTTAGTTCATTTGGTAATTTAGAAAGGTTTGGATATTTTTTATAATCCTCATACATATTACAAAAAAGAGGTTTGCCAGGATTAATTCTTTTATTTAATCCCTCCATTCCTGCAGCTAATACACTAGCTTGAAGTAAATAAGGATTTGCGGATCCATCCATAAGTCTTAATTCAAATCTTCCTGGATCAGGAACCCTTATCATATGTGTACGGTTATTTCCTGTATATGATATACTGCTTGGAGACCATGTGGCACCAGATTTTGTTGGTGCAGCATTTATTCGTCTATAACTATTTATTGTTGGATTAAAAAAAGTAGATAAGGATGAAGCATGTTTCATGATGCCTCCCAAAAAGTTATAAGCTGTCTTGCTTAGCCCAAGCTTATCATGTTTATCAAGAAAGATATTTTTCTTTCCTTTCCATAAAGAAATATGTGCATGACATCCGTTACCAGTTAAATTTTCAAAAGGTTTTGGCATAAATGTTGCTCTCAAATCATGCTTTTCTGCAATAGTTTTAACCATAAATTTAAAAAAAGTGTGTCTATCAGCAGTTTTTAGACAATCTGAATAATCCCAATTCATTTCAAATTGCCCATTAGCATCTTCGTGGTCATTTTGATAAGGACCCCATCCCATTTCAATCATACAATCACAAATTTCTTTTATAAGCTCATATCTTCTCATTAATGAAGACTGGTCATAACAAGGTTTAGATTGAGTATCTCTATTATCAGCAATTGTGTTCCCATCAGGAGAAATCAAAAAATACTCACACTCCACACCTGACTTCATGCTGTATCCCAATTCAGATAATTTTTTTATTTGTTTTTTTAACATCACTCTTGGTGAAGCATCGACTGGTTTACCATTCATCCATAAATCCGAAGCCAACCAACCAACTTCTTTATTCCATGGTAGTTGAATTAAACTGTCAGGATCAGGTATTGCAAACATATCAGAGTCAGCTGGCGTCATATCTAACCAAGCTGCAAATCCAGCAAATCCAGCACCATTTACTTGCATATCTTTTATCGCATGAGCAGGAACCAATTTTGATCTTAATACACCAAATAAATCTACAAAACTTATTAAAAAATATTTAATTTTTTTTTGTTTTGAAATTTTAAATAAATTTTTTGCCATCTAATAACGTAACACAATTATTTAAAAAATGATAAAAAGAAATCTTTGTAATAAATTAAATTTACACCAATAATAATTAATATTGCTATAATTACTCCATACTTTGCTTTTGGCCATGCAAGACGTGCCATTTTGCTAGGAGTTTTATTTTCATTTTGATTATTTTCTTCAGAATTTTGCATTAAAAAAAAAGAGGGCACAGTATTTCATGCGCCCTCTTAAAAGTTTTAACCGTCTGTTATATTGCTTTTCCAGTCGTTAGCACTTGGTTTTTTTCTGACAATCTCATTCATCTTCCCATCTTCTTGTTTAGATGAAATTACATGCCAACCAACCCAAATAAGAATTGCTATTATTACAAGCACTCCTTCTGAACCAACTCCTGGATAGACAGATCCTTGTACCTCAGAGGCACTTAAATGATCTATCCAATTTGTTACTGTTGCCATTTACATACCTCCTTTATCTACTGGCCGAGGCTACAGCTTTTTCGTCTTCTTTAGCCTCCTCCATTATTGTATAGTCAAGTCCTGCAAGTTCTACTTCTCTAGGTATTCTTAATTTACCCATTCCATTAAGAACTTTTGCAATTATATATCCAGGAAGCATACCTAAAACAAAAAACATTATTATTGCTCCGATAAACATTCCCAGTGGATTAATTGCTGCATAATTAGTTCCGTCCCACATAGCTCCAACACTGTATCCAGATGAAGGATAACCATTTAAAACGAAACCACATATCACAAGACCAACAAATCCAGCATAACCATGAACAGCTACTGCTCCAACTGCATCGTCGATTTTATATTTTTTCTCGACCCAGTAATGCATTTTGTAAGCTATAACCACTCCGATCATACCGATTATCATTGATTGTATTGGATGATATAAATCATTACCCGCAGATGCACATATTATACCTGCCAGTCCTGATGAATAAGTCCAGAAAGGATCTCCCTTTGATATTACATATCCAGCCAACAAACCTCCAGATAACGACATTAAAAAGTTCATCGTTATTCCGCTGAGTGTTGTAGGCGTTAGGTAGATGTTAGTTGCGGTAAAGAAAGTTACACCCTCCATACCATACTCTGGTCCAAGATCATATATTGGTACATTACATGCTGCGTAAAAACCCCAAAAACCTGTGTAGATTAAAAATAATCCAACAGTCACTAACCAAGGATTTCTTGGCCCAATGTTTCTTGGTTCCCCGCTAGATGAAAATTTTCCAATTCTTGGTCCTAAAACTATTAGAACACCTAAAGCAAAACCTCCGGCAATTGCGTGAATTACTCCAGAAGCATAAGCATCGTGATATCCTAATATTTTTAACATCCATCCATCAAAATGCCATCCCCATGAAGCATCTATTGTCCAGAAAACAGATCCAATTGCAATTGCAAGTATTCCAAATGCAAAAGTAGTTATCCTTTCAATAACCGCTCCAGATACAATTGAAGCTGCAGTCCATGAAAATAATAAAAAGGCTGCCCAGAAGACACCCATTATATGATCATTAAGATTTACGGCCATCAATGCATTTGTAGGATTAGCAAGATCATTTCCACCAAATCCACCTCCAAGAACTAGACCAGTACTTTCAGTCATAATCGAAGGAGCTAATCCGGGTCCTGTTGGAAATGCCCAGTATATCCACCAACCAAAGAAAAACCATGTGACTGTTACCAGTGGTATCAGCATTGTATTTTTCATAAGAGTGTGTTGGTGATGTTTGTAACGAGATGCCCCAACTTCATACATACAGAATCCCACGTGGATCAAAAACATAAGAACCACAGTTACCCAATAGTAAAATTCTGTAAATAAGGTTGTGAGAGCACCTAATTGATCAGTCATATTTCTCTCTCCTATTAATAGTTAATAGACTCTATGAAATTTTTTTTACGCTGACAATTTTATTTTATTTATAAAAAGTAGAAGTTAATAATTATTTTATCAACTTGAAATTGAAATTAGAATTTTAAATATGCTTTTTTAAGGTCAACCAGAGGATGATTCGGGGACATTTGAAACTTTACCAATAATTCTCTAGCTATCATATCTCTATCCTGCTGATTATTAGGTAATTTTATTTTACTTGGTATCGTTACCCAACCGTTAGCATTTCTATCGAATACAGCAGGTCTATTTTCTTCATATCCCATATGAACATCTTCTAACCAATTAAGATCATCCCAACCCATAGCTTCTATATATTTTTTTAAAAATGGAGTGAGTCGACTATAGTCAGGCAAAAGATTAACGTCATATCGATAGCCAATTGTTTGGCCAATCATTTTTTCTCTAGCAGTCTCTTTTTTCTTTCCTAATTGACCTTTGATCTCTTTTGATTTGACTTTTTTCTTACCTTTTTTCTTTGGCATATTTGCTATTAGATTTTATGGAAATCTTTAACTCCTACTGTATGATTTGTTCCTGCAAGAGGCACTTTAGCTAAAGCAGACGCCTCCATTGTTAATGCAGCCATATCTTCTGGTTCTAGCGAGTGAATATTTGTTTTTCCACATGCTCTAGCCAACAATTGAGCCTCCAATGTCATCGCATGCAAGTAATTATAAACTCTTAATGCTGCATCATCAGGATTTAATCTTTTTCTTAATTTTGGATCTTGAGTAGCAACTCCTACTGGACATCTACCGGTATGACAGTGATAGCAATGACCTGCAGGAACACCCATTTCTTTTTCAAAATTAGATTCTGGTATTTCTTTATTGCAATTTAATGCCACCATCGCGCCTGTTCCGATTGCAATTGCGTCTGCACCAAGTGCTAAAGCTTTAGCCATATCTGCTCCATCTCTAACACCACCTGCATAAATTAAAGTTACCTTTCCAGTTTTACCTACATCATCCAAAGCTCTTCTTGCTTCTCTAATTCCTGCTATTCCTGGGATACCTGTGTTTGCAGCTGCAATGTGTGGTCCAGCACCTGTTGAACCTTCCATTCCATCAAGATAAATTGAATCTGGATCGCATTTTGCTGCCATCCTTACATCATCATACACTTTAGCTGCTCCAAGTTTTAATTGAATTGGCACCTTGTTTTTTGTTAATTCTCTAAGCTCTTGAACTTTTAAAGCTAAATCATCTGGACCCAGCCAATCAGGATGTCTTGCTGGAGATCTTTGATCAATACCCGCAGGTAGCGATCTCATTTCTGCAACTTGGTCAGTAACTTTTTGACCCATCAAATGACCACCCATTCCAACTTTTTGTCCTTGTCCAATAAATACCTCAATTCCATCAGCTAGCTGTGCATGGTGTGGGTTAAAACCGTATCTTGATTGTATGCACTGATAAAACCATTTTTCTGAATATCTTCTCTCATCTGGTATCATTCCACCTTCACCAGAACATGTTGCGCTACCAGCCATTGTAGCACCTCTAGCTAATGCAGTTTTTGCTTCATAAGATAAAGCTCCAAAACTCATTCCCGTAATGTAAACTGGAATATCAAGTTCAATTGGATTTTCACATCTTGGACCAATAATAGTTTTGGTCTCACATTTTTCTCTGTAACCTTCAATAACAAATCTTGTTAATGTACCTGGCAAGAAAACTAGATCATCGAAAGTAGGTATCTTTTTCATCAAAGCCATTCCTCTCATTCTGTATCTTCCTAATTCCGCTTTGATATGTATGTCGTCCATAACTTCTGGAGTAAAAATAGCGTTGTGTCCTAACAAACTTTTGTTTCTTGAAGCTATTCCATTACCATTAGAATGTCCGTTTGACTTTCCATTACCATTTTTTTTCTTTGCCATTTAAATTGCTCCTTTTTTTTCTGTAGGTTCAAGAGCATCGTAATTCCAAAGTTTTTTTCCTGCTACAACTTTGGTCATCTTAGAAACATCGAAGTTTTCTCCGATCTCCGCAACCTTTAATTTTCTTTTAAGCCAGTCTTGATCTGAATCAGTTAACTCAGCTTCGACAGCATCACTACCAAATGATCCAATTTTTCCACCTACAAAAATTGTCCCATCATACATAGAGTCTCCTAAATTTATTCCAACGTCTCCAAGAATAATAATTCGCCCTCTCTGCATCATAAAACCTGTAAAAGCACCAGCATCTCCGCCAATAATTATTGTTCCACCTTTTTGATCAATTCCTGTTCTGGCACCTACGCTTCCTTTGCATATCAGATCTCCACCTCTAATTGCCGCACCAAAACATGAACCTGCATTTTTTTCAATTACTACTTTTCCTGCCATCATATTTTCTGCACATGACCATCCCACTCTTCCATTAATTCTAACAATAGGACCATCCATTGATCCACATCCAAAGTATCCTAAGCTACCTTCAAATATTAAATTTAATTTATTGAGGATTCCAACTCCCAAACTATGTTTCCCTTGAGGGTTTTTTATTACAATTGTTCCGTATCCATCTTTCATTAATTCATCAATTTTTTTATTTGCTTCACGACAATCCATGTTCTTAACGTCAATTTCAGTTCTTTTGTTAAAATCTACATCATATGTCCCAAAGTAATAAAAATTCTCAGCCTCATCTGGATTAAAAAATTTTTGTTGTGTTTTTCCAGTTAAGACTTCTGTATGAAGTCCCATTGATTGAGCTTTACTTTTTTTTTCTGATGTTTTTAAATTTGCCATACTTTAACTTCTCCATCAAAAGGATCATAAGTTTCGATTTCTTGTGGTAATATTGATCTTATTGCAATTTCCTCTGACCCCATTGCAACTAAATCATCAGACTCATACAATACTAGTGGTTTTGCAGCCATTGTATCTTTCGCCATTCCTAAACTATCTTTTGTAGCAACAAAATAAGTAAATACCCCATCTAAACCGACGAGAGATTCTTTCATTCCCTCTTCTAATGTAGCTCCATTTCTCATTTTTTCTGCAAGATATACAGCGATTAATTCCGAGTCACATTCTGACATAAATCTCATGCCCTTGTTTTCCAATACTCTTCTATTATTCCAATAGTTTGTTAATTGTCCATTATGAACGACTGACACATCGCTAAAAGGATAACCCCAAAATGGGTGAGCAGATTTAATATCCACTCCTGACTCTGTTGCCATTCTAGCATGACCAATTGCATGTGTCCCGACAACTTTATCTAAATTATATCTGTTACAAACTACTTCAGCATTTCCTAAATCTTTAATTACTTCTAGAGATTTTCCCATAGATAATATTTCTACACCTTCAACACTTTCTATTTTTTGAGAAAATTCCATTAAATCTTTGTCATATTGAATTTCATATCGCAATGAATAAGGAAGAATTCTATCCTCTTTTATCACTTTAGCGCCTAGCTCAGAAAGATAAGAATCAACAATTTTTTTTCTTTCGTCATAAACTGATACATCTTCTTTTACTGAAGAACTTCCCTCTGCAACATTTTCACCAACCTTAAATCGCATGATGAAATTTTGACCGTCAGTTTTTCCGTATAGAGCGTATCCAGTTGAATCTTCTCCTCTATGCTTTAATGCTTGAAGCATACCCTGAAGTTCAAAACCAACGTTTGAAGTATTTCCTCTATGAATTAATCCTGCAATCCCGCACATATAATTTCCTTCTTAAATTATGGTAAACAATCCAGATAAGTATCAAGATCCCATTGTGTTGTTGCACCCAAGAATTTTTCCCACTCATCTCGTTTGTACCAATTAAATACTTTATACATTTCATCTGGCATTGATGATTTTATTACCTCATCTTCCGCCAATCTATCTAAAGCTTCACCTAAACTTAGTGGAAGTTTTTTAACATCTTTACCAGCTTTTTGAGCTTCGTATATATTTCTAGACTCTGGTTTAGCTGGTTTCATTTTTTTAGATATTCCCTCATCACAAGCTTTAAGTAATGCTGCACCTAATAAATATGGGTTATGCATAGAGTCAACTGATCTGTACTCGAATCTACCTGGAGCAGATACTCTTAGACCACATGTTCTATTTTGATAACCCCAGTCAGCATAAACTGGTGCCCAAAAACCTTGATCCCATAATCTTCTATATGAGTTCACTGTCGAAGAACCAATTGCTGTTAAAGCTGGCAAGTGTTTCATTATCCCTGCAATTGATTGTAATCCAATCTTTCCAGGCAATTGCATATCCTTAGTATCTGGCATGAAAGTATTAGTTCCACCGGATACATAGCTAAAGACTTCTTCTACACCTGGAAGTTTTTTGTTACCCAATTTGTTTACTGATACTTTTCCACCTTTCCACAAAGACATGTTGGTATGACATCCACTTGCTGAAACTCCCATAAATGGTTTAGTCATAAAGCAAGCTATAAGATTATGTTCTCTTGCTACTTGAGCACAAATTTGTCTATACGTAGATAATCTATCAGCATTTCTTAAAACATTATCAAATGTCCAGTTAAGCTCTAATTGACCAGGAGCATCTTCATGGTCACCTTGGATCATATCAAGACCCATCGCTTTTGCGTATTCAATAACCTTCATAAACACAGGTCTTAATGATTCAAATTGATCAATATGATAACAGAAAGGTTTTGAGAAACCTTGTCCAGTTGGAGTTCCGTCAGGATTTTTTGTTAACCACATCATTTCAGGCTCTGTTCCAACTCTTAATTCTAATCCATGTTTCTTTTTGAACTCATTCATGAAAATTCTAAGATTACCTCTGCAGTCACTTGTTAAATGACCACCTGGATTTTTTCTTTCTTCTCTATTTCTAAAACATGTAACAAAAACTCTTCCAACTCTCTTATCCCAAGGCAATTGAACAAAAGTTTCTGGATCAGGTATTCCTACCAATTCCATAGCCTCTGGACCATAACCAATATAATTATTATGACGATCTAAAAATAAGTTTGCTGTTGCTCCATAAACCAATTGAAAACCTTTTTCTGCAGTTCTTTCCCAGTGGTCTGCCGGTATTCCTTTTCCAACAACTCTTCCAGTTACTGAAATAAATTGATAATAGATATAAGTAATTCCTAATTCGTTTATTTTTTCTCTAACTTTTTTGACGAGTTTAGCTCTACCTGGTTGGTTTACGTGTTTTTCAAGATCCGTCATTCTTCCCCCTTTGAATTTTCAGATCAAAAAGGTAACTGAAAAAAAAACGTTTGTCTACTTAGATAAATTAGCTCCAAGGAAACGGACTGTTCGATGTCGGATGAAGTTTTCCTTTTTCATATCTATCGAACCTAAACGGTTTTAATAATTCACTTTCATGACCTAAAATTTCTTGTGCAACAAGGTGACCAACACCTATCATTTTATAACCATGATTTGCATCTGCAATCATGTAAACATTTTCAAAAAATCTATCGAATATCGGGAATGAGTCTGGAGTCAAACAACCCAATCCTCCTGATGGTCCCTTTCTATACAGATGAGATTTACCAACAAAACGTTTTTGAATATGTGCAAGTGCTGAAGTCCACATATCAGAAAATTTATCAGTAGTTTGATATTCTGGAGAATCTATCCCATACGGATCAACATTAACTTCATCAAAATGTTTTTGAACAATGTAAGGTGATGTTCCACCTTGAACTCCCAATCCTTCAATATCAGGTTTATAATAAATACCCCATAAGTCTTCTGTAATTATTTTACCATCTTTGTCAGAATAAAGTGGCGCATCTGTATCAACATGAATTACTGGAGGCGGTTTACCTTCATTAGTTTTTAAATAATCTGCATCCACACCCAATACACCTTCTTGTAAAAACCAGTACTTCCACATTTCAACTTCATGCATTTTTCCATTTTTAGCATCTTTTATGTTTGTAGTTTTTGGTAACTCCAACATATTCCAAAAATCTCTTACCCATGGTCCTGCTCCAATAACTACCTGATCACAATCAATTGTACCTTTATCTGTAACCACGCCAGTAATTGCATTGCTGTTGCTCCCTCTTTTAAAACCTGTAACCTTTACTCCTTTATGAACGTTTACACCGTTTGAATTTGCTTTTTTCTCCAGTGCTTTAATTGAGTCCTTATTAAATGCATATCCACCTTTTTTTTCATGCAAGACTGATGTAATACCTTTTGCTTGCCAATCACTAAAAATTCCTTGCATATATTTCATGCAATCTTTTTCACCTTCTATAAATTCTGATTCATATCCAATAGCTTTTTGTTGTTCATAAATACTTGCAACATCTTTATGCATTACTTCCGGAGAAATTTGCATATAGCCAACAGCATTATATTTAAATGCCTCTGGATCACTTTCCCAAACACTAACTGAATGAGCCATTAATTCTCTCATTGCTGGTTGAAAATAATTATTTCTAACAACTCCACATGCAATTCCACTTGCACCTGCAGCAGTGTCTTTTTTTTCTAGGACAACGACATCGTTTGGATTTTTATATTTTTCGGAAAGTTTCCAAGCAGTACTTAACCCGTGAATTCCTCCACCAATTATTACAACTTTTGCTTTTGTCGGTAACGACATGAACGAACTTTAATTTTTTAGCAAAGGAAAGAATATAATAATTTTTATATATAATTTATATAAATTCTAAATATTTATTAGATTTTTAATTAAAAACTCAAATTTTTGAGAGTTTTCAAATATTCGTTAAATTCATTAACAAAATTCTGTGTGGGTAAAACGTACTTTTTTCTATGGTCATTTCCGGTTTTCTCGAGGTAAAAAAATTCTTTATCACAAGCTTCTTTGATCATGAGTGCAGATTTGGGTCTAGAGGTTTTGAAAAGTCTAGTCTTAAGTTCTTCGACAGATAAGTTTTCATTTAATTTATAGGAATTCATCACAATCAACATCATGTGATAATGTGAAGGAGACTTTCTGAAAAAGTAATTACTGGATGTATGGGACAGTTTCATTTGATCTTCCCAAAATTCCAGTAAATCCTTTGATGATTTTGACATTAAGATTTTACACGTGTTTTTTGAGGATCGTAATGCGGGAAACCAACAATTTTAGCAGGTATTCTTTTTTGATGTCCATCAATTTTACCGACTTCAACGTTCATACCTATTTCTGAATGACCTACATCAATTCTGCACAAAGCAATATTTTTATTCAAAGTAGGAGATAGACATCCGCTTGTAACTACGCCAACTTGGGATCTTCCAATGTGAACGCAATCACCGTGATTAGCTTTTTCTTTGCCTACAAGTTCTAATCCAACTAATTTCTTTTGTGGATTTTCTTTTCTCTTTATTAATGCTTCTTTACCAATGAAATCTGCTGTTTTTGTTTTTAAAGGAACCGTAAATCCAACACCAGCTTCAAAAGGGTCAACTTGGCCGTCAAATTCATTACCAAATAATATTAGTCCAGCTTCAATTCTTAATAAATCTAATGCTCCAAAACCAGCAGGTATTATTCCTTCATCTTTGCCAGCTTCCATAAGCACATCCCAAACTGCTGGTGCATCTGAAGGGTGACACCATATTTCGTATCCTAACTCGCCTGTGTATCCAGTTCTAGAAACCATTAATGGAATTCCACTAAGTTCTTTTACTCTACAGATTGTAAACCTAAACCATTGTAATTCTGAAATAGAAGGTTGTGTTGGTGGAGTAAAAATAAACTTTTCTAAAATTTTTCTACTGTTAGGTCCTTGTAGAGAAATATTATTTATTTGGTCAGTAGAGTTTTTAACTAAAACATTAAATTTTTTCTTTTTTGCTTGTTCTTTTAACCATTCACCTGCGTATTCATCACCACATACCCATCTAAATCCATGATCACTCATTTTTAACAATGTTCCATCATCAAACATAGAACCATTTTCATAACACATCGAAGAATAAACAATTTGTCCAACTGACAATTTTTTAACATTTCTTGTTAAAGTATAGTCCATTAATTCTTCTGCATCTGGACCTAATATTTCAAATTTTCTTAAAGAAGATAAATCAATTAAAACTGCTTTTTCTCTACACGCTGTATATTCATTTATTACTCCGTGTTTAGTGTAATCATTGGGCAGCCAATATCCTCTAGCATCAACAAAGTTTCTTGTTAACTTTGAAGTTCTTTCATGAAATCCTGTATTTTTTGTTAGTTTTAATTCTGAGTCTGGTTTCATTCTAAATGCAAAAGATTTTGTAAATTCTCTTTTTTTTTCGTAAGTTCTAACAAAAATATCTGTAGGGTTCCATGAATTACATGGATCTATATCACTTGGACAGGCTGATGTTCCGCAGGTTAAATCTTTTAAAGCTCTTAATATTACATAATCTCCAGGTCTAGCAAATGACTCATCAGAAAGTACGGTATTTAAGCCTCCTGCTGAAGTATTAAAAAATAAATTTATAGCGTGCCATCCCTTTTGTCTATTAACCCCAAAATTTTCCATAGCACCACTTAAGTTATCTGAGCAATTTGGATGCCCAAAATAACCAGCATCTTCGTAATACTTCGATGTACAAGCAAGATTAAAAGTGTCATGTCTACCAACAGTATCTCTTATTACTTCTACCAAAGGCTCATGGTCTGTATCATAAAATTTTGAATACAATCCTGGTCCTGGAAATGTATTTCCCATAAAGGTCCTGGTTGTTTGCCAATCTAAACCTTTTTCAATACCTTTACCTAATTTAGCTGTATCAAAAGCAACAAAATCTGAACATTGTCTACCAGTTGGACAAATTATTTGAATATAATCTCCTTCTTTAACTTCAAAAGAAATCGCTGATTGTTTTGCAATATTTTTTTCGTCTAGAGGATCAAAAATTGGATCTGGAATTATTCTATGTTCTTTATAGTCAACAATATTATTTCTTTTAATAAATAAAGTTAATTCTGTAGGAGGATTTTGTTCATGAACCAACATATCATTACCAGGTGCAGAAAAAATGCAATAACATTTATCTTTTGAACTTATTTTAATTTTTTCTCCTGGTGGAGTGTCTTTATCAAAAAGGATTGAGGATTTAGATTTTGCAATTTTAAGATTTCTTTTTTCTAATTGGCGCAAAGCAATTTTCGAACTTTCTTCGTTTCTATTTAAAATTTTAATTATATCATTTTCTGATTTAGATGATTTTAAATTTAAAATTGATGGATCTGAATTTCCATCAGAATTAAAAACAACTATTTCACAAATTTGATTTCCTTCATTATTAATAATTTCAATTTCATCATCCGGAAAAACCTGAACTCCTGTTAATCCACCGCCATTAACTACATATCTTTCAACCCCAGGTGGCAAAACATTTAAACCAGGTTCATTTATTCTTAAATTTTCTTCTAACATTTTAAATCAATGATTACTTATGTTTAAGAATAAATCAGTACTGATTAATTGTATATATAAATTTTAGTACCAACTTTTGTTGACTGTGAGATTAAATTTAAGGATACTTACTTACTTAATATATTAAGAGAGGAGAAATAAATGAAGAAAATACTATCTTTACTCTCAGCTATAGTAATTACTGTAGTAAGCTTTGCAGGAATATCTAACGCTGACAGTAAAAAACCCATAGTGATCCCAACTCATAACTGGTCAAGTCAAATTGTTATGGCCTATGTTATTGGTGGTATCTTTGAAAGCATGGGTAACAATGTTAAATATGTAAATGCTGACTCTCAAGCGGTTTACGAATCAATTAGAATTGGTGATGTAACTATATCTCATGAGGTATGGGAATCTGCTTTCGGTAAGTCATTTACAACAGCTTTAGACAAAGGTGGTTTGTTAGACTGGGGTGATCATGAAGCAAGAACTCTTGAGGATATGGGATATCCAAACTGGGTTGTTGAAAAAGGTCTATGTCCAGGTCTACCAGATTGGACAGCTCTAAAAAATCCAGACTGTGCAAAAAACTTTACAACACCTGACTCTCCAGATGGAAAAGGAAGAATGTTGGAAGGACCACAAACTTGGCATGGTGACTTAATCCCTCAAAGGATTGATGCTCTAGGCTTAGGAGATTTATGGTGGGTTAAGTTTGCTGGAGGTGCTGATGCACTTTGGGCAGAATTAGCAGCTGCTGAAAAAGAAGGAAGAGGAACTATAATTTTCAACTGGACACCAAACTTTACTGATGGTGCTGGTTTTACATTTATCGACTTCCCTCCTTACACAGCTGGTTGCAGACCAGCAGATGGTGGTGACGGAAAATGTGGTTCTCCGGATGGTTATTTGAAAAAAGCAGTACACGAAGATTTTCCAAAAACTCATCCAGATGCAGCAGCAGCGTTTAAAAAATTGTCATTTTCAACAAGTCAAATTGGTGCAATGGCAGCTTTAGTAGACGTTGACAAAATGACTCACGAAGATGCAGCTAAAAAATGGTTAGCTGATAACGAGTCAACTTGGAAAGCTTTCCTTAAATAAGGATAAAAGTTAAAAAATTAAGATCTCCCCCAATTCTGTTGGGGGGGATTTTTTTTTGTAAAGATTTGTGTAAAATATACTTATGAGAAAATATCTTTTTTACTTTTTTTTAAGTTTATTAATAAGTTCATCAGTTTTTGCTCGAAGCACCGGATGTAAAGAAGGTAACTGTGAAAATGGATATGGAAAATGGGTTTATACAGATAAAACTACTTATGAAGGTGAGTGGGTAGGAACAAAAAAAAATGGCCAAGGTGTAGAAACATGGCCAAACGGATATATCTATAAAGGTGAGTTTAAAAATAGCGTTTGGAGTGGAGTTGGAACTTTAACTTTCCCAGATGGTTCTACTTATGAAGGAGAGTGGGCTAATGGTTTTATGAATGGCAAAGGAACATTTACTTGGGCTAATGGCGACCAAAAAGTAGGAATTTGGAAAAACGGTAAATTACAAGATTAATGTCGAACGAAACTTCATTTAATAAATTAAAAGGATTACCCGAGAACCTAAAACAATTTATAGGACTAATAGTTTTAACAATAGTCATAATTTCTTCTTTTGCTATTTTAAATAATATATTTAGCGAGGGTGATGAATTAGTTAGGAAAATGAAATTGGAAGAAGAGAGAATTGCAAAAGAGAGAAAACTAAGTGCATTAATTTCAAAACTTCCCTCGGGTATATTAGTAACTTTTGATGGTACTGATCATTATAAATTATCAGATGAATTGTATGAGGGAGTGTGTAATGCCACAAAGCTTATCCCCCAAAGAGCGATAATGGGTGCAAATTTCTTAAATTTTAGAGCACACGAAATTTATACTATTAACGGCAATAAGATTGATGAAACATTTGTTGAATGGGATGCTGAAAAAAAGAAATGTTTTGCAGGTTTTACAGTTAGTGGAAATAACGTAGGAGTAGACGAAACAATTAAAGTAAGCGGTGAAGCCTTAAGTTTTTTAAGTACTGGAATTGATACAAGGGTTTATTTTATTAAAAATTTTTAATGGAAATAAGCTTCAATTATATTGATTTTAATTTAATTAATTTTCGTATAATTTTATAAGAATTATGTCTGAAGCAGTAATCAAATGCGAAGCAGTTTATAAAATTTTTGGTGAAAACGCCAAAAAGATGCTTCAAGATTCAAATGGTAATGTTGATGCTAAAACATTTCAAGAAAATGGTTGTATAGTTGGTGTTAACAATGCCTCTTTTGAAGTGGCAAAAGGAGAGATGCTTGTTGTAATGGGCTTATCTGGATCTGGTAAGTCAACTTTACTAAGGTGTATATCAAGATTAACAGATGCAACAGGTGGAAAAATTTTCATTGAAGGTCAAGATTTATTAAATTTAAATAATAAAGAGTTAATTGAGCTTAGAAGAAACAAAATGGGAATGGTTTTCCAAAGCTTCGCTCTTCTTCCACACAAAACCGTTGTAGAAAATATAGCTTTTCCTCTTCAAATCAAAGGTATCAAAACTGAGGAGAGCATTAATAAAGCAATGGAGATGGTTAAATTAGTTGGACTTGATGGAAGAGAAAATTATTTTCCAAGAGAACTTTCAGGTGGACAACAACAAAGAGTGGGTATTGCAAGATCTCTAGCAGTTGAACCTGATATATGGTTTTTAGATGAACCTTTTTCTGCTTTAGATCCTTTAATTAGAAAAGAAATGCAAGATGAATTTTTAAGACTTCAAGAAAAATTACAAAAAACAATTATGTTTATTACTCATGATTTTGATGAAGCATTAAAACTTGCTGATCGAATTGCAATTATGAAAGATGGTATAATTGAACAACTAGATACACCTGCAAATATAGTTCTAAACCCAGCCACAGAATATGTAAGAAAATTTACTGAAGAAGTACCTAGAGAAAAAGTTTTATTAATTGAAGATGTAATGGATGAATCTATATCTAATAATTTAAGTGATGTTAAAGTTTCAAAAGATGAAATCATAGAAAATGTTGCAGAAAAAATATTAACGCAAGAAAAATCTGTGGCAGTTATAGATGAAAATAATAAAACCGTTGGTTCAATCAACCCGACAAAAATAATAAATACTGTCTTTGGCGGAAGAAAGAACGGAAAATAAATTATGGAATTTTTAAAAAAATATCCAAAAATATTTCAGTGGTTATTTCTATTAATTGTTTTCTTTGCTCTTTGTTTTGCTATTGATGTTCCAGAAACATATAAATTCATTAGAGGACAAGCTGAATTCGTAAAAGACCCTAATCAAAGTAGTTATATATTTTTAGGCAAAGAAGTAAGATATTACGCCTTTGATGTTTTCTGGCGTCTTCCTCCATTACTTGGATGGTTACCAATATGGATAAATGACTCCTTGTTTTTCTTAATGAATGAGTGGATGCCAATGGAGTTTTGGAATGAGGACACTCAAGAATTTAAAACCAGACCAATAGTTTTGCAAATTAGCAGAAATTTAACAGCTTTTATGACCTTTTTAATAGAATTAATTAGAGAAATTCTATTAGGTGGACTTGAAACAATTGTTGCCTTTACAAGTTGGGATTGGATCGATGCGAACCCTTGGGCAGAGTTACCAGGTCTACCTTGGACAATAGTTGCAGCTGGCTTTGCAATACTTGCTTATAAATTAAGTGGTATTGGACTCGCTTTATTTGCCGGTTTAACAATGGTTTATATTTCTATATTTGGACAATGGAAACCATCGATGCAAACACTCTCTTTTATTTTAGTTGCTGCGCCTCTATCTTTTATATTTGGGTTAAGTTTAGGTATTGCAGCTTATAAAAGTAAACGTGTAGAAAAAGCTCTATATCCAATTTTATTAGTTATGCAAACAATGCCACAATATGCAGTATTAGTCCCTGCACTTGTTCTTTTTGGAGTCGGTGACCACGCTGCAGTAATTATAACTATGGTTGTTGCTGTTCCACCCATGATATTACTTACTTTACTAGGATTGAGAGCTATTCCTCCAGAAGTAATTGAAGCTGGAAGAATGAGTGGTTGTAATAATTGGCAACTAATGTCTAAAGTGCTAATTCCAACGGCCAGACGAGATATTTTAATTGGCGTAAACCAGGTTATCATGGTGTGCTTTTCTATGGCTGTTATTTCAGCCTTCATTGGAGCGAAAGGTCTAGGTTTTAATTTATTGTTAGCACTAAATCAGCTTAATATCGGATTAGCATTAGAAGCTGGTCTTTGTATAAGTCTAATTGCAATTTTATTAGATAAAATGTCATTAGCATGGGCAAACAAGCAAGTCGATTATTTTGGCAATTTGAATTTTTTTCAAAGAAATAAAAATTTATTATTTTTTAGTATTACGGTCATAATTGGAATTTTACTCGCTTACTTTGGATCTGTTTATTTTAAAGGTGGTTACAATTATTTATTTGAAGTTCCACACAATAAAGGAATATCAACTGCTGATTTTTGGAATAAAGGTGTCGATTGGATTTTTGATACCTTCTTTGTTTATATAAAAGCATTTAATACATGGTTAATTCAAGAAGTGTTACAACCAATGAGGGCTTTGTATTTAAGGATGCCAGCTGTTGCTACATTAGTTCTAGTTGTTGGTGCAGGCTATTTAATTGGTGGAATTAGATCTGCATTAGTAGTTTGTGGTTTGACATTATTCATAGCTCTAAGCCCTTGGTGGGATAGAGCCTTAGTAACGGCTTACATGGCAACATTTGGGGTAATTGTCTCTTGTATAATTGGTTTTACGGTTGGCACATTATGTTTTCAAAATAAACATTCTGCAAAATTTATGTTAGGGGTATGTGATATATTTCAAACATTTCCATCATTTGTTTATCTTATTCCTGTTATGATGCTTTTTGGAATAACTGACACTTCTGTTCTTATTGCTGTCATTGTTTATGCAACTATACCAGCAACAAGATACACAATTGAAGGGCTTAGAAGTGTTCCAGCAGGTTTACATGATGCAGCGACGATGTCTGGTGTAAATAAATTTCAAAGATTAACAAAAATTGAATTTCCTTTAGCATTCCCTCATATGATGCTTGGTATAAATCAAACAATAGTGTTTGCATTATTTATGGTGATTATAGGAGCATTTATCGGCACTGAAGATTTAGGGCAATATATTTTAAAAGCTTTATCAGATAAAAATGGTGCTGGTATTGGATTAACTTTGGGTATTTGTGTAGCTTTTATAGGTTTAATTTTTGATAATTTGATAAGAACTTGGGTAGAAAAAAGAAAAAAACATCTAGGAATTGCTTAATCTTAAATGAAAAAAATTTTAATAATAGGCGGTGGCGCAATGGGATCTGCTTTTACTTTTCCATGTATAGATAATAAAAATGAAGTAACTATCACAGAGCCTTATAATAAAACTTTTATTAAAAATTTGTCTTCAAAAAAGAAATATCATTCTAGTTTAAAAATAAATTTACCAAATAAACTAAAATACAAAAAATATTCAACTGATATATTAAAAAATAAATATGATTTAGTCGTTGTTGCGTTAAGTTTATCAGGAATAAATTTTATTAGTGAAGAATTTAAAAAATCAAATATTAAAAGTCCAATTCTTATTCTTACCAAAGGTTTGAAGTATGAGAAAAAAAAACAGAAAATTTTTACTATTTCAGAGGATATAAAGAAAACTAATAAAAATATAAACGTTTCAGTTTTAAAAGGACCTTGCTTAGCAAAAGAACTTTCAAATAAAAAACAAACAAGTGTAATTGTTGCTAATAAAAATATCAAAACCGCAAAAAAAATTTGTAATATGATAACTACAAAATACTATTTAACCGAAACTTCGAAAGATGTTATTGGAGTTGAGATCTGTTCTTCAATTAAAAATATTTATTCAATGATTATTGGGGCTGGAGATAGTTTAAATATGTCTTCAAGTTTATTCAAAAAATCTATAAATGAGATGATATATATTACTAAATATTTTAAAGGAAAAATTGAGACTGCTCTTGGATTGGCTGGAGTTGGAGATTTATACGTCAGTGCTGCTGGAGGTAGAAATAGTAAAATGGGAAGTTACTTAGGGCAAGGCTATACATTCAAAAATGCTAAAAGAAAATTTATGCCTAATGAAACCGTGGAGGGAGAGCAACTTGCAAGAGAAATTGCTCCATTTGTAATAAAAAAAATTCAACAAAAAAAAATCCCTTTGATGACAAAATTAATTAAATCTATAATTAATAACAAAAAATTAATATTAAATTAAAAATGGCAAGTATTAAAATAGATAAAGTAAACAAGTTTTTTGGTAGCACACATGTGATCAAAGATGTTTCTCTTGATATAAAAAGTGAGTCTTTCACAGTTCTAGTAGGCCCAAGCGGATGTGGTAAATCAACAATCTTAAGAATGATTGCTGGTTTAGAGGAAATTAATTCAGGTACAATATCTATTGATGATAAAGTTGTAAATGATCTACCACCTAAAGAAAGAAATATTGCAATGGTATTTCAATCTTATGCTCTTTATCCTCATATGACTGTATTTGATAATATGGCTTTTGGTTTAAAAATTGAAAAAAAATCAAAAGAAGAGATAGAGCAAAGAGTGATGGAGGCTGCTAAAATCTTACAGATAGAAGAGTATCTTGAGAGAAAACCCAAACAATTATCTGGAGGACAACGTCAAAGAGTAGCTATTGGTAGAGCCATTACAAGAAAACCAAAAGTTTTCTTATTCGATGAACCATTATCTAATCTAGATGCAGCATTAAGAGTACAAATGAGAGTAGAATTGGCAAAATTACATGATCAACTTAATGCAACAATGATTTACGTAACTCATGATCAAACTGAAGCCATGACACTTGCAAATGATATTGTTGTATTGGATCAAGGTATAGTTTCACAAAAGGGATCACCCATGAACTTATATAATAACCCAGATAATCTGTTTGTTGGTGGTTTTATCGGATCTCCAAAAATGAATTTTATAGATAGTAAAATTTTAAGTAAAAGTTCAAAGAGTTCTGAAGTAGATATAATGGGGACTGGAAAGTTAAATGTACCAAAAATTTCTGATAATACTCAAGAAGGGGATAGTATAAAAATTGGAATAAGACCAGAGCATTTGATATTAAATGCAAAAACAGATTCATTATGGGAAAGTAAAGTCTTCGTTGTAGAAAAATTAGGGTCAGGAACATATTTATATTTAGAGAAAGAGGGAGATCCTCTTGTTGTACAAACTGATGGAGACACAAATATTAAAGTAGGTGACACTGTTAAAATAGGTTTTGATCCATTTCGTTGCCATTTATTTGATAATAAAGGTATTTCTTTTAAAAATTCTTGAATCAATCTCAGGTAGTATTGTTTAAATTACATACTTGTTATTCTTCTTTTAAATGTTCATTATGTGTTAATTTTTAAATAACTTTAGAAAACAAGAAAAAAGAGGGGAATATATGTTTAAAAATATATTAATAACGATCTCTGCAATAGCTTTTGTTTTTAATTCAATTGCATTTGCAGATATCAAATTCTGGACGACAGAAACTCAACCAGCAAGGATGGCTAAACAAGAAGAGATGGCAAAAGCTTTTGAAGCCAAAACTGGAATTGGAGTTGAAGTTATCCCGATTGATGAAAAAGATTTAGGAACAAGAGCTACTGCAGCAGCTGCAGCAGGAGATCTTCCTGATGTAATTTATCATACATTGCAATATGTGCTGCCATGGGCAGAAGCGGGAATTTTAGACGTTGATGCAAATAATGATATCGTTAACTCACTTGGAAAGAAAACTTTTGCTCCAGGTGCTTTAAAGATGGCTAAAAAAGGTGGCAAAATTGCAGCCGTGCCAGTAGATGGCTGGACGCAAATGGTTGTATACAGAAAAGATTTGTTTAAAGCTGCTGGTTTAGAACCACCGACGACTTATGCAAACATCGAGAAAGCAATAGATGCTTTATCTAGTAATGATATGTTTGGATTTGTTGCGGCAACTAAAACTGACGAAAACTTTATGAGTCAAGTTTTAGAACATGTCATGCTTGCAAACGGTGTAAATATTGTAAAAAAAGGTGGAACAAAAAAACAAGGAAGAGCTTTAAAGAATTCTTTACAGTTTTATAAAAAATTAGCTAAAGCAAGCCCTCCAGGAGAACTTTATTGGAAACAATCAAGAGAACTTTATTTTGCTGGTAAAACACCAATGATAATATGGTCACCATTTATCATGGATGAATTAGCTGGTTTAAGAGACTCAGCTCCACCAACAATTAATAGCGACCCTACTTCACCAGAGTTGGCATCTAAAACTGGTTTTATAACTAATTTTAGTGGACCAAATAATGTTAAAGGTGCAGCTTGGGCTGATGTTAGATACTTTGGTATAACAGCAGATGCAGATACTGATGAAGCTAAGCAGTTTATTCTTTATTCAATGGATGAAGGATACACAAGTACTTTATCTATAGCACCAGAAGGTAAATTCCCTGTAAGAAGAGGTAATGCGAGTGATCCAAATGCATTTACAACGGCTTGGAGTAAACTACCTGTTGGAGTTGATAGAAAAGCTCCTTTAACAGATCTATATTCTGCAGATGTAATAAATAATATTGTTGCTGGTTTAGATACTGCTAACAGATGGGGAGTAAAAGAAGGTGAACTATCTAGAGCATCTAAAATTATTAACAATAAGTTTATAAATAGAATCACTAGACAATATATTGACGATCAATTGACGCTAGATGAAGCAGTAGATGAAATTAATACTGTGCTAGCTAGCTTCTAGTAATTTAAAAAATTAAAAAAAGCGGGTAATATTAATTATCCGCTTTTTTTTATGAGTTCAAAACTTGCAAAAATTGAAAAAAGAACAGCTTATCTTTTAATATTACCATCGGTTCTTTTAGTATTTTCTATAATTTTATTTCCAATATTCTCAAATATTTGGATTAGCTTTAAAAACGTAGAACTTAAAGATTTAAGAATTCCTGAGCCAAGAGCAAAAAAATTAGTAAAATCAATTAAAGATAATCCTAATCAAATAAAAATAATTTATAAATTAAGAAATAGTTCTCTTACACAAGAAATTACTAATGTAAAATTTAAAGATAAATATCCTGACAACATTGAACCAATAAGTTTAAATAATAAATGTCAATTTAAATCAAATTTACTTAAGTGTGAATTAGGTAATTGGCCAAAAAAATATCGAGAAAATTTAGAAATAATATTTCAAAATACTAATAATCAAGAAATTTCAAAGAAGGAACTAAAATCTTATAAACCTAAACTATCAGGTAAGTCACAAAATATATTACTAACTTATGAATTTACATTAAATAATTTCAAAAAAGTAATTAAAGACAAAGCTTTTATAGATCTATTATCAACAACTTTTTATTACACTTTTTTTGGAACCATAGGTGCTATAGTTTTTGGAATTTTGGCTGCACAAATGGTAAACCAAAAATTTTTTGGAAGAACATTTATGAGAAGTGTTCTTTTATTTCCTTATGTTGCGCCAGTTGTTGCTCTTGCTTATACCTGGGAACTTTTACTTGATCCAACAAGTGGAACTTTAAATAATTTGTTAATTAACTATCAAATTATTGATGGACCAATAAATTTACTAGGACAAAAATATGTAACTTTAAACATACTTGGTTTTGATTTTAAATTAAGATTAGCATTAACAACTGTAATTATTTTTGAAATTTGGAGATATTTTCCTCTAGCATTTTTATTTATTCTTGCTCGTCTTCAAGCAGTTCCAAAAGAACTTTATGAAGCAGCTGATGTTGATGGTGCAAATCCTATTCAAAAATTTCTTAATATTACTTTGCCCCAGATATTAGCAGTGATTTCAATTCTATTTATGATTAGATTTATTTGGAATTTTAATAAATTTGAAGACATCTTCTTACTCACTGGTGGGGCATCAGGTACAAGAACATTGCCAATAAATGTATATCAGCAAGGTTTTTCAATCGGGGATATTGGTATGGGTTCTGCAGTTTCTATTGTAATTGTAGTGTTTCTGTTAATTTTTATGTTTATCTATTTTAAACTTTTAGGAAAAAGAGCTGATGAAAATTAAAAATATATTAACTTATTGCTTTATCTCATCATTATTTTTGTTTTCATTAATTTGTATTTGGAAAATCTTAGTAACTTTACAAGGAATTGAATTAATAAATTTTAATTTTAATAAATTATTTATTTTTGGAATAATTCTTTGTGTAATAAATCTTCTTATTGGAAAAAAATTCAATTTAAATATTAAACTAATTATACTTGCTCTTTTATTTTCTACTTTTGATTATTTCATCTCAATAAATTTACCTATTTGGTACAGTTTTGGCATATTCTTAATCTCACTGTTTTTCTTTAATACTATAAAAAACTACGACAAAAACTTTTTGTCAAAAAATCACTCGTCTCAAAAATTATTCTTTAATTTTTTAACATTATTTGGAATTACACTGTTCTCTTTTGTAATTCTTTTCCCTTTTTATATGATGTTAGTTACAAGCTTTAAAACCCAAGCATTGTTATTATTGAACCCATTAGACTTTAGTATTAACTTTGCACAAGGATTGCCAGAGTTGTTCAAATCTTATTTTATAGTGTTCAAAGATTATAATTTTGGAAGATATATGCTAACGAGCACAATAGTCTCCTTAGGTACAGTCATTATAACATTAATATTTGCAATACCAGCTGCTTACGCGGTTGCAAGACTTAATTTCTTTGGAAAAAATTTTTTATCAACATCCATATTGATAATTTATTTGTTTCCAGCGATAGTTTTAGTGATACCTTTGTATACAATTTTTAGTCAACTTGGTTTAAGAAATTCTATTGAGGGTTTGTTAATAGTTTATACAGCCACAACCTTACCTGTAGCAATTTATATGCTGCAAGGTTACTTTAAAAGTATACCAAAAGAATTAGAAGAAGCAGGGATAATAGATGGTCAAAATTGGCTTGGTATAATTTTTAAAATTATACTCCCACTTAGTTTACCTGCAATATCATCAGTAGCTTTGTATGTATTTATGATAGCTTGGAATGAATTTTTGTTTTCATTAATGTTTTTAGACCGCCCAAATACATTCACATTATCAAGAGCTATTCAGTTTCTGAATGTTGGAGCTGAAACACCTAGACAATATTTGATGGCAGGGTCTGTAGTAGTAACTTTGCCTATTTTAATAATTTTTGTTTATTTTGAAAAATATTTAGTAAGTGGTCTTACTGCAGGAAGTGTTAAAGGATAATGAAAAATAAAGTAGAAGAGGCAAAAAAAATATTATTAGGTAACAGAAAAAATGGTTACACACTTCCTACTAATAACAAATTATATCCTGCTCAATGGAATTGGGATTCAGCTTTTATAGCTCTTGGCTATTCTTACTTTAATTTAGATTTTTCAATTATAGAAATTGAAACTTTGCTTAACGGTCAGTGGGACGATGGCATGGTACCCCACATTCTTTTTCATGAAAAAGACACATCTTATTTTCCAAATCACACAACTTGGCAATGTGGAAAAAATATACCTTCTTCTGGTATTACTCAGCCACCAGTTTTAGCCAGTATTTTGAGAAAAATTGTTGAAAAAAATAAACTAAATAATGATCAAAATTCTAGAATAACTAAAGTAATCAAAAAAATTAAAAATTATCATGATTGGTTCATAAAATTCAGAGATCCTAATAAAACGGGCCTTGTATCCATATTGCATCCTTGGGAAAGCGGGTATGATAATTCACCAATTTGGGATCAGCCAATGAGTAATATCAAAGTAGATAAAGACCTTAATTATAAAAGAAGAGACCTTGAAGTTTCAAACTCTGATGAGAGACCTTTAAAAACTGATTATGATAGATATGTAACTTTAAGAGATCAATTTAGGGATGTTCAGTATGATCCACATAAATTGTATGAGATTTCTGATTTTAATGTAGTAGATGTTGGATTTAATGCTTTATTTTTGAGAGCAAATAAAGATCTACTTACCTTAGCTAAAAATTTAGATTTAAATTTCGATGATTTAAATAATTTCGTATCCAAAACTGAAAATCAAATATTAAAATTATATGATGATAATATTAATGATTTTGTCTCAAAAGATTTAAAAACTAATTTGAATATCGTTGTTCCATCAATAACAAATTATTTTACCTTATTTGCAAATTTAGAAAATGATCAATTAAATAAAAAAATTATTAATAATTTAAAAAATCATAATATTAATGACAATTACTATTTCTCAACAATAAAACCAAATCATCCTTCATTTGAAGAAAAAAGATATTGGAGAGGTCCAATATGGATAAATTGTAATTGGTTGATTTATCAAGGACTTATTAAAAAAGAGCCAGAATATGCAAATGAAATCAAAAAAAAAACTTTAGAATTAATTGAAGAAAAAGGTTTTCATGAATATTACAGTTATAAAGATGGATCAGTTATGGGCGCAAATAATTTCTCATGGAGCGCAGCTTTATATTTAGACCTGGTTCTAGAAAATTAGATTAGATTTTTAATTTTTATTTAGAAATGTTTCAGAGGAGTCGTCCATTGCTTTTGCCCAAGCTGTATGATGAACAGGAGCTACTGACCCTGTAACTGGAGATGAAAAAGATTTATTTCTATACGTTGATATATCTTCAACCTTATGATGTTCCCATTCTTTAAAATGTTTTCTGATTAGTTCAAAATCTATTTTTGGATAATCCGACATCTCATGTAATTCTTTTGTGTATTCAGTCTGAAAATCAATCATCTGATCAGGATTTTCTAGTTTTTCTTCTAAAGCAACCCATTTATTAATATCTTTTTCAATATCCTCTCCACTTGGCATATTTATTTTCCCCATTATAACATCTCTTGCGTACCAAGCTTGGCAATCAAACATATTAAATGTGTGAAACTGGTCTTGCATTCCTAGATACAAAAGTTTGTGATTATCTTGCCAAACAATACCTTTGTATAATTTTGGGGGATAGAGTCTGTTTCTTGTTTTAAGTTTTAAATTTTCTTCCAAGAAAGGAAAATGATGTAGGTAACCAGTACATAGTATTATTACATCTGCATCCTGTTCTGTGCCATCTTTAAAAATTGCTTTTTTTCCCTCTAATCTATCTAAATAGAATACTTCCTTCATTCCTTCAGGCCATTTAAAACCCATAGGATTATGCCTGTAGCCAATTGTTACACTTTTTGCTCCATATTTATTGCATTGAAGCGCAATATCCTCAGCGGAATAACTGCTTCCTAAAACTATAATATTTTTTCCTCTAAATTCTTCTGCATCTCTAAAATCATGTGAGTGCATTATTCTTCCAGGAAATGAACTCATACCTTTATATTCGGGTATAAAAGGAACTGAAAAATGACCAGTGGACACTACAACGTAATCAAAATGATCAGTTAAAATTTTATCATTTTCTTTATCTTGATAGCTAATTTCAAATTTATCTGATTTAAAAACTGTATTAACTACTCTTGTATTAAATTTAATTTTATTTCTTAAATTTCCTTTACTTACTCTACTCGTGATATAATCATAAAGTACTTCTCTAGGTGGGAAAGATGGAATTGGTTTACCAAAATGTTCATCAAAAGAATAATCTGCAAATTCAAGACACTCTTTAGGTCCGTTTGACCAAAGATATCTATACATACTATTATGAACTGGATCTCCATATTGGTCAGATCCTGTTCTCCAGCTATAATTCCAAAGACCTCCCCAATCACTTTGTTTTTCGAAGCAAACTATTTCAGGTATTTTGTCTCCTTTTTTCTCGGCATGTTCAAAAGCCCTGAGTATTGATAACCCACAAGGTCCAGCACCGATAATAGCGACTTTAGTCATGATAATTTTTCCTCTACAATTAAAATTATAAATATATTGTACTAAGAAAAATAGAAAAATTAAATATTATTTTAATATGAAAACTAATTGGAATTATCCTACTACAATTTGGGTTGGAGAGAACAGAATTCAAGATTTAAGCATAGCATGTAAAAATCTAAAAATCGATAAACCATTATTTGTCACTGATAAGGATTTAATTAATCTAAAAATGGTTCAAGATATTATTTTAGATTTAAAAAAAACCTTTAATCATCTTCAAGTTTTTTCAAATTTTTCAGGTAATCCTGTAGGCGAGAATGTGGAAGAGGGAGTAGGGGAGTTTAAAAAATTAGGTTGTGATGGAGTTATTGCATTTGGTGGTGGCAGCGGTCTTGATGTAGGTAAAGCTATTGCTTTTATGTCAGGACAGTCTAGACCAATATGGGATTTTGAAGATATAGGTGATTATTGGAAAAGAGCAGATGAAACTAACATTGCACCTATCATTGCTGTACCCACTACAGCAGGGACAGGATCAGAAACTGGAAGAGCATCAGCTATAATCAATAAACAAACAGGTATAAAAAAAATTATTTTCCACCCGAAATTTTTACCTTCAATAGTAATTTTAGATCCTAATTTAACTTTAGATCTTTCTCCAAGATTGACTGCAGCGACAGGTATGGATGCTTTGGCACACAATTTAGAAGCCTTTTGTGCACCAGGATTCCACCCGATGGCTGATGGAATTGCGATTGAGGGAATGAAGTTAATTAAAAACTCATTAATTAAAGCAGTTAAGAACGGTAAAGATTTAAATGCTAGAGCAGAATTATTAGCCTCAGCTAGTATGGGTTCTACCTCTTTTCAAAAAGGGCTTGGTGCTATTCATTCTTTAAGCCACCCTATTAATGCGCAATTTAATGTTCACCACGGTTTATCAAATGCAATCTTTATGCCTTATGTATTAACTTTTAACAAAAAAATGATTGAAAAAAGGATAATTTCTATATGTGATTATCTCGAACTCGATAAAAGTTTTGATAGTTTTTTACACTGGATTTTAGAACTAAGAAAAGAATTAAATATACCACATAAATTATCAGAAATTATTGATGTAAATAAAATAAATTTAGAGCAGCTATCAGTTATGGCTCTAGAAGATCCATCAACTTCTACCAATCCAAGGACAATGAGTAAGGATGACATGAAAGCACTTTATGAACACAGTATTTCAGGTAAATTATTTTAATGAAAAGAATTCTTATAGTTGAAGGCAACCTTAGAGAGGAAAATCAAAGCTTTACAGATGGTGGAATTAAAACTCATACTGAAAGTTTAAAAGATAGTATTAGTTATTTTACAGATCAATTAGAAATTGATGTTGTTAATCCTTCATCAGATGAAAATATTAATGAAGTAGCTAAAGATTTAACTAAATATCATGGAATGATATGGGGTGGTAGTAGTTTAAATATTTACAATGATACTCCAGAAATAAGAAGACAAATTAACTTTATGAGGGAATGTCAAAAGAATATAAAAAATATATTCGCAATATGTTGGGGAATGCAAGTTGCTGTGACTGTTGCTGGTGGCGAAGTAAAGAAATGCCCTAATGGCGCTCATAGGGGAATAGCTCATGACATAGAAATAAACGAAAACGGTCTTAAACATCCACTTTATAAAAATAAAAATAAAAAATTTAATACCCCTGCATTTAATTTTGATGAAGTTGTAAAATTACCTGAGGGCTCTACATTACTTTCATCAAATCCAATAAACAAAGTCATGGGTATAAATTTTAATGTTGGTTCAACAAATATATGGGGAATTCAATATCACCCAGAGATAACTTATGCCAAAATGATAAGCTTAATTCATTTTAGGAAAGATCGACTTTTAGAAAAAAAAGCATTTATTGACCAAATGGAAATAGACTCTCATGTAAAAATTATAGAAGATGAAAATAAAATTTCAAATAAAGATGCAAGGATGAGAGAATTAGAAAATTGGCTAAATAATTTAAATTAGAACAAGCCTTCTATTTCACCTTTTTCATTAAGCTTAATAGAGTCTGCTGCAGGAACCCTTGGGAGTCCAGGCATTGTCATGATGGCTCCACATATAACAACAATAAATTCTGCACCTGAAGATAATCTTACTTCTCTAATTGGTAATGAATGGCCTGTTGGAGCACCTTTTGCGTTTGGATCAGTAGAAAAACTATATTGTGTTTTCGCTACGCATATCGGTAAATTTCCATAACCTGCTTCTTCAAAAGATTTTAATTGATCTTTTATTTTACTGTCAGCAACAACTTCGTTTGCTCGATATATTTCTTTTGCAACAGTTTCAACTTTCTTTAACAAAGGTGTTTTTTCATCATATAAAAATTTAAAATTTGCTTGTTTTTGATCAATTAAATCTACAACATGTGAAGCAAGTTCTTTTGTCCCTTCGCCACCATTTGACCAATGAGTGCATAAAGTAGCTTTAACTCCCATATTATCACAAGCATTTATTAACTCTTTTACTTCATTATCAGTATCAGCAACAAAATGATTAACAGCAACCGCTACCGGTAAACCAAATTTTTTTACATTTTCAATGTGTCTTTCTAAATTTACTAAACCTTTTTTTAACGCGTCTACATTTTCATTTTTTAAATCATCTTTAGCTACGCCACCGTGCATTTTTAATGCTCTAATTGTTGCAACAATAACTACACACTCAGGTTTTAAATTTGATTTTCTACATTTAATATCTAGAAATTTTTCTGCTCCTAGGTCTGCTCCAAATCCAGCTTCAGTTACAACATAATCAGCTAGTTTTAAACCTGCTTTAGTTGCTATTACAGAGTTACAACCGTGCGCAATGTTTGCAAAAGGACCACCATGAATAATGGCAGGATTATTTTCTAACGTTTGAGTTACATTAGGCCTGATTGCTTCCTTTAACAAAACAGTCATTGGTCCGTGAGCATTTAAATCTTTTGCAAAAATAGGCTTTCTATCTCTAGTATAAGCAACTGTAATATTACCTATTCTCTTTTCCAAATCTTCAAGATCATTTGCTAAACAAAAGATAGCCATTATCTCAGATGCTACTGTAATATCAAAACCGTCTTCTCTTGGAAAACCATTAGCAACTCCACCTAAATTAATATTGATAGATCTTAAAGATCTATCATTCATATCCATAACTCTTCTCCAAACCACTCTTCTTACATCTATGTTTAATTTATTTCCCCAATAAATATGATTATCAATTAACGCTGATAATAAGTTGTGAGCAGATGTAATTGCATGGAAATCGCCCGTAAAATGTAAATTGATTTGTTCCATTGGAACAACTTGAGCATATCCTCCACCTGCTGCTCCGCCTTTCATTCCAAATGATGGACCTAAACTAGGTTCACGTAAACATACTATAGAATTTTTACCAATTTTATTTAATCCATCATTTAAACCAACTGACGTAGTTGTCTTTCCCTCACCTGCAGGAGTTGGTGTAATAGCAGTAACTAAAATTAATTTTCCATTTTGTTTATCTTTTAAACTATCTAAATATTCTAAATTTATTTTAGCAATATGACGTCCCATAGGGCTAAAAGCACTTGGTTCGTCTGGAACATTAATTTTACCCAAAATCTCATTTATGGGTTTCATTTTTGCTTCTCGTGCAATTTGGATATCTGATTTTGACATAAATCTAATTACTTATTAATGAGCAGAATTACTATCCTTTTTTGTCACGTATTTAAACATCTAAAAAATATATATAAAAAAAATTAGCAAAAACTTATATTTAATTTTATAAAACTTACGGATGCAGAAATATTCAGTATTTAGTCTAATCAAAAATGCTTTCTCCAATCACCAAAATTGGGAAGTTGCTTGGAAAGATCCAACTCCAAAAAGTGAATATGATGTAGTCATCATTGGAGGCGGAGGACACGGTCTTGCTACTGCATATTATTTAGCAAAAGAACATAATATTAGAAATGTAGCTATCATTGAGAAAGGCTGGATTGGTGGTGGAAATGTTGGTCGAAATACAACGATTATAAGATCAAATTTTATGTACGATGCTAATGCAAGATTTAATGAATTTGGAATGGATTTATGGAGAAACTTAAGTCAAGAACTGAACTTTAATGTAATGTTTTCTCCAAGGGGAATAATAAACTTAGCCCACTCAGATGCTCAAATGAACGCATATGCTCGTAGAGGAAACTCTATGAGATTGAATGGAATAGATGCAAATTTATTGGATAGAGACGATGTTAAAAAATTAATTCCAATGGCTGACTTTAGTGATGAAGTACGTTTCCCAATTTTTGGAGGCTTAATGCAACCAAGCGCTGGTACAGCAAGACATGACGCTGTTGCTTGGGGATATGCGCGTCAAGCAGATGATATGGGAGTAGATATAATACAACACTGTGAGGTCACTGGTTTTGATGTTGTTAACGGAAAGATAAAAGGAATAAGAACTTCAAGAGGAGATATTAAAGCAAAAAAAGTTGGATTATGTGTTGCGGGTAGCACAAATATATTAGCTGAAAAATTAAATATGACACTGCCAATAGAAACTCATGTACTGCAAGCTTGTGTTTCAGAACCTGTAAAACCATTATTAGACGGAGTAGTAACTTTTGGTGCAGGCCACTTTTATATAAGTCAATCAGATAAAGGTGAGATGGTAATGGGTGGTGATCTTGATGGATATAATAGTTATGCTCAAAGAGGCAACTTGCCAACTATACAACATGTATTGACAGGTGGCTTAGCTTTGTTTCCTTTTTTAAGTAGATTAAAAATGTTAAGGACATGGGGAGGAATCATGGATATGTCTATGGATGGTTCTCCAATAATTGATAAAACTCATATTGAAGGTTTATATTTAAATTGCGGATGGTGTTATGGAGGTTTTAAATCAACTCCTGTCTCAGGTTGGACATTTGCTCATACAATTGCACAAGATCAAGTTCATGAATTAAATTCAGAATTAAGATTAAATAGATTTTCTTCAGGCCATCTTTTAGATGAAAAAGGTTTAGGAACTAAAACCTGGATTGGTTAAAAAATGTTATACATCAAATGTCCTTATTGCGGTTTAAGAGCACAAAAAGAATTTTCATATGGAGGTGATGCAACTGTAAAAAGACCTAATATAAATGAAGAAGTATCAAGTGAAGATTGGGATAATTTTGTTTATATGAGAAAAAGTCCTAGAGGAAAACATATAGAGTTATGGCAACATATAGCTGGATGTAGACAATGGATTAAGGTGCAAAGAGACACCGCTACACATGAAATTTTCCAAACAGCAAAAGTTACAGAAGAAATAAGATGAGCCAACCATTTAGATTAAATAAAGAGGGATTAATTAATCGTAACAAAAAAATATCTTTTACTTTTAATGGTAAAAAATTATTTGGATATGAAGGTGATACAATTGCCTCTGCTTTAATAGCAAATGGAATACACTTAGTCGGTAGAAGTTTTAAATATCATAGACCGAGAGGTTTTTTTGGTGCAGGAGTAGAGGAGCCAAACGCAAAGCTTCAAGTAGAATTCAATGGTCATTCAGAGCCAAATGTTAATGCAACAGAAATGGAACTCGTTGAAGGTTTGTCTGCAACAAGCCAAAACTGTTGGCCATCAGTAAATTTTGATGTTGGTGCAATTAACAATTTCTTAAAAATGTTTTTCCCAGCTGGGTTTTATTACAAAACATTTATGTGGCCTAAAAGTTTCTGGTATAAAATTTACGAACCTTTCATTAGAAAAGCCGCAGGATTAGGG
>CABYIV010000007.1 GCA_902519255.1 uncultured Pelagibacteraceae bacterium | reverse complement strand
TAAATTTGATTAAATTTTTCATAAAGATTTAGAAATATTAGTATAACTCATTATATTTGTCGTCATTTTATTTAGGTAATACAATCACACTTTCTAAAGCAACTACCATTCTTTCGCTACCCTTCTTTAAACCGCAGCCATAAATTCGATAAGCCATTCCATCATTTCCTTTATCAGTTGAGCCTTTTTTGACACTAGAGCCAGTACCTCTGAAAGGTGCAGCACCAATTCTTATTACAAAAAATTCATAAAAGTAATTATAAAGTTTTTCAGCTTCTTTTCTCTCATCATTAGTTGCAGAATTAAAACTATCACGTACTAATTTTCCAAAATTCCAACTTTGTGCGGCCACAACATCATAGAAATTTCCACTTAATCTAACCTTGTCTAAGTCCTTAAAGCTATTTGCGCAGAAATTTTCTGTATTATAATAAAGAGAGCTATTGCTAGAATTATAATTGATCCTATAATTTGCCATATTACCGTTCCATTGAGTGTTATTAGCTGGTAAATTTCTTTTTGATGTATCCCTAACATGATTTGAAGTACTCCAGGGACCTAAAAATTGATTAAGTACATATTTTTCACCTTCTATCAAAGCTGTTTCAGCAATATAGAAAGTTTGCTGATACTCATCACTCTTATTATTACTTTGATGGTCACCTGCTGATATTACAATTAATGCTCCTCCCATTAATGACATTGCAAGCATTAAGACTAAAGATAATACCAGCGCAAAACCTTGTTCATTTTTTTTCATTATTCCATTCCTAAATTTCTTGCGTGAGCAGTTACAATAATTGTATCTCTTAAATATTTGTCAGTTTTCTTTTTATTTCTAGTTGAGTCTTTTAATGCAAACACATCTCTAATTTTAGAATTTCTAAAAAAATTTTTTGTTGATCTAACAGTCAATGCGATATCAACAGTTTTAATTTTATAAATTAAATCTTTGTTTACATTTGTTGCAGAAGGGGGTGGATTGATTAACATTCCTTTTTCGTCAACAGGATTAAAAATCATATCATCTACGTAATCTACAACGAGTTGATCATCGTATGTTTTATCATTGTTATCTGTTGTAGGATCATCCCATCTACCTGATGTATTATTCCATTTAACTTTTTTTTTATAAACAGCAAAAGCATCGATTGGAGGGTATCCACCTCCACCTAATTGCGGTTGCGTTTTATCAGGAATAGTAGATTTTTTGCATTTGTAAGTTATTTTATATCTCTCATATATATATGCAGGCGTTCTTCCTTGTTTATAATTTACATCTCCGTAAACAATATCGATTTTATCGCATTCTGAAAAATTCACATATTTAGTGATTAGTATTGGAATATGCTCATTTGATGTTTTGATATTATCATTGAAATACATAAATCCAGCATTTCTTATATCTCTCATAATCATTCCAACAACATCTCTTCCAGCTGTTGAAATTTTTGCTCGATCAGTAACTTGAGAGTAAGTATTATTAACTACGGTGTAAGAGGTGAACATAGCACCCATCATCACTACAGAAATTAAAATTCCAATTAGAATTTCTATTAAAGTTACACCTGCAATATTGCTTAATTTTTTTTTCATTAATTAAATTGAAAATATAAATATTTTTTCTTTTTGCCGTCGTTAAGATTGACTTCCATTTTTCCAAGATACCATTTTTCATAAACACCATTACCTTTATAATTTGTAGTGTTGTTGTATTTGCAGTTATTTGCTGCAGCATTGTTATTGCAGATTTCGTAAATTTTGAGAATTTTATTATCTTTATTTCCCTTACATTTTAGTCTTTCTCTAGAAAATCTTTTATCCCATTTTTGAAACTTGTTTTGTACTGCATTATTAAAATTAGTGGAAGATGTGCCTCTATTAGAACAGTTTGCCATACTCCAAGAATTATTAATCAAATAGTCTTTAAATTTTACATCTGTAGTAGGAGAGCTTGAATCTCTTTCAGAAATTAAGTCTTCTGCTACCATAGATACCAAATAATTTGCCTTTGTTCTCTCTCCTGAAACATCAATTGATTGTACTGAGTAATTAACCATCTGAAAAACCGCAACAAATCCAATACCTATAATTGCAGTTGAAACCAAGGCTTCAAGCAGGGTCATTCCTTTTTCTGATAATTTAGTTTTGCCTAGTCCAATCACTTCCACTCCATTTAAATTTACTTATATTACCAAATCTAGTCCATTCAACCAAGTATGCAGGTTTTTCCAACCCACCTGCTTGATCCAAGGGACATTTGCCACCATTACTTGCGTTTGATGTTGTGCAAAGTATCAAATATTGGTTTGTTGATCTATTTTCGACTGTAACATTTAAATTATTTTTTAAAGTTCCATGTGCTTTAAAATAACTTCCATCTTTAGAAAAACAAACTGCACCGTCTTTGCTAATATGTGTTGATATTTTTTTTGTAGTTTCGTCAACTTGGTTATTATCCCAATAACTACCACTAGAAGTATTACATTCAATAGTTTGTGCATTATTTAATTTTATTGATAACGAAGTTGCATCCATTCCTTTTGAAATAAATTTTGTTGATGTAGTTCCATTGGGTGTTACTCTAAATTGAACAAAGGGATAATTTCCTCTTTGAGATAAAGTATTTACAGATGAAAGCATAGTTGCCGCTTTTTCCATTGCAGCTCTTAACTCTCTATCTTGTCGCCAGTTTGAAAAATTTGGATAAGCAACAGCAGAAATAATTGCTACTATTGTAATAACAACTAGTAACTCTAAAATTGTAAATCCTTTAATGTTCTGATCTTGCTGCACCTGGATCTATTTTCCCTGATTTCGCTAATTCTTCAAGAGATTTTTCCATGGTAATCATTCCATCTCTAACTGCTGTTTGCATTATACTTGGAATTTGGTGAATTTTTGCTTCTCTAATCAAGTTTTGTATAGGTGCGGTACATTTCATTATTTCAAATGCACCAACTCTTCCAGCGCCGTCTCTGGTCTTTAACAATCTTTGAGTAACAACCATTTTAAGAGAAGTTGAAATTTGAGCTCGAATTTGTTCTTGTTGTTCAGGAGGGAACACATCTATAATTCTGTTAATTGTACTTGGTGCACCACTTGTATGCAAAGTTCCAAAAACTAAATGTCCAGTTTCTGCAGCTGTTAATGCAAGACTTATTGTTTCAAGATCTCTCATCTCACCAACAAGGATTACATCAGGATCTTCCCTTAAAGCTGCTTTTAATGCTGCTGCAAAAGTTTCTGTTTGTTTTCCTACCTCTCTATGAGAGACAATGCTTTTATTATCTTTATGAATAAATTCTACTGGATCTTCTACTGTGATAATATTTGAAGTTCTTGTTTTATTAATTTCATTTACAATTGCTGCAAGTGTTGTTGATTTACCAGAACCAGTTGGACCTGTTACTAAAACTAAACCTTTATGAAAATCAACAATGTCATAGAGAGCTTGTGGTAAATTGAATTGTTCCATATCTGGAATTTTACTTTCAACTCTTCTGCAAACACATGCAGGTCCATTAATCGTTTTATAAAAATTCGCTCTAAATCTTAATCCACTTAGAGTAACAGATGTATCAAGTTCGTGTGTTTTTTCAAATTTATTTAATTCATGTTCATTACAATTCATTGAAAGCATATCTTTTAGATCTTGAGCTGTAACCATGACTTCCTGAACTTTAATTATTTCTCCAGTTTGTCTGTATGCAAGTGGAGATCCTGCTCTGATATGAAAATCAGAGATTTTTTTATTATCTTTGGCTAGTTGTTCTAACTTTTCAAACATAAAACCCTTTGTACTATAAAATTGACTTGTTTTACCAATTAATTTTTGTAAAAAACCCAAATTGAATATCAGGTGTTTTTATTCTAGTAAAAGTTGAGTATAAAGTTAAAATTCGTTTATAAAATTTATGAAAAATCCTTTTGCAAATTTATTTAAAAAGAAAAAAAAAGATGATGCAAACACACCTCCTGTACCACAAGGAGGGGAAAGCAAAAAGAAAGAGGGATTTTTTAGTAAGCTTGTTAAAAATAGATTAGGAAAACAATCTATTAAAGGTGAGGAAATTTTAGGAGTTGAACTTACTCCTTCAGAGATAAGATTATCGCAAGTTTCAAGTAATAAAGCCAATCAATGGGTTTTAGATAAATTCTATGTTCATAAATTTGAGGGTATTCCAGAAAATGGAACTGTACTTGAAAATCCTGATAAAGTTGCTGAAGAATTAAAATTAGCTTTACAAAAATCTAAAATTAATACGACTAACGCTGCGATCGCGATTCCAGTAACTAGCGCAATTATAAGAGTTGTAACTGCACCTTTAATGACTGATGAAGAATTGAAAAAAGCGATAGATACAGATTCACTTTGGGAAAACTTAGTTCAATTAACTGATAATTTAAATGACTACTCTATATTCCATCAAGTAATAAATAGAGACAAAACAGGAAATACAATGGATATCCTTTTTGTGGCATCAAAATTATCAGACATTAATAGTTATACAGACATTATTAAAAAAGGTGGATTAAATGCTGTTATTATAGATGTTAAATGTTTTGCATTAAAATCTGCTGTTGATCAAATTAATCAAATTGCAGGTTCAATTGAAGACTCTAACTTAACTGCTGTTCTAGAATTTGGTTTAGATGAAAACTATGTAATGATACTTTACGAAAACAATCCAATTATAACTGATATTTTTATTAGATCTCAAGATAGAAAAACACTTCAAGAAAGCAATAATCAAGAAGAGATGGATGCACTTGTTAGAAGATATATGACACAAGTCAAACAAGCAGTTCAAGACTTTGAGCAAAAATATGAGAAAAGAATTAGAAATTTAAAAGTTACATCAAATCTACAAAATGTTGAAGATTATCTTGGTAGCTTTAGAAAAAATATGGTTAACACTGGATACAATTTATTTGATCCTTTTGATGGAATAAAAATTCCTGCACAATTAGAAAATGATATTAAAATGGATAACCGTTCATATTTTTCAACAGTGATGGGACTTGCTTTTAGAAAACTAGACGTTTTTGGTTACTATAAATTTGTTACTGCTGTTAAAAATATTAACCTTTTACCTAACAGAGAAAATATGATTGCTCAGAAAAAAGCAAAAGCCTTTTCAAATTTTGCATTTAAAGGAGTGGTAGGAATAGTTTCACTAATCTACTTAGTTTTATTTGGTTTATCATTCTGGCAAATTACAGATCTTAATAAAAAAATAGAAGGTTATGACGAAATTTTACAAACTCATGAACTTAAAACTTTAGAGAAAAATAAATACGCAAAAGAAATTGGTTTTATGCTTAAGTCTCTTCAATTAAGTAAATCAATTAAGTCTAATAAAACAGTCAGCTTTAGAGTATTAGCACAAATCGCTTCTGCAGTTCCTAAAAGAGTTAAATTTAGCAAAATAGAATATAATGGTTCAGATTTAGTTGTTATTGAAGGAACAGCATTTAGTGATCAAGATATTTTGAAATTAATTAGTAATTTGAACAATAAAAAATTGATCTCACAAGCTTCATTGGCAAGCATGACTCTACCTCAAGGCCAGCAGCAGGGATCACAAACTATGAAGGGCTTTAAAGTAGCCTGTGTATTGGAGCAAGTATAATGGATTTAAAAAACATGACTATGGACGATCTAAAGCAGAAGCTAGCTGCTGTAGATAAAAAAACTTTAATTAAATTTGGATCTGGTTTTGGAGCAATAATTTTATTTTTAATAATTTACTATGTAATTTTAAATCCAATGGTCAAAGAAAGAAAAGCTAAATATAATGACAAAATAGTAAAGCAAAACGAAATCTCACAATTTGATAATGAAATAATTACTTTCAAAACAAGAATTAAAAAAATGAAACCTGATTTTGATAAAACTTCAACTCTATTTCATTCAAAAGCTGAAGTTGAAGATCTTTATGAAAGTTTAAGTAAATATGCTGCTGTTAATGGATTGGTAATATCAAAAATTGAAAAGAAAAAACCTAAGCCAGTATTTAAACAAGGAGTTACTCAACAAGCAGAAAATAATATCACAAGGGATATGGTTTCTTATTATCAAATACCTGTAGATTATGAAATCAAAGGGAATTTTTTAGGTTACATAAAGTTTAAAAGAGCAGTTTCTAGACAAAATAAAATGTTAAATTTTGACAAAGAGACTATAAGTATAGTACAAAACGATTCAACTGGAGCGATAATGGCGCAAGGTGAATTAACAATAGTAGGATTACCAGATGAATTTTTTTAAAATCTTATTCATCATAACATTTTCTTTAATAGCAAACGCTGCTTTTGCAGATAATCATGATCAAAAACAAGAAGTCTTAGATGCAGCAAAAGAAATTGTTAAAGAAATGGAGGAAGATGAAGAAGTTCCATTAAACGATCCTTTTGCAGGAAATGAGGGAACGTCATCTTCAGCAAGCATACCACAAGATGAACAAGATAATGAAATGAGCTTGTATAATTTTAAATTAGCTGGTCTAATTTCTGGAAAAGATTATAGTTACATTTCTTTAGTTAATTCTGGCGGGGAAGTTTTAACAATGACCTTAGGTCAATATCTTGGAGAAATACAATTAGTAGATTTAAGATTAACAGAGGCAATATTTAAAAAAGATGATGGTAAATTCATGATAATTGATTTTAATAATCAGGTCCGGGAGGCAGATGACTATTAAAAAAATATTAACATATTTTGGATTATTATTTTTATTAGTTGCATTAAATGCTTGTCAAAACTTGAAAAAATATGACAAACCATTCAAACACAATACACCTCTTATTAAAGATAAAGATATTGTGAGTAGTGGACAATCAGAAATCGCAAAAACTTTAGAAATGGGTCCTAAACCTATTGAAGGTGATGCAAAAAAACTTGGAAAAAGAAAAAAAATATCATCTGAAGCACAAAGAAATTATTTAATAATACCTGATGATTATCCACTATTAAAACAAAGGGTAACTCTTAAATTTAAAAACCTAGATTATAAAGAAACCATGAAATTGATGGGTAAAATAGGAGAGATAAATGTTTTAGTTGGAGATGAGGTTGCGGGAGCAATATCAGCAGAATTAATTGATGTTCCTTGGGACAAAGCATTTCAAGCTCTTTTAGATATGAAAAATTATGCATCAGATGTTGATGTTGCTAGTAACTTAATAAGAGTTCATTCTCCTGAAACACTAACCGCACAAGAGACTTATAAGTCTGAAAGAGCACAAGCTGTTAAAAAGAAAGTAGAATTAGAAGATAGTGTTGAGCCAATATATTCTGAGATTTTCAGACTTTATTATATAACTCCTGCTCAAGCTAAACAAACTATTGATGAGTTATTTACTTCAACAGCAGGCGACAGTTCATATACACCAATACAAATAACAGAAGAAGCAACAACAAGATCAATTATAGTTCGAGGAAAAGAGAAAGATTTAGATGTAGTTGATAAAGTTATTAAAGAAATAGATATAAGAACAAAACAAGTTTTAATAGAAGCTTTTATAGTTGAAGCAAATTCTGATTTTGAAAAAGCACTTGGAACAAGATTGGGAGGTTATTATAATAGAGCAGGTACTGTTACTGGTGGCCTATCAGGAGGAAGCGCAGGTAGTGCAACTGGTGTAGTGCCAGGAGATTCAGCTAATCTTGGTGATGCAACAGATAGTATAGCAAATTTTGCAATTACAAATCCAACAAGTGGTATTGGAATTTTAAGAAGAACTGGTTCAGGTGTTTTAAAAGCAGAAATTACAGCATTAGAAAGAATGGGTATGGGTAAAACTATTTCTAATCCAAAAGTATTCACACTAGATAATCAAGTAGCAACAGTTACACAAGGTGAGGAAATACCTTATGAAGCCCCAGGGGAGGGCGGAGGATCTCAAGTATCTTTCAAGGAAGCGGCTCTTAAATTAGAGGTCACTCCTAGTATTATCGGAGATGGAAACGTTTTATTAAGTATTCAAGTTAATAATGATACACCAAATAGATCAGTTGCAGGTGATACGCCGGCAGTTAATAAAATGGAAATTGTGACCAAATTATTAGTGGCAGATGGTGATATTGTTGTAATTGGTGGAATTAAAAAGAACGTATTATCAAAATCTAAAGATCAAGTTCCAGCTCTTGGCAATATGCCTGTAATAGGTAATCTCTTTAAAGGGACTGAAAATTCTGATAACCTAGATGAATTGTTAGTGTTTATAGCACCAAGAATTTTATAATGATAAATATTAGTAGAGAGTCTGAGATTAATTTAATTAATATTCTTATTGATCAGGATATTATTTCAGGGAAAGATTTAGTTGAAATTAAAAAAATATCTGGTGAGGGAGAAAAGTCTCAATTAGACGCTGTATTTGAGTTAAATCTAACTGATGAAGAAAAGATTTTAGATCTTTTAGTAAAAGACCAATCATTAGATGTAGTTGACTTGTCAACAATTGCTGTAACTGATGAATTGAAAGCTGTTCTTCCATCAAATTACATTAATATGAACTTTATAGCTCCTTTCAAAATTGAAGGAAAAGTATTGCACATAGCAATATCTGATATTTCAAAATTAAGTTTAATGAGAAATTTACGAACAATTACAAAAATGGACATAGAACTGCACGCAGCAAAAGTTTCTGATATTTCAAACTTCGTAGATAAATTGCTAGCAGACGGTGAGAGAACTATCTCAGATATTAGACAAACTAATGCTGAGAAGACTAAAACATTTGACTATGATGTAGATGATCAAGCGGAAGTTTTAGAAAAACCACCTGAAGAAGATATCGAAGCTATAGAAAACGAGTCTGAAGTAATTAAATTTAGTACAGCGGTTGTAGCAGAAGCAATTAAATCAGGAGTTTCAGATATTCATATTGAACCTTATCGATTTACATCAAGAGTTAGATATAGATTAGATGGAATTTTACAAGAACAAGAACACTTTAAAAAATTTCTTCATTCAAATTATGGGGCTGTGGTTACAAGATTTAAGATTATGGGAAAATTAGATATTGCAGAAAGAAGACTTCCTCAAGATGGAGCAATTCCATTTAAAATTGATGGAAAAGTAGTTGACCTTCGTCTTTCGATTTTACCAACTGCAACAAATGAAAGAATAGTAATGAGGGTTTTAAATAAAGATGCAGGAGACATCAGTTTAGAACAACTTAATTTTGAGGAAAATGATTTAAAAAATTTAAGAAAAGCGATCCACGGAACGCAAGGCCTAGTTCTTGTAACAGGCCCTACTGGATCAGGAAAAACAACAACTCTCTATAGTATCTTAAAAGAAGTTTCTAAACCTCACCTAAATATTTTAACAGCGGAAGATCCAGTCGAATATGAATTGGATGGTGTTGGACAAGTTCAAATTAAAGACGATATTGGTTTTAACTTTTCTACTGCCCTGAGATCTTTTTTAAGACAAGACCCTGAAATAATTCTAGTTGGTGAGATGAGGGATAAAGAAACAGTTGATATTGGATTGAAAGCTGCTTTAACAGGTCACTTGGTATTTAGTACACTTCACACAAATGATGCACCGAGCACAATTACAAGACTACAAAATATGGGGACGCCTGATTATTTAATTAGTGCAGCTGTTTCACTTGTTTTGGCACAAAGATTAGCAAGAAAAACTTGTGCAGAATGTAGAGTGCCTGATGAAGATATAACCCCTAAAGCTTTAGCTGATTTAGGTTTTACAGTAGAACAAGCTTCAAGGGCAAAAGTTCAAAAAGGCAGTGGCTGTCCTAAATGTAAAGATACTGGTTACAAAGGTAGAATGGGTATTTATGAAATTTTAAATGTTACAAAACCAATTAAAGAAGCAATTTTAAGAAAAGCAACTACACCTGAGCTTAAAGAAATTGCTTCAAACGAAGGCTTTAGGACAATGCAAGATATGGGAAGAGAATTAATCCTAACAGGGGATCTGAATTTTAGAGAGTATGATAGAGTTCTCTCTACGGAGTAGTAAATGTCAGCCGAAACTTTTTCTTACAAAGGAATATCAGCAGGTAAATATATTGAAGGTGAAATAGAAGCTATAAATCAAGAAGAAGCTTCCTTTAAACTTAAAGAGCAAAAAATAATCATTACCAACTTAACCAAACTTAAAAAGAAAAAAGCTGAAAAAGAAAAGGGCAAAAAAAGCGGTTTTTCTTTTGGTAAGAAAAAAGTCACTCCAGCGGATGTAATGCTTTTCTCTAAGCAATTTGCAACAATGGTAAAAGCAGGTTTGCCAATTTTAAATGTTTTAACGATGCTTAGAGACCAAATAGAACATCCAACTATGAAAGAAATAATAGAGGATGTTAGGAAAAGTCTTGAAGGTGGTGTAACCCTTTCTAAATGTTTTGAGAAATATCCTAAAATATTTGATAATATTTATATAAACTTGATTAAAGCCGGAGAGGCCAGCGGTAAACTTGATGATTTCCTATTAAAATTAGTAGACTCATTAGAAAAAAGAGAAAAAGTTAAAAAGAAAATTAAAAGTGCATTAACTTATCCAGTAGTTATGTTTACAGTTGCGATAACAGTTATGGTGTTCATGTTAATTAAAGTTGTTCCTGTCTTTGCTGAAATGTATGAGGGAATGGGTGTTGCATTACCTACCCCAACAGCTGTTATTATGAATGCAAGTAATTTTATGAGAGGTGCTGGTGGACTAACACTCGGTATAGTATCAATAATAGGTTTTGCGATATTTAAATATACAACAACTAAAATTCCTGCAATTAGATATAAATGGCACCAACGAGTTTTAAAGATGCCAGTTTTTGGTGATATGATTTTAAAATCATTGATAGCTAGAATTGCATTAATAATGGGTAATCTTAGTGCAGCAGGAGTAAACCTTTTAGAAAGTATAGAAATCGCAAAACAAGTGAGTAATAATGATGTTGTAACTCAAGCTTTAGAAAATGTGAAAAAAGGAGTTTTCTCTGGAGACACACTTACAAAATTATTTTTAAAAGAACCAGTTTTTCCTCCAACATTTAGTCAATTAATTTCAGTTGGTGAGCAAACAGGAAATTTAGATGAAATGTTTACCTCTGTATCTTCTTACTATGAAGAGGAGTTTGATACAGCAGTTGATAATATGTCTAGTTTAATTGAACCAATCATGATTGTATTTATGGGAACAATGATTGGTGGATTGATGATCGCCATGTATTCACCAATCTTTAATGTTGGTGCAATTATTGGTGGTTAAGAATTTAAATTTTTAGTTAATACTAAATGATTTATCCAAGGCTTCTCACCTTCTTTAAAAACAACAGCGTCCATTATTTGTTGAATAAAAAAAGTTCCTAATCCGCCAGGTTTGATATCATCTATTTTTCTGTGTCTTACATTTTTTTCTTCAACCGGTCTTCCTTTATCAAAAAAACCAATTTCAAGTTGACCGTTTTCAAGTGAAATTTTAATTTCCATTTTATCATCAGTATCTTCTCCTTGATAAGCGTGTTTAACAATATTTTGTGCCGCTTCTGCTATAGCTAGTACTAATTCATCTTTTAAATCTTGATTAATATTTACTTTTTCAAATACTTCTCTTGAGAATGATCTAACTTCTTTTAAACTTGATGAACTAACAACAAAATCTCTTTGTTCAGTTATAGATTTTATTGCAACATTCATTTATCAGTCCAAATTTAAAATTTGTTCAAGTTTTGCCATCATAATTACTTTGAGAACTGACTTACTAATTTCTTTTAATATAACTTTAGTTCCAAGTTCAGTTGCTTTTTGGTGACTTTCAATCAAAACTGATATTCCAGATGAATCCATGTACTGAACTTCTTTAAGATTTAAATGAACTTCTTTTTTAGCCTCAATCAAAGGCATAATAATTTCTTTTGCCTTTTCAGTGACATCCATATCTATTTCACCATCTAGATGAACAGTTGATATGTTACCTTCCTCAGTAACTTTGTATGACATAATTATTAATATTTATTAAATTTCCCTGTTAAATCAACAAAAATGACCCATTTTGAATACAATTGCAGTATAGATATTGCCTTTTAAAAGATATAATTTATATGTATACACATATTTTTATTAATTATAGGATCATGACTTATGAAAAAAAATAATAAAGGATTTACACTTATAGAATTATTAGTTGTTGTAGCTATCATCGGTATTTTGGCAGCAGTTGGTGTTGTTGCATACTCTGGCTACACTTCAGGAGCTAAAAAACAAGCAGCAAAATCTACTCATTCAAATGTTGTTAAATATATTGCAGCAGAATTACAAAAATGTAATTTAGGAGAGACAAGTGCAATGGGTGGTAAATTAACTTGCAGCGGCAGAGATGCATCTAAAGTTATTGATGCAGCTAAAGCAAGTGACGGACCCTTCGCTGATTTTAAAAATCCATATGTCACAGCTGATCTAGCTGTAAGGCAAAGCACAGATACATCAAAGGGTGGTTACGTTAATCTTAACGCTAAGAGTACCTCAATTGTAACTGTAGCAACTTGTTTTACAGAAAACTCAGACTGTAGTACGTCTTCAAACGTCGTGACAAAAGATATTACTATTGAGTAATCATTAATTTGAAAGAAAATCTTATGACTTCCAAAAGCTCAGGCTTTACGCTGATTGAGCTTTTGGTGGTTGTTGCAATCCTTGGAATTATAGCTGCTATCGGTATTATGAGTTATAATGGATATGTAAGCTCAGCCAAAAAAAGCTCTGCTGAAAATGTTATGCAACAAATATCTTTGGGGCAAACTGAATATTACTCAGACAACGGAATTTATTACAGAAATAGTACTGGCACATCGTGTAATCCAACAAGTACCACATCAAGCGCAATAGAAACTAATTTATTAGGTGGAACTGATAGTATCACTAGTGAAATGGGTTACGAATTATGTGTAGCAAATGATGCAACAAATTACAAAGTTGTTGCAAAAGAAAATGGTGGTAATTGTGAAATCACTATGACAGCACTTGGTGCTTTTGTAAGAACCAATTGCTAAACATCTCATGAATTATCAAGAAATTTTAGAAAAAGTAAAAATAGCATTTTCTGGGGGATTACCAAAAAATGTTAAAATATATTTAACTATAAGTTTAGCTTGGATAATACTGATTGGATATTTAACATGGTGGAATGGATTAAAAAGTCCAATGCTAGATAAAAGCTTTAGATGGGATGAATGGTTTTGGTTTGGGATAGTCCCGGCTGTATCTCCTTATATATTCTATTATATTTGGAAGAAAAAAGAATAATAACCTATTTTGAGCATCTATAATCTATGATGTATACTTTTTTATAATAACCTAGTGGAAAAATATGGAGAGTGTTGATCTGCAGTCAGTAAAATCATTTGTTGATACCCTTTGGGTTATAGATTGTGCAATTCTTGTTTTCATTATGCAAGCAGGTTTTATGTGTATGGAAACAGGTCTTTCAAGGCATAAAAATAGTATTAACGTTGCTCTTAAAAACGCTGCTGACTTTGGTCTTGCGGTTGTTATTTTCTGGCTATTTGGTTTCGGCCTGATGTTCGGAAAAAGCTTTAATGGATATTTTGGAACTGATTTATTCTTTTTTAAAACTGATCAAGCTGAATACATGACTTACTTTGTCTTTCAAGCAATGTTTGTTGCAACAGCAGCAACAATTGTATCAGGCGCTGTTGCTGAAAGAATGAAATTTAATGGATATTTAATAATTACAATTATTGCTACAGGAATAATATATCCAATTGTTGGTCATTGGGCATGGTCTTCTAGTTATTTAAATAATATTGATGCAACAAGGCAATTACTTGCTGTCACGGGACAAGTAAAAACAACTGGTTGGTTAACAGATATAGGATTTGTTGACTTTGCAGGAAGCACAATAGTCCACTCTGTTGGAGGATGGATTGCACTTTCTGCTGTTTTAATTTTAGGTCCAAGAATAGGAAAATATTCAGATGCAAACAAAGGAAAATTCACAGGATCAAGTTTCCCTTTAGCAGTTTTGGGAACTTTAATTTTATGGTTTGGATGGTTTGGTTTTAATGGTGGAAGTAATGGAGCTATGGATGAAGCAGTTCCTTTAATTTTAATAAATACATTTCTTGCTGCTTCATTTGGATTATTAACTGGTTTAGGAATTTCATTTGCATTATTTAAAAAACCAGATCCTTACTATGTAATTCTTGGACCACTTGCTGGTTTAGTTGCAATCACAGCAGGATGTAATTCAATGACATCAGTGACTTCGATCTTTGTTGGGATCATAGGAGCGGTAGTTGCAATTTTTGTAAACGAATTTTTAAATAAATTTGAAGTAGATGATGTTGTTGGAGCAGTACCTGTTCATTTGGCAGCAGGGGTTTGGGGCACAATTGCAGTAGGATTATTTAGTGATCTTGAAATACTTGGAACAGGATTAACTAGATTAGAACAAATCAAAGCACAGTTTATTGGAATAGTTTCAATTGGTCTATTCTCATTTTTTGGGTCATATATTTTATTGAAAATTTTAAATTACTTTTATCCATTAAGAGTAAGTCCGTTACATGAAGAGTTAGGTTTAAATATTGCTGAGCATAATGCAACTTCTGTAGAACATGATTTAATTACAATTTTAGAAAAACAGTCTGAGTCCGGTGACTTAACTATTAGAGGTCCACAAGATCCATTCACTGCAGGGGGTGTAATTGGACTTTATTACAATAGATTGATGAGCAAACTAGAGACAAGTGAAGCTGAAAAGAAAGTATGGAGAGACAGAATATCAAATGAAGTAAAACTTGCAGTAAAAGTACAAGAAAACTTTTTACCTAAGAGAAATTTAGAAAATTACCCTGTGCACGGAATTAATATTGCTGCTAGAGAAGTTTCTGGAGATTTCTTCAGTTTCTATCCCCATAATGATAGTGTTTACTTTATTATTGCAGATGTTGCGGGTAAAGGAATTCATGCCGGGATGGTAATGGCAAAAGCATCAACTTTATTTGAAATTATGTCCAGAGATCAAGTAGATCCAGATGAAATGATGTTTCATATGAATAATGATCTGTTTTTAACTAAAACAGGAGGAATGTTTGTTACCAGTATATTAGGAGAATATAATATAAGGACTGATGAATTAAGATGGGTAAATGGAGGTCATCAACCAGCATTAATTAGATCATCATCTGGAAATTATGAACAATTTGAGAGTAATTCACCGCCTATGGGCGTAATACTTCAAAAAGATAAATCAGTCTATAAAACGCACAAAGTTAAGTTAGAAAATAACAGGTTTTATGCGTTCACTGATGGTTTATCTGAAAGCCTAAATACCTCAGGTGAAGAAATAGGAATAGAGGGATCATTAAAAATAATAGAGCAAAATTTTAATACAGATTCTAGCAAACAATTATCAGATATATCAAATAGCGTAATTGATACTGCTGGGGACAACAAGCTAAGTGACGACTTAACCTTAATATCTATAGGTAAATAACAGTCCAAGTAAAATAAACCCGCGATCAAATATCATATATATTAAGCATATCTTAGAAAATATATTTCAATCGTGGATGAAAAAAATCTGAAAATTGGAATTATTGGTGCTGGAATACAAGGTGTTTGTAATGCTTTGTTCCTTCAAAAAAAAGGTTTTCAGGTTACACTTTTTGATAGAGAAGAGCCCGGTAGTGCAGCATCATATGGAAATGCTGGTCATTTTTCTCCTTATGCGTCCGTTCCTTTAAACAGACCAGATGTCATAGCAGACGTTCCTTCAATGTTAATTAGCTCAAGAGGACCTCTTGCTTTAAAATGGAACTATGTGCCAAAAATGATTCCTTGGTTTGCAAAATTTATTTTAAATTGTAGGGAAGAAAAAATGATGCATACAGCTAAAAATATGCACCAAATTTTAGATCAGTCTTTGCCAGCATTTGATGAATTATTTGACGAAATTGATTTAGAAGGATTAGTTGAAAATAACGGTATTCTCTACGTTTGGACTGATCAGAATATGAAAAGTAGAGAATTAGAAATTAGAATTAGAGATCAGCTTGGTGTAAAGCAACAATTAGTTAATAAAAAGGAAATTCACGATTTAGAACCAAATTTAAAACCATTTTATCATGGTGGAGTGTTTTATGATTATGCAAGGCATGCAAGAAACCCAAGAAAAATTTTAATAAAGTTATTTGAAAATTTTGTAAATAAAGGTGGAAAATTTTTAAAATTAAATATTCAAAATATAGATTTTGATGAAGAAAAACCCGTTCTTAGAACAGAAACACAAAGATTTATTTTTGATAAACTAGTTATTGCATGTGGAGCATTTTCAAAAAGATTAACTGATAAATTACATGAAAAAATTCCTTTAGATACTGAAAGAGGCTATCATGTTCACTTCAAAGATTATGATCATTTGATTTCAAGACCTATAGTCTATGCAAATAGAGGTTTTGGAATGACGCCAATGGAACAAGGTTTAAGAGTTGTTGGAACAGTAGAATTTGGAGGTTTAGAAAATTCTCCATCTAAATCGAGAATAAAAAACTTGATATTAAATGCAAAGGATATGCTAGATGGTTTACCAGAGCATAAAGATGAGTGGCTTGGTTTTAGACCTACACTACCTGATTTTCTACCAGTTCTAGGGCCATCAAAAAATTATAAAAATGTTTTTTACTCATTTGGTCATCATCATTTAGGTTGGACGCTTGGTGCAATATCAGGAAAAATTATATCTAAAATGATCTCAGGTGAGAATACTAACTTAGATTTGCAACCATACAGCTCAATAAGGTTTAGTTAAAAGCAATCTTTTATAGTACTCTATTTAATGATTGAAAATAAAAGTAATATCATAATTGCATCTATTTTGCTTTTTTTGGCAGCTTTATTTTGGTCAGGAAATTTTATTGTTGGAAAGATAGCAGGTTTAAATGAAATACCTCCAATATCACTAAATATATTAAGGTGGTCATTGGCGTTTTTAATTTTACTACCTTTTACTTACAAAGAGATGCTTGAAAAAAAAGAATTAATTTTTAAAAATATTTTTCTCTTATGTTTTCTAGGGATAACAGCGGTCAGTATTTTTAATTCAGCACTTTTTTATTCTTTAAAAACTACACAAGTAATTACGGGTGTACTTATGATCTCAACTGTTCCAGTCATGATTATCTTATTTTCTATAATTTTAAAAATAGAAAAAACAAATACTTTTCAAGTTTTGGGAGTAATATTTTCTTTACTAGGTGTATTATTTATAATTTCAAAAGCAGATTTTCAAGTTTTTAAAAATTTAGCTTTTGAAAAAGGAGATTTATTTGCATTATTTGCAATGATATCATGGTCACTTTATTCAGCGCTTTTAAAGAAAAAAAATTATGGATTATCTCCAATAACTTTACTTCAAGTTGTAATTGGTCTTGGTGTAATATTTCTTATACCAATGTATGCAATAGATTATATTTATATTGGTAATAGAATTATACTTAATACAAATTTCATTCTTGTCTTATCTTATGTTGTTTTGTTACCTGGAATCATTTCTTTTTTTTTCTGGATAAAGGGTGTTGCTTTAATAGGCGCTAATAGGGCAGGAATTTATTTACACTTAATGCCAATTCTTGCAGCAATTCTTGCAATGATAATATTTGATGAAGTATTACTATTTTATCATTATATCGGTGGAATATTTATTATTTCAGGGATATTACTTTCAAACAAAAAAAATGCTTAAAGTAGCTATACTCGACGATTATCAAAATATTTCAAAAGATTTTATTGATCTTAAAAAATTATCTTCAAAATATGAATTTCAGGTATTTAATGATCCATTTGAAAATGAAGATGATGCAATTGAAAAATTAAAAGAATTTGAAGTCCTTTTCATAATGAGAGAGAGAACAAAAATAACTAAAAATCTTATAGAACGATTAAAGAAATTAAAATTAATTGTTACAAGTGGTATGAGAAATAAATCAATAAATTTAGAAGCAGCTAAAAAAAATAAGGTTGTGGTCACTGGTACTGAAATCAATAGCAATCCAACACCAGAGTTAACTTGGGCATTAATTTTAGGACTTGCTAGAAATTTTAAAACCGAAATAGATAATATGTATCAAGGATATTGGCAATCAACCATTGGCGTAGAATTAAAAGGTAAAATTCTAGGCTTATTAGGACTAGGAAGAGTTGGATCTCAAGTTGCTAAAATTGGTAAGGCTTTTGGTATGCAAATTATAGCTTGGAGTGAAAATTTAAATTTAGACAAATGCAAAGAGCTTGATGTTTTACCTTGTAGCAAGGATGATTTAATTCAAAATTCTGACTTTTTATCTATTCATGTTCAAGGAGGAGATAGGTATAGAAATTGTATTACTATTAAAGAATTTGAGAAAATGAAAAAAACTTCCTATTTAATAAATACTTCAAGAGGCGAAATAGTTAATGAAGATGATCTCATTATAGCATTATCAACAAATATTATAGCTGGAGCAGGTTTGGATGTTTATGAAAAAGAACCTTTACCGGAAAGTCACAAAATTAGATTTGTACAAAATGCTCTTCTACTGCCTCATATTGGATATGTTACCGCTGAAAATTATGCAACATTCTATTCTCAAATGATGGAGAATCTTGATAGTTTTATATCTGGTAAACCGAAAAGAGTAATTGAATAAATTAAATTAAGACAATTTTTACAGATAAAAATTTAAATTTTTTGTGTATAATTATTATGATGAGCAAAGAATTTAAAGCTAATCAAAACCAAAAATTAGATAATCAAGAATTGACTGATTGGTTAGACTCTCTTGATGCAGTTGTTGAAAATCATGGTAGAGAGGGTGCCAAACTAATTTTAGAAAAACTTGAGAAAAGAGCAAAAGATTTAAGAGTATTATATTCTCCAGTTCCATATTCACCATACAGAAATACAATATCTCAATATGACCAAGGAATTTATCCTGGAGATTTAGAAATCGAAGAAAAAATTACAGCAATTTTAAGATGGAATGCTTTAACTATGGTTATGAAAGCAAATAAAAATTATGGTGGGCTAGGAGGACATATAGCAAGTTATGCATCTTTTGCTGAGGTATTTGAAACGGGATTTAATCATTTTTTTAAAGGTGGTGATGAAGCAGATTTAATTTTTTATCAATCGCAGTGTACAACTGGGATATATGCAAGATCTTTTTTAGAGGGCAGATTAACTAAAAATCATTTGGAACATTATAGACAAGAATTAAACGAACAAGGACTGTCTTCATACTGCCATCCATACTTAATGAGAGATTACTGGACATTTACCACATCGTCCATGGGAATAGGTTTAGTTAATGCAATTTACCAAGCTCGTTTCATTAAATATTTAGAAAATAGAAAATTATTAAAAACTAATAAAAGAGTATGGGGTTTATTTGGAGATGGTGAAATGGATGAACCTGAAAGTTTAGCTGGGTTGTCTATCGCTTCAAGGGAAAAATTAGATAATTTAACTTTTATTATAAATTGTAATCTCCAAAGATTAGATGGACCTGTAAGAGGTAATGGACAAATAATTCAAGAACTGGAGACAATCTTTAAAGCTAATGGATGGAATGTAATTAAAGTTCTATGGGGATCTGAATGGGATAAAATTTTTCAACAAGATAAAGATCATTTGTTGTTAAAGCGTTTTGCTAAAACAGTAGATGGAAAATACCAAACATTAGGCGCAAGAGATGGAGAATATAACCTTAAAAACTTTTTTGCAGAGGATCCAGAAGTTTTAAAATTAGTTTCTTCACTCAGTAAAGATGAAATTGATAAACTAAAAAGGGGAGGCCATGATTTTAAAAAACTTTATGCTGCCTTTAATGCTGCTGTTAAAACTAAAGGTAAGCCTACAGTTATTTTAGCTAAAACAAAAAAAGGGTATGGAATGGGTAAAGCTGGCGAGTCAAAAATGACTAACCACCAGCAAAAAGAATTAAATCTTGATGCATTAAAAGAGTTTAGAGATCGTTTTCAATTAGATATTCCAGATAATAAATTAGAAAATATGGAGTTTTATAAACCCGATGAAAATTCTGAGGAGATAAAATATTTAAAAAAAAGAAGGGAAGCTTTAGGAGGATCTTTACCCAAAAGAAGCTTTAAAGAAGTTGAATTAGTTACTCCAAAAATCGAAAAACATTCAAACTTTTTATTCGAAGAAAGTGACAGAGAATATTCAACAACGACTGGACTGGTAAGGTCTTTAGGAAACATAATGAGAGATAAAGAGTTTGGAAAAAGAGTAGTTCCAATAGTTGCTGATGAAGCTAGGACTTTTGGAATGGCTAATTTATTTTCACAAATTGGAATATATTCACCAGAAGGTCAGTTGTATGAACCAGAGGATGCGACTTCCATTTTGAAATATCAAGAGTCAAAAACAGGACAATTATTAGAGGAAGGAATTAATGAAGCCGGAGCTATTTCTTCATGGCTTGCAGCAGCAACCTCTTACAGCAATCATAATTTTCCAATGATGCCTTTTTATATTTTTTATTCTATGTTTGGATTTCAAAGAATTGGAGATTTAATTTGGGCTGCAGCCGATCAAATGCCAAGAGGATTTTTAATAGGCGCTACAGCTGGGCGAACTACTTTAGCTGGAGAGGGATTGCAACACCAGGATGGTCAAAGTCATATAATCGCCTCGACATTTCCTAATTTAAAATCTTACGATCCGTGTTTTGCAAACGAGCTAGCTGTTATATTTGATGAAGGAATGAAAAGAATGATGACAGAATGTAAAGATGAATTTTATTACATTACTGTAAATAACGAAAAATACTCACATCCTAAAATTGATATGAAAAATAAAAATGGAATAATAAAAGGTGGCTACCTTTTCAAAGATCAATCAAATGAAAAAATAAACATAAATTTATTAGGATCTGGACCAATTTTTAGGGAATGTATTGAAGCTTCTAAAATACTTAAAGATGAATATGGAATTGGTTCAAGATTATACAGCATAACAAGTTATTCAGAGTTAGAAAAAAATGCTAAATCAGTTTTAAGACAAAACACATTGTCTCCTGCAAATAAAAAACAAAATTATTTGCAGCAACTAATTTCTAATGACGACCCTATAATTGCTACTTCAGATTATGTAAGAGCATATTCACAATTAATCTCTAGCCACATAAAAAATAAGTTTTTAGCGATGGGCACAGATGGATTTGGAAGAAGTGATACGCGAAAAAATTTAAGAGATTTTTTTGAAGTAGATAGCAAACATATAGTCGTGAGTTCTTTGTATACACTCTACGAAGACGAGAAAGTCCCATTACAAACACTAGAAAAAGCGATTAGTAAATATAATCTCAACAATAACAAGAATAATCCTTGGGAAATATAGTCCCTACTAATTTTTTATGGAATTACCTGTCGTCAATCATAAAGATTATGAAGCTCAATTAAATGATGACAATAAGTTTCCAATAAAAAAATTTGGAGAATTAGCTAAAGCTTTGATTAAAAATAAAATAGTTAAAAATTTCTATGTTCCAGAGCCATGCTCAGTAGAAACTTTAAAAGAGGCACATACAGAAGACTATATAAATAAAATAAAAAATAAAACTTTAGATAAAAATGAGATTAGAAAAATTGGCTTTCCTTTAGTTGACAGCATAGTTAGAAGATCTTTTATTGCAACCGGAGGAACTGTGCTTGCTACAAAGTTAGCACTAAATTATGGAATAGCATGCAACACCGCAGGAGGCAGTCATCATGCAACATCTAATGAAGGAGCTGGATTTTGTGTTTTTAATGATGTTGCAGTAGCAGCTAAATATTTAACTACAAGAGGTTTAGCAAATAGAATTTTAATTATTGATTTAGATGTTCACCAGGGTAATGGCAATTCTGAAATATTTAAAAATGACAATCAAGTCTTTACATTCAGCATGCATTCGAAAGTTAATTATCCAGCAAAAAAATCAGTAAGTGATCTTGATATTGAATTAAAGGAAAATTTAGAAGATAAAGAATATATTGATATTTTAAAAAATAATCTAAAATATTTGAACCAAGAAGAGTTTGATTTTGTTTTCTATATTGCTGGGGTTGATATTCACTATAATGACAGGTTGGGTAAACTAAAAATTTCTGATAATGGTATATTTCAAAGAGATGAATTAGTTATTGATAATTTCTTCTCAAATAAAATTCCTATATGTGGAGTATTAGGAGGTGGATACAACAAAGATTTTAATAAACTAGTAGAATTACATTCTATTTTACATAAAACATGTGCTAAATTTTTATAATGAAAAAAAATTCAAATTTAACCCCAGAACAAGAAAATATTTTATTCAATGAAGCAACCGAACCTCCTGGTTCAAGCGAATTAAACAACGAAAAAAGAGAGGGTTCATATCACTGCGCTAACTGTGATATTGAATTATTTAAATCATCAACAAAATATGAAAGTGGATCTGGATGGCCTTCTTTTTACAAATCTCTTCCAGAGGTTTTTGAGACTAAAACAGATCACCATATTGGTTATGCTAGGACAGAGTATCATTGTAAAAAATGTGGGGGACATCATGGACACATATTTAATGATGGTCCACAACCTACCGGCATAAGGTACTGTAACAACGGTGTTTGTTTAGTATTTAAGCCAAAAAACTAAAAAAAAAAAGTTTATAAAATTTAAAATCATATATAATGATTTTATTGTGAAAAAATTAATACTTTTACTTTTAAGTTATATAATTCTAACTACTTATGCTTTTTCAAATTCAGTATCTGAGTATATTTCAAACTTAATTCCGGGAGAGGGAGATACAGAAGTAAGTATTGATCTAAGAGAAAATCATTCTCCAGATTACAGCATCTTGTTAGTTAGAGAAATAGATAGAAATGAAAATAGTAATTATTTTACCCAAATGTCTTTATTCAATACTGAGAAAAATAACGATGAGAGAATTACTGCAAATTTTGGTTTAGGAAAAAGATATCTTAGTGATGATAAATTTACACTTACGGGATTAAATTTATTTTTAGATTATGATAATGAAGGAAATGCTAGATCAAGTATTGGTCTGGAAATGAGAAACGCTGTATTAGAATTTGCATATAATAATTATTTTGGATTAGATGATGCTGATGGAGAAAAAGTTTTAGATGGATATGATTTACGATTAGCTTCTCAGATTCCTTATTTACATTGGGCAGACATATTCTTGAATACATATTCATGGGATGGCGTAAACAGAAACGATATTGAAGGATTAATAATTGGATCTGAATTTTCTTTATCATCAACATTGCAGTTAGAATTAGCTTATGATGATAAAGATAGAGCTGGGCTAGATGACGAGTACTATGTAAAATTAATGTTTGTTTATCCTCCAAAAGATGGACCAACATTAGGAGATGGAATAAGTTCAGATATGTGGAGGGAGAATAAAGATATGACTGGAGAACTACTGACAAAGGTAAAAAGAAATAATAAAATTATGGTTGAGTTTGATGGTAATGCAACCATATCAAGGACTGATTAATGAAAAAATTTTTTAAATTAACAATATTTCTGTTTATATTTGTATTATCTAATAAACTAGCAATTGCTGCCACAGCAACTGGAAATGCCGATGTTTATAAAGTGATTATGAGAAAAGTTGAACTTTGTACTGGTTATACAGTTGTTGACTTTGATGATGTTGGAACTGCTGCTGCATGTCAAAACGCGGTAACTATTGGTTCAGGAGACAAAGAAGTAGACATTGCTTCTGTAACAGCTGGTTCTGCTGCTGCTAATTATGGAGATCCTGCACTTTTACCTTTGGGAGAGACTTATACTCATATGAGAGTCACAGTTGATAGAAAATTTATAATTAGATCTGAAAGCGCTCTTGATACAGGTGGAACTGATGATACAGATAATTGTATTACTGTAGCAACCACTGATGCACAATACGAAAATGATGAGGCAACAGACAAGTATACCCATAAAGTAGCAATAGCTGAAGGTGGAACAAAAGCAGAAATGAATTTATATATAACAGATGGTAAACAGGCTGGTGAGGCTGGAAATACATATACTCAATGTGAAACAGCTAATTGTGCTAAGAAAGATAATTGGAGTTGGAATTATGCAAATGTTGCTTCGGATTTAACCTCTGCTATAGCAATGACAACAATGAGGTCCTCTGTTACAACTGATGATATTCAATTTGTTTATGCATTAGCCAAACCTTATACTGTCACATTAACTCCACCAACAATCGATATTTCTTTTGGTACAAGAAATGCACTTGGTGTACAAGAAGTTTGCGATAATGGTAGTAATTGTGCTGGACAATCAGATTCACATTGTTCATTCTATCCTGAGGAACCTATTGTAACTATTACGATAAAATAAAATTTATTTTAAACTAGAAATTAAATTACCTGCTTTTTCAAGTTCTCTTAACTCTTGATACCCACCCACATGATAGTCATCAAAAAATATTTGAGGTATGGTTCTTTTACCATTTGCTTTTTTTGTCATTTCTTCTCTTAAACCATCTTTCAGTGATACATCTATTTCGGTATAACTTAAATTATTTCTTGTTAGCAAGCGCTTTGCAGCATCACAATAACCACACATTGGACCAGAATAGACGATAATATTTTTCATATCTTATATATAATCTTAGTTTTATAAATTACTATAGTAGATAGTCGTTTTTATTTAACTTTGATTTGATTAATTTTCTTGAATATTCAAATTTTTTCCGGTGTTTAATACTTTGCGAACTTGCTCTTTTTCTCCACAATCTAAAAGAAGAGGGTTTTAAAGATCTTCTCATAATTTTAATAACATCACTTTCAGTCTTTCCAGTTTTTTTTTCAATTTCTTCAAAAGTAATCCGATCTGCCCAAGCCGCCCATATGACCCAATCTGGACTCTCCAAAGGAGGCTCTGGATTCTTAACTCTGGTAGTAGGTCTGTGACTTTTTTTCATCAAAATTCAACAAATTATTAAAAATATTTTAATGCAAATACTTAAGGCTATGATATTATCACTTTTAGATAGTCCTATCTAGCCATCTTTAGCTCCCGGTTTTTTAGGACTATCCTTAAAATGCTTCCCTTAGATTTTATCCTTTTTTTACAGATTATTATTTTTATGTTTATAACCCCAGGCACACCTAGAATTGTAATTATCTCTTATTCTATGAATTATGGTATTAAAAAATGTGTTTGGACTGCATTAGGAGATGTAACTGCGAACATTATTCAGGCAACACTTGTAATATTTGTTATTGGATCTTTTTTGTCTGACAATCCAACAATATTAAATACTTTAAAATGGCTAGGTATCGCTTATTTAACATATCTTGCATATGATATTTATAAATCAAGACCCAAAGATATAAATACAAAAGACATTTCAGATAAAAGTTTTTTTTCATTTTATAAAGATGGTTTTCTAGTTGCAGGAACAAGTCCTAAAGCATGGATGTTTTTTCCGTTCATATTTCCGCAATTTATTGATTTTAATTCTAATTATATTATTCAGTTTATTATTTTAATTACTACTTATGTGATTTTAGATTTTTTATCTTTAGTTGGATATGCAGTCTTAGCTAATAAGTTAATTATTTGGATAAAAGCCAATCCTAAAATTATCAATACAATTTCAGCTTGTGTAATTATTTTTATTGCAATAATTATTGCATTTACCCAACAATACTAGGTTATATTGCGCTACTACTCACACTTGCAATTAAATAATTTTTGTTATTAATTTAACCTTTATTAATTAATTAATTAAAGGGGAATAAATGAAAATAAAAAACATTTTAATTACATTTGTTTCTGCAATAGCATTATTATTTTCAACTTCAGTTGTATCATTTGCAAAAGTAGTTGGAGATAAGATTATTTTAGGTGCTGCAATTTCTTTAACTGGAAAATATTCATCTAATGGTGTTCATACTCAAAACGGCTATAATATGGCTGTTGATAGAATTAACAGTATGGGTGGAGTAAAAGTTGGAGGAAAAACTTATAAGTTTGACATTATTTATTACGATGATGAATCAAACCCAAAAAGAGCAGCTCAGCTTGCAGAAAGATTAATCTCACAAGATAAAGTAGAGTTCATGCTTGGGCCATACAGTTCAGGTTTGACAAAAGCGATTGCACCAGTAACAGAAAAATACGGTGTTCCAATGGTTGAGGCTAACGGTGCTTCTAGATCTTTGTTTACTAAAGGTTACAAATATCTATTTGCGGTATTAGCACCAGCAAACTTGTATCTTGATGTAGCAATAAGAACAGCTGTTGAGTTAAACGGTGGTAAAGGCGTAAGAATTGCACAAGCTTTTGAACAAGATGCTTTCTCACAAGACGTAAGATTAGGTATTTTAGATGCTGCTAAAGAAACTGGATCTGAAATTATAATCGACGACAAACTTCCAAAAGAGCTTAATGATATGGCTGCTACATTAGTTAAAGTAAAACAAATGAAGCCAGATGTATTGGTTGTTTCAGGTCATACAAAAGGAGCTTTAACAGCAATAAGACAAATTTCAGAAATGAAAGTTGATGTTCCAATGTTGGCAATGACACACTGTGATGCTGCAAAATTATCAAAGCAACACGGTAAAAATTCTCAATATGCATTATGCGCTTCCCAATGGCATAAAACATTAACTTACAAAGATGATTTCTTTAAAGATGGTATGACATATGCAGCAGATTTTGAAAAAGAATTTGGCTATGATCCACCATATCAATCTGCAGAGTCTTCAGCTGCACTGTTAGTATTTAAAGATGCTTTTGAAAGAGCAAATACTTTTGATCAGAAAAAAGTAAGAGATGCTCTTGCTGCAACTAACATGCAAACATTCTATGGAAATATTAAATTTGCACCTGGTGGTCAAAATGTTGACAAACCAATGGTACTTTTTCAAGTAATGTGTGATGATGCTGGTAAGTGTGAAAATAAAGTTGTTGCTCCATTAAAATGGGCTTCAGCAGAGTTAATACACCCAGTACCAAAGTGGTCTGAAAGATAAAAAAAAATAATTAAGCCCCCTAGAAATAGGGGGCTTTTTTTTATAGAAATCAAAATTAAATTATGGATTTTTTAGTCTTCCAATATCCAATGATAACCATTCAAGCATGTCTTGACGGACTTTTACTTGGAATATTATTTGCGTTAATTGCTTATGGAATGGCACTTCAATGGGGTGTTATGAATATAATTAATATTGCACAGGGAGACCTTGTTATATTGGGTGGATACATAGCATATTTTATGTATCTCTATGGAATTCATCCAGCTTGGGGAGTAATTGTCTCTCCTATAATTATGTATTTTGTTGGTATTGCAATTTATAAATTAGTTATAAATAAAGTTGTAGATAGAGATCTCTTCATTTCAATATTAGCAACTTTTGGAATTAGCATTCTTTTCATGCAGTTAATGAACTTTGCATTTGGTGCAGATGTTGTATTGGCTAACTCAGGATATGGAACCACAATGTTATTTGATAATAATGTTGTTTTACCTAACTCTAAAATATTTTCTGCTTTTATAAGTATTGTATTTGCAATTTGTTTAGTAGTTTATATGAAAAGATCGAAGCTTGGACGTGCAATTAGGGCAACAGCTCAAAATGCAAGAGCAGCAAAGATTTTAGGCGTTGATACAGAAAAAGTATATGCAGCAACATTTGGAATAAATGCAGCATTATGTGGTGTAGCTGGAGCTTTAATTTCAATAACATTTACCATACATCCATACATGGGATTACCTTACACCATAAGATCATTTATGATTGTAATTGTTGCAGGATTAGGAAATTTACCTGGAGTAGCTATGTCAGGTATGGGATTAGGAATATTTGAAGAATTTGCAGATTATATTCTTGGTACAGAATTTAGAATTGGTTCAGTATTTTTATTATTAGTTTTAATTTTAGTTTACAGAAGATTTAAACTTTCAAGAAAAAGAGAGTACTTGAAGTGAGAAAAGTTAAAATTAAAGACGATAATGGCAAACTGATAGAAATAGATATTGAGAAATTTAAAAAACATTTAGATGAATATCATTCAACAGGATCTAGTCTTCATGAAGAAAATGGACATTATTTTACAGTTGATAGAGATTTTAGAGATAAAATAGAGAGCTTATATGAACAAAAATAGTTGGATTTTGTATATAGGAATTTTGGTATTTGGTTTAGTTGCGCCATTTATTTTTCCAGCTTTTAAAGTTCAATTATCAATTCTATGTGTATTAATTGTCCTTGCAACTACTTGGAATATTCAAGGTGGTGAAATGGGCTACAATACTTTTGGAAATATTCTTTTTTATGGTTTGGGAATGTATCTTTGTGCATCCGTTCAAGTTGGCATGTTCTTTCCATTAGCTGAGTGGACTGAAAGTGGTGGTGAAAAAACTTTCGTTCACACACCTTCACAATTCTTTCAAGGCATGGCAGCTGGTCTGGTAGTTGCCGCTGTTGTTCCTACAATAGTTGCAGGATTAATTGGTTATGCAATTTTAGGATTAAGAGGTCATTATTTTGCAATTTGTACATTAGGTTTAGGAGTTGCAGCAGGAGAAATTTCTGGAGGTATTGAAATTATTGGAGCTGGTCAGGGCTTTACTACTCCTCCTTTTCCAAACATAGGAGGTCTTGAAGCAAGAGGTGAATTTTTTTACTTTTTAAGTTTTGGAGCACTTGTACTTACATTTATTGCTGTAAGAGCAATTTACACAACAAGGTTTAGATTAATTCTGAATGCAATCAGAGATAACGAAGATAAAGCTGAAGCAATGGGAATTGAGACTATGAAATATAAAATAACTGGATGGATGATTTCAGCTTTCTTTTGCGGTCTTGCAGGTGGAATTATGGGAGGTTTAGTTGGTTACATAGACTCAACTGATGTTGCATTTGATGGAAGAGAAATGGGAGTATTTATGGTTTTGATGGCAATCCTTGGAGGTAAAGGAACTTTATGGGGACCAATTATCGGGGCAACTTTATTTCATTTTTTTAAAGAAGGATTTTGGACATTCTTCCTAGGTTGGCAATATGTTGCATTAGGAGTTTTAATTGTCGTTATAGTAATTTATTTCCCTGAAGGTTTGATGGGATGGTTAAGAGAAAAATATCCAGAAAGATTTGGTGAAGTTGTAGATGAAGCTGATCGAAAAGCACAGGTAGAATTAAAATGAGTATTCTAGAAGTTAACAATGTAAGTAAATCATTTGGAGGGGTTAAAGCCAATGTAGATATTTCAATGTCAGTTGAAAAAGGAAAGATAGTTGGTCTTATTGGACCTAATGGATCCGGTAAAACTACTTTATTTAATTCAATAGTTGGTACTTATCCAATAGACAATGGTTCAATTAAGTTTAATGGAAAAGAAGTATCAGAATTACCGGTACCAGTAATTGCAAAACTGGGATTATTGAGAACATTTCAACAAACTAGAATTTATGGAAAATTAAATTGTGTAGATAACATGCTTATCAGTCACAAAGGCAGTGATGAAAGTTTGTTTAAAATTTTCTCTAAAATTCCAAAGGAGCTCACAGAAAAAGCAGAAAACTTACTTAATTTTGTTGGATTGTATCAAAAAAGAAAACTCAGGGCAGGCGACCTATCTTTTGGACAACAAAAGTTATTAGAACTTGCAATGGCACTAATGAATGAACCAGAAATGCTATTATTAGATGAGCCAACAGCAGGTATAAATCCTACTTTAATTAATGGAATCATTGATAGACTAATCAAAGTTAATCAAGATTTTGGAATAACATTACTTGTTATTGAGCACAATATGAGAGTAATTATGCAATTAGCTGAAGACATATTTTGTCTTGCTCACGGTAAAATGCTTGCAAATGGCACTCCAGAAGAGATTAAAAATGACAAAAGAGTAGTTGATGCATATTTGGGGGCTCAATAATGTCTAATCAATATGAAGTTTTAGGAAAAGCACCCGATGCAGAAGATCTTAAAAATTTATCTTCAGAAGATATTCATTTAACAATAAAAAATTTGAATGCTGGATATGGTAAAATGGAAATTTTACATAATTTTGATTTATTTGTAAGCAAAGCACAATCATTATGTTTAATTGGTCCTAATGGAGCAGGTAAATCAACAATACTTCATTCTATATATGGATTTACAAATATTTTTTCTGGTAAAATCGAAATTGATGGAAAAGAGATAACAAATTTAACTCCAGCTGAAAAATTAAAGTCAGTTGGTATAGCTTATATTCTGCAAGATAATTCAGTTTTTCCAGATATGACTGTTGAAGAAAATTTGTTAATGGGTGGTTTTATCAAAGATAAAACAGAAGAATCATATCAAGAAGCAGAAAAGATTTTAGATAAATATGAAAGATTAAGGAATAGAAGAAATCAACCGGCAAAAGTATTATCAGGTGGAGAAAGAAGATTATTAGAAATATCTAGAGCTTTAGTAATGAAACCTTCTGTTCTATTAGTTGATGAGCCTTCTATTGGATTGGAGCCAAGATATATTGATATGGTATTTGAAATTTTGGGAGACTTACAAAAAAATGAAAAGAAAACAATTATTCTAGTTGAACAAAATGCCAAAAAAGGTTTAGAGTTTTCTGATATTGGATATGTATTAGTATCTGGCCAAACGGCAATAGCCGGAAGAGGTGATGATTTACTTAAAAATGATGATGTTGGACGTCTATTCCTAGGCGGATGATTAATTTAAAATATTTTTTTAAAGGAATTCTTTGTGCAAAAGAATTCGATAGTCCTGCAATTGCTCTTGGTTTAAGCTTTTTAGCAATAGGTGCATTACTAAAAAATTTAGGTTTTACAATTCAAGAAAGTGTTTTTTCTACTTTTTTAACTTATGCATTACCTGGCTCACTTGTGATGGCAGAATCGATTTTGATTGGCGTTTCGTTACTTAATTTATTTTTTGCAGTTTGGTTAGTTAATGCAAGATTGTATCCGATGACTGTATCTTTAATGCCATTGTTAAAGCACCAAAGTCAACCAAGATGGAAGTATTATCTTTCATGTCATTTTGTTGCAGTATCTTCGTGGTTAATTCTTAAAAATAATTATAAAGATATTGAAAAAAAATATAGAGTCGATTTTTGGATAGGAATTGGAACTGCAACTTGGTTGATAGCAATTTTTTCAACTATCTTAGGTTATTACTCTGCTGATTTCTTAAATAGAGAAATGATGATTGGATTAGCTATAATTAACCCAATTTATTTTACTTGCACAATGATAGGAGTGATGAAGTCTATACAATTAAATGTTTCAATAATTTTAGGAGCTATCTTAGGACCTTTATTTTATTTTATTAGTCCTGATTGGTGTGTTTTGATTGGCGGGTTTGTAGCTGGAACTGTTGCTTTTGTAATTGGAGAGAAAAATGTCAGCTAATATTGTTTTAATAATAGTTATTACATCTTTAGCTACCTATATCTCTAGGTTTTTAGGAGCTTTTACATCTGAAATAATAGATGAAAATACTAAAATATATAGGTGGTTTAATTATTTAGCTTATTCGACATTGGCTGCTTTAATTTCTAGAATGATAATATTTCCAGCTGGTGCACTTTCTGACAGTAATTATTTGTCTAGATTTATTGTTGTACTTTTTGCAATAATAATTTTTAAATTAACTAGAAATAATTTAGTTTACCCAACTTTATTCTCTGCTATCATTATGTTTTTATTAAGTAACTTTACGATATAAATGAAAAAAATTATTTTATTATTGTTCTTGATTTTATTACCAGGCATTTCAGAAGCAGCATGTGATGATCCTTTAACTGATGGTGTCGATTATACCAATTGTAGATTTTCAGATGGACAAGATTTACAAGGTAGCTATTTGCCCAACTCAAATTTATCATTTGCAAGTTTTATACAAGTTAATTTTGATAAAAGTATTATGATGACATCAAATTTATCATTTGGAACTTTTCCAGAGTCAACATTTGTTAGAGCTAACTTATATGAGTCAACTCTCGTTGGTGGAAATTTTGAAAAAGCTAATTTTACAGGAGCCAATATGACAAGAGTTGATTTTATGGGCTCAACATTAATTGAAGCAAATTTCCAAAATGCAAATCTAATGGAAGCTAACTTTACTTCATCGAATATGACCAATGCTAATTTTGATGGAGCAAATTTAATTGGAGCAACATGGACTAATGGTGAAACATGTGGACCAAATTCAATTGGAGTTTGTAACAAATAATTATAATGGATAGCTTAGATACTATTCAAGGGTTTGATATTTCATTTAGTGATTATTCCAAAAGAATAATCAATATTAAAATTGAAGATGAAATTATAGATAAACTAATATTTCCTTTTAAAAAATTTGATATTACAGCTCTTGAATATAAACCTTTTACTAGATTTACACTTGCAAAATCTTTAGATGACTCAACAGGGGGGAAGCTAGGAAAATTTATAAACTCTATATTGAGAGATAGAGACACAGGTTGTTTCATCATAGGACCTAAAAATAAATCCAAAAAAATTGATAATAATTTTCTTATTAAACTATCTACAGCTGTAACACACTTACTAGGTAATCCAAATTTTGATTCAATGGCTGGAAAATATTATGCTAGATTTCATGTTAAACATGAGGACAATAGCGACTCATATCTTAGAAAAGCATATACTAATATGGATCTTCATACTGATGGAACTTACGTCAAAGAAAAAACTGATTGGTTATTAATGTTAAAAATGGAGGAAGAAAATGTACAAGGTGGAGAAACTGCAATGTTGCACCTTGATGATTGGGAACATTTAGATAGCTTAACTAATGATAAAGTTGGAAAACAAAACTTTATATGGGGTTCTCCAAAAAGTAAAAATGTTGACTATAAAGTAGAACATCCTGTTTTTTCAGAAGACGAAAATGGAAAGCCACAAATTTCTTACATAGACCAATTTCCTGAGCCTAAAAATATGGAACAAGGACTATTTCTACAAAAATTATCAGACTCTTTAGAGGGAAGTCAAAAAAAGATTGTAATGCCTTTACCAGTTGGCTTTTCAGTAGTTGCAAATAACTATTTCTGGCTTCATGGTAGAAAACCATTTGTAGAAAATAAAAAATTATCAAGAGAATTACTAAGAATTAGAGGTTCTTTTTTTACTAATTAATTAATTTTAGTGATAATAATCACTTAGTTTATCATGAAAATCGGATTTATTGGTACAGGACATATCTCAAAATCAGTAATCAATGGAATACTGGGATCAAAATTAAAAATTAAAAAAATAATTGTTTCAAAGAGAAATTCAAAAATTTCAAGTGAACTTAAAAGAAAAAGTAAAAAGATAAAAATATCTACTGACAATCAGGATATTATAAATCAATCAAATTGGGTTTTTTTAGCAGTAACGCCAACGATTGGAAAAATTATTCTTCCAAAACTAAAATTTAAAAAAGGTCAAACGATA
>CABYIV010000006.1 GCA_902519255.1 uncultured Pelagibacteraceae bacterium | reverse complement strand
GATTTCTATATCTTAATAAATGAGATACTTTGTGAGAATGTTCGTTTGTGATTTTTTTTTTAAATAAATAAATTCTATAGTTTTTTGAAACAGCTAATTTTCCAGTAACATAAGGTATATCATTAAATTTTGAGAATTTATAATCTTTGTAAAATTGATTTACCTCATTTTTAATTAGACCAATTTTAGCCAAAATATTATTTTTTTTTAAAACATTTTTAGTTTTTTTTGCTGTTCGTTTATCAAAATCTTCAATCGAATAGTTAACTAATTTAATTTTTTTTTTAATAATAATGTTTGTACATGGTGGTGTTTTTCCATAATGAATACAAGGTTCTAATGTTACATACATATTTGAATTTTTGAAATTTATTCTATTGTTTTTTAAGGCTACTACTTCAGCATGTGGTCTACCATTAATATCTGTCTTTCCGTAAGAAATGATTTCATCTTTATGTGTTACTACACATCCGACCGATGGATTTAGTCCTGTTAGTCCTTTATTTTGATTAGCAAGTTCTAGTGCCAACCTCATGAATGCTTTATTTTTTTCTGATGATTTATCTTTTTTTAAAGACATCGATTTTATCAACAAATTGAACGAAGTCTTTTTCTTCTCTAAAATTTCTATATACTGATGCAAATCTTACATAAGCTACTGGGTCCAATTCTTTTAATCCTTCCATTACCATTGTACCGATTGTGTTCGAAGAAATTTCACTCTGACCTAGTTCCTCTAAAGACCTAGATATTTTAGATATAAATTTCTCTGCTGTCTCAGTATCTATTGGTCTTTTTTTGAGAGCTACATATATTGATTTTGATAATTTTTCTCTATCAAAAGTAGATTTTCTACCGTTTTTTTTTACTACAGTTAATTCTCTGAATTGAACTCTTTCAAAAGTAGTAAATCTTTGTCCACAAATACACAATCTTCTTCTTCTAATAGCCGTTCCGTCTTCGGTGGGTCTGGAGTCTACAACTGAAGTTTCCCCCTTTTTACATATAGGACAAATCATAATTCATTATCCCAAATTTTTATAAATTGGGAAATTTGAACATAAATCAACAACTTCTTTTCTTACTTCGTCTTCTATTTTTGTATTATCGTCAGGGTTTGATGACAAACCTTTAATCACTTTAGTAATTAATTCACCAACAATTTTAAATTCATTTAAACCAAAACCTCTAGTAGTTGCGGCCTGAGATCCTAGCCTTATTCCAGAAGTTACCATTGGACTTTCTGTATCGAAAGGAATTCCATTTTTATTACATGTTATGTTAGCTCTTGATAAACTTTCAGCTGCAGTATTACCTTTTACACCAAAAGGTCTTAAATCTACCAACATTAAATGAGTGTCCGTGCCTCCAGAATAGATCTTAAAACCATTTGTTTTTAAAGTTTCTGCAAGAATTTTTGCATTAGCTAAAACATTAGATATATATTCTTTGAAAGAAGGATCTAATGCTTCTTTAAATCCAACAGCTTTTGCTGCTATTATATGCATCAGAGGACCACCCTGATAACCTGGAAATACTGCTGTATTAATTTTTTTATAAATATCTTCGTGATTTGTTAAAATAATTCCACCTCTGGCACTTCTAAAAACCTTATGAGTTGTAGATGTAACGACATGAGCATGATCTACAGGATTTGGATAACCTTTACCAGCAACAAGTCCTGAAAAGTGAGCCATATCTACCATAAAGAATGCTCCGACCTTATCAGCAATTTCTCTAAATCTTTTAAAATCAATTATCCTAGAGTATGCACTACCTCCAGCAATTATAAGTTTAGGTTTATTTTCAATTGCTAATCTTTCAACTTCATCATAGTCGATTAATTCAGAGGTTTTATCTACATCGTAGCTTATTGCATTAAACCATTTGCCTGACATTGCGATTTTAAGACCATGAGTAATATGGCCACCAGAATTTAAACTCATTCCCATAAAAGTGTCACCTGGCTTTAATAATGCTAAAAACACTGCTCCGTTAGCTTGCGCACCAGAATGAGGTTGTGAATTCGCAAATTTACAATTGAAGAGTTTTTTTAATCTATCGTTAGCAAGTGACTCAGCAACATCAACATGTTCACAGCCGTTATAATATCTTTTACCTGGGTAACCTTCGGCATACTTATTTGTTAGTACTGAACCTTGTGCCTCTAAAACAGCTTGTGAAACTATGTTTTCTGATGCAATTAATTCGATATGATTTTGTTGTCTGATTAATTCTTTATTTACTGCATCAAATATTTCTGGATCAGCTTCAAACAATTTTTTTTCAAAAAAATTTTCATATTGAGTATTTAAATATTTTTTTTCACTAGACATTTATTTACCTATATTTTTTTAATTCTTTTTATATGTCTACCGCCTTCAAACTCAGTTTTTAGAAAGCTTTCAACACATTTTAAGGCAACTGTTTTTTTAATAAGCCTTTCTCCTAATGTTATAACATTTGCATCATTATGCAATCGCGATAATTTGGCATTTTTTACTGAATAACATAAAGCTGCGCGTATTCTCTTATTTTTGTTTGCAGCAATAGACATTCCTACTCCTGAACCACAAACAAGTATTCCTACATGATTCTTATTTTTCGCCACTTGTTTACAAAGTTTATGAGCAAAGTCAGGGTAATCAACGGACTTCTTATTTTGTTTTGGTCCCAGATCTTTTATTGGATAATTTTTATTAAAGTATTTTAAAATATTCCTTTTTAAATTAAAACCACCATGATCTGAAGCAATAAAAATTTTTTTCAATTTAATTAAATTTGTAATTTAAAACACAAGCAACAAGGTGAACTCTATTTTCTTCACCTCCATTAAATGCATTGTGATATTTAGTATTATTAGTAATCCAAACAGAGCCATCAGCTGGCATATGTTTTGCAACATTATCAACGACCATTATTGCTCCAGGATTTGTGTATATAGGTATATGAAGCCTTGGCTCAGGATCTCTATGCCAACTCAATGTTGATCTTGGCTCTTTAAGAAGAAGTCTCATCCTACCTAATTTATACTTTTTTGTTAATTGATCATAAACTTCTTTGAAATAAGTATTTTTAAAGTCGTCAACAAATTCTGTATATTTATGTTCATCAATTTTACTTTCCCTCTGTACCTCAACACCTGTACTATCTGGTTTAGTCCAATAAATGCCTCTCACATTATTTCCTCTAACAGAATCTGGATCACCTGGAATTTGATTTAGAGGTATACCGGCAAAATGAGGTATTCCAAGACTTGTATCAAAACCTTTTATTTTTAATACTTCATCACAAGCTTGTTTTAATTTTATGATATCAAATTTTACATCTTGTTTTTGGAAATCATTGAATAATTGTGACATCGGTGCTCTACTATCTTATAGACTATTATAATAAATATTACTATTGTCGCATCAAAAAAATTAATTGATAATGATTATCACAGGTAGCTATCCTAATTTAAGATTGAGAAGATTAAGAAAATTCAGTTGGTCTAGAAGATTAGTCCAAGATAATGATCTATCATACAATGATTTTATTTTACCTATTTTTCTTACTGAAGGAAAAGCAAAAAAAGTTCCCATTAATTCAATGCCAAATGTTTTTAGGTACTCTATTGATAAATTAAAAAGTGTAGTTGATAAGGCAATAAAATTGGGAATACCTATGGTAGCTTTATTCCCTCATACAAATCCAAAAAAAAGAGATAAATATGGAAATGAAGCATTAAATGAAAATAATTTGGTTTGCCAAGCAATAAAATTCATCAAAAAAAATTATAAGAACGAAATTGGAATAATGTGTGATGTTGCATTAGATCCATATACATCACATGGACATGATGGAATAATTAAAAAAAATGAAATTTTGAATGATGAAACATTAGAAATATTAATTAAACAATCAATATTACAGGCAAAAATGGGTTGTGACGTGATTGCACCCTCAGATATGATGGATGGTAGAGTTTTAAAAATTCGTAAAGCTTTAGATAAAAATAATCTTAAAGATATTCAAATTTTATCATATGCTGTTAAGTATGCATCAAGTTTTTATGGCCCATTCAGAAATGCTGTTGGATCAAGAAGTCTCTTAAAAGGAGACAAAAAAACTTATCAAATGGATTTTAAAAACAATTATGAATCATTAAGAGAAGTTGCATTAGATATAAAAGAAGGAGCAGACATGATTATAGTAAAACCAGGGATGCCTTATCTTGATATAATTAGGGAAGTTAAGAATAATTTTAAAATTCCAGTTATTGCATACCAAGTATCAGGAGAATATAGTCTCATACAAAATGCAATTTCAAAGAATATATTAGATAAAAAATCGATATATGAAAGTCTAGTTTCCTTTAAAAGAGCTGGAGCAAGTGCTATTATAACCTATTTTGCTGATCAAATAAAACTAGATTAATTTTAAAGAATTTTGAAAATTAAATCTTGTTTTGGGAAAATTAAGATTGTTCGGTTTAACTATTGTTTTATCTAAAAAATCTCCTACAATTTTTAAAGCATCAAAAGTATCTTCAAAGCTTATATCTTCTTCATCTTTATTTACTAAAAAATTTGGAATGAATTTGCCAGAATTTTTTAGTTTATAATTAATTTTATTACCTTCAGAAACTTTCTCTACATAATCATTAAAGTCTATGTCATACCCAATTAATTTATAAAAGTTTAACTCCCAATTTACAAACTTTGAAAGCCACTCTTCATCTTTTAATATCTCAAAATAATTATCAATTAAGTTATAAATCTCTCTGTTTTTTTCGTTCTCTACTGTTAAAATTTTAATCAAATTCATTGTATAAATTATACAAAGGAGTTTTTGCTTATCCTCTAAAAAGTAAGGAGTTTTAAATTCATCAATTTCAACTTTTAAAGAACCAATTTTTGATTGAGATTTTGAATTGTAATTTATATGCAATTTATTACCCTCAAATAGGTAGTTTTTTATTTTTTTTGAAGTTCCTCCAAAAATAATTCCTGAAATTTTTCCGTGATCTTCAGTATAAAATTCAGATATTACAGAATTTTCATTATATTTATTTTTTGAAAGTAAATAACCTTTATCTTGCCAATTCATTATATTTTAATAGTTTCTAAAAGTTTCATAGCTGCGGCTTGTTCTGCATTTTTTTTTGAACTACCATCAGCAATAACTGTTTTGCTATCCTTAATTTTTACACTAATTTTAAAATTTGGTTTATGTCTTGGTCCTGTATTAGAAATAACTTTATATATTGGCAATGCTTTAAATTTCTTTAATGAATATTCTTGTAATCTTGTTTTGGAGTCGATTACAGTAATATCTGATAAATTTAAATAAATTTTCCAATAATTTAATATAAATTTTGACGAAACCTCAAAACCTTTATCTATATAAATTGCTCCTATCAAAGACTCACAACAATCAGATATAATTTTTTTTTCAATATTGACTTTTTTTTTCTTTTCTGTGTTTCCTGTTAAAATATAATTATCCAATTCTAATTCCTTGCCAATTTCAAAACACTTATTTTTATTAACTAAATTTGCAAGTTTTTTGTCAATCATACCTACTTTTTCATTTGGATATAACTCTAAAAGTTTCTTTGATATAACAAATCCTAAAACTCTATCACCTAAAAATTCTAGTTTTTCATAATTATTTTTTGTATCAAAACTTTTGTGTGTTAAAGCTTGTATCAATAGTTTGTCATCTTTAAAGCTAATACCTATTTTCTTCTGTAGTTTGTTTAACTTCATTTATTTAAATTATTTTATTAAAAAATCTTTCAAATCGAACTATTTCATTCCATTTGAAAATGTTAAAGATACTTCCTTTCCTTGGATTAGATGAAAAAAATAAAATTTGTGCTTTTCCAACTAAATTATTTTGATTAACATAACCAACTTCAGATAGAAATCTGCTGTCTTTAGAACAATCCCTATTGTCACCTAAGAAAAAAAAGTGATTTTCAGGAACAATATATTTATCTGAATTAGAAAAAGTTATATCAGTTCTATATGCAGCTAAATAACTTTTTCCATTTGGAAGTTTTTCTTCAAATATATTAACATCAATTTGGGATGATCCACAATATAACTTATCATTTTTGCTTTTAATTGTTTTTAATACTTGATTAGAATTTATATATAAATCACCATCAATAAATTGAATTGTATCACCTGGTAAACCAATCAATCTTTTAATATAATCTGTACGATTATCAGCCGGTGTTTTAAAAACTATGACATCTCCTCTTTTAGGGTTTTTATTTAATATACGTCCTTTAAAAATAGGAGGACTAAAAGGAAATGAATGTTTACTATATCCGTAAGAAAATTTTGTAACAAATAATCTGTCACCCACAAGCAAGTTAGTTTCCATTGATGATGATGGTATATAAAATGGCTGGATTAATATTGATCTTATAAATACTGCAATTATTAATGCATAAAATAATGTTTTAGTATTATCAATTATGAAATTTTTCATTTTTTTCTATTCAAAATAACAAATGCAATTGAGTGGTTTTTTTCATCTGAAAGTGAAAGATGTATATCGTAATTCTTTAATTTAAATTTTTTTTTTAATATATCTTGTATTTTCTGCGAAATTTTAATTTTAGGTGATCCATTCTTATTATTGTATATTTCAATATCATTAAAATTAATATTATCTCTAAAGCCTGTGCCTATTGATTTAACAAAAGCTTCTTTAGCAGCAAATCTTTTTGCAAAGTAATTCGTTTTGTTTCTGTATTTTTTTGATTGTTTAATTTCATTCAATGTAAAGAGTCTTTTTTTAAAACCTTTAATTTTTAGGGATTCTTCTATTCTTTTATTATCAATAATATCAACACCGTTACCAATTATCATTAGTTTAATATTTTTCTAAAATTAGTGATTACTTTTTTCATACCAAACAAGATGGCCTCTCCAATTATAAAATGTCCAATATTAAATTCTTCTATAGATTTAATCTTTTTCAAAATTTTAGTTGATTTATAATCTAGTCCATGACCTGCATGAACTTCCATGCCTAGTTTTTTTGCTAACGTGGCACAATTTTTTATTTTATTGAACTCGACTAAATAATTTTTGTTATTTTTAACTTTTAAAGCAAATTTTCCTGTATGAAGTTCCACACATTTCGTATTTAATTCTTTTGATGCAAAAACATCTTTAATATTTGGATTGATGAAAAGACTTGTTCTAATTTTTTTTGAATTTAATTTACTAATTACTTTTTTAATTATTTTTTTATTTTTTGTGATATTTAAACCTCCTTCGGTAGTTATTTCATTCCTTTTTTCAGGAACTATACAAACAAAATTAGGTTTATATTTTAGTGCAATTTTGAGCATTTCATTGTTAGCAGCCATTTCTAAATTTATTGGTACTCTTTTAATTTTTGAAAATATAGCTACGTCTTCATCTCGAATATGTCTACGATCTTCTCTTAAATGAATAGTAATAGAATTTGCACCGAAATTCATAACTTGTCTTGCATATGAAACAGGATCTGGATGCCCCTCTCCTCTGGCATTTCTTAATGTTGCAATATGGTCTACGTTAACACCTAGTCTAGATTTCATTTTAAATATCTACTTCCAGGTTTTGCGATTGGAATTTTTTTTAACTCAATTGGTAAATCATTTTTTTTATAAGTTGGGATTTCTAATTTAATTTGCGAAACAATATTTTTATCTTTAATTTTTAAACTTGGTTTATTAGATCTATTAATCAAACACGCATATCCAACTACTTTTGATTTATATTTTTTTACAAGTCGAGCACATTCTAAACTTGACTTACCCGTAGTAATTACGTCTTCTACTATCAAAACTTTAGAATTTTTTTTAATTGAAAAACCTCTTCTTAAAATAAATTTCCCATTAACTCTCTCACAAAATATTGTCTCCTTATTCAATAAATTTCCAATAATATAACCTATAACAATACCGCCCATAGCTGGTGACAAAATTATATCAATTTTTTTGAATTTTTTTTTTATTTTAGTGCTTAAGGATTTACAAAATTCTTCTGATTTTTTTGGATAACTTAATAATTTAGCGCACTGAACATACTGGGGTGAATGTAAACCTGAAGATAAAACAAAATGTCCTTCTAAAAGTGCCTTAGTTTTTTTTAAAACCGCTAAAGAATCTTTTAAAGAAAGCATATTTTTTGTTTTTATGTCTAATTATTTTGAAGTTATATTCTTTCTGTTTTAGCTCACTAATAAGTTTTGTAAAGTTTTTCAAATCTTGAATAATTAGGTTGAATCTAAAATTAATGGTTCTTTTAGTCTTTTCCACCATTTCAACACTTGAAATATTTACATTATTCGTTCCAATCATTGTTGTAACGTCACCTAATATTCCAGGTCTGTCAGGTAAAGACATCCAAAGTGTGGTGTTATATTTTTTTTCAGTAGGCTTGCTGTCTTCTTTGTATTGCCAGTATCTTCTTATAGCAGCTCTAGCTTTACCGGTTTTAGCACTTGTTATCCAATGCAAAGAAGGTGAATCTTTTTTTGATGTTAATATTTTAACTACATCTCCATTTCGCAATATTGATTGTAGAGGACTTTCCTTTCCATTTATTTCACATCCAATTGCAGTATCACCTACTTTAGTGTGAACAGCATAAGCAAAATCAATTGGACTTGCTTCTTTGGGTAATTTTATAACTGAGCCTTTTGGTGTAAAACAAAAAACATTTTCTTGAAACATTTGCAGTTTTGTATACTCAAAATAATGTTCAGGATTTTCATTTTTATCAATAATTTCTACTAGATCTGCTAACCAATCATATTCCTTCCAAGTCAAAGAGTTAAACTTTTCTGACGATTTATATTTCCAATGAGAAGCAATACCTCTTTGCGCAAATTCATGCATTTGTTGTGTTCTTAGTTGTATTTCAATAGGTCTTTTATTTGGACCGATCACTGCTGTATGAAGAGATTTATAATTATTTATTTTTGGAGATGAAATGTAATCTTTAAATCTACCAGGTATGCAATTCCATTTATTATGAATTACGCCTAAAGTTTTGTAACAATTTTCAACATTATCTAAAATTATTCTAAAACCAATTATGTCTGTAATTTGCTCTAGTGAGGTTCTTTTTTTTTGTATTTTTCTCCAAATAGAAAAAGGTGTTTTTTCTCTCGAATAAATTTTAAAATCAATATTATTTTCATTTAATAGATTTTCAAATTCACTAAGAACTGAATTATAATTAATTAAATTATTATCTTTTATTGTGTCTAATCTATCTTTGATCATCTTTCTTGCCTCAGGATTTAAAATATCGAAAGAAAGATCTTCAAGTTCATCTCTTATTCTATTCATTCCCATTCTATCAGCTAGAGGAGCATAAATTTCCATAGTTTCTTTTGCAATTCTTTTTCTTTTTTCCTCTTTATCAATAGCCTTCAAAGTTCGCATGTTATGCAAACGATCTGCAAGTTTCACAAGAAGGACTCTAATATCTTTAGAAGTTGCCAGGATGAGTTTTCTAAAATTTTCAGCTTTTGAATTAGAAATAGCTTGGTTTTCAAAAACTGAAATTTTTGTAACTCCATCAACTAAATCAGCAACTTCTTTTCCAAATTGTTCTTCTATAGTTTTATAAGTTGCATAAGTATCTTCTATGGTATCGTGAAGTAAACCCGTTGCTATCGTTGCACTATCCAACTTAAGTTCGGTTAAAATATTTGCAACAGCAACAGGATGAATGACGTAGGGATCTCCTGATTGTCGTTTTTGATCTTTATGAACTTTCACTGCAAAATCATATGCTTTGCTTAGAGTTTCTGGGTTAAGAAACTTATTGTATGATTTAACCTTATTTATTAATTCGTCAGAATTTAGCATAAATTTATTATATCACTTATTTAGATAACTTTAATACTTCTTAAATTATTTTTTTTTAAAGAAGTTAAGAGTTTTACTATATTTTTTTTTAATTTTGGGTGAGACCAATTTTTGCATATTTCAAACAGTGGCATAAGTACAAAGTTTCTATTATGCATTCTTGGATGCGGGATCTCTAAGTTGATAAATTTTTTATTTGATTTAGTGATCTTTCCATTAAAGTCTAATATATCAATATCACAATTTCTTGGATGATTTTTAGGAGCTATTTTTCTGCCTAATTTTTTTTCTATAGACTTAATTATTTTGAACAACTCAAATTGATTTAATTTTGTTTTTATCTGTAATACAGCATTAATAAATTTTGGAAAACTAGGATCTGGCCATGACTCAGTCTCATAATAACTAGATATTTTGATAATTTTAATATCATGAGTTTCCAATAAATATTTAGATTTTTCTAAAAAATGTATTCTATTTCCTAAATTAGAACCTATTGATAGATACACATTTTTAACTTGAGCGTCTGAAATATCTCGCTTTTTCACGGTTCCAATCTTTAGTTTTTTTGGTTTGTCGCTTATCGTATTGTTTTTTGCCCTTTGCAACTGCTATTTCAACTTTAGCTTTACCTTTTTTAAAATACATTTTAGTTGGAACTAAAGTTAGACCATCCTCGTTCATTTTACCAATTAGTTTATTAATTTCCCTTTTGTTAAATAACAATTTTCTTTCTGAATAAGGATTGTGATTTGAATAACTGGCTTGTTTATATATGGGTATATGTGAATTAATTAAAAAAATTTCTCCTTCTTTTTCTACTGCGTATGAATCTGCTATATTTATTTTTCCATCTCTTACAGATTTTATTTCAGAACCTTTTAGTACAATTCCTGCTTCTAAGATTTCCTTAAAGAAAAAATTAAAAGACGCTTTTCGATTTATTGTAATGATCTTGATACCAGATGTAGATTTATCACTCATTAATAAGTTTTGCTACTTTCAATGCTTTCTCGACTTCCTTTTTTGTATTTTCAGTTATTTTTACCAAAGGTAATCTTACAGTATCATCGCAAAGACCAAGTAATTTAGCAGCATACTTAACTGGTGAAGGATTGCTTTCTATAAATAAATTTTTATGCAACGGTTGCAACATATCATCAAGTTGTTGAGCCTTTTTTAAATCATCCTCATTTGAAGATTTTGATAATTTTTGAAATTCAGAACATAATTTAGGAGCTACGTTTGCTGTAACACTAATTGTTCCAACGCCTCCACGTTTATTAAATTCAAAAGCATTATCATCGTTTCCAGTAAGTTGAATGAAATCATTACCCATTTTTTCTTTTTGTTGATCAACACGATTTAGATCACCTGTTGCATCTTTAACTCCAACTATATTTTTTAGTTCATATAATCTAGCCATTGTTTCAACGCTCATATCGATTACTGAACGGCTTGGAATATTATAAATTATAATTGGAATTCCACAGTTATCATTGATTGATTTATAATGTTGATATAATCCTTCTTGAGTGGGTTTATTATAATATGGTGTAACAACTAAAGCACCATCCGCACCAGCTTTTTCAGCGTGTTTAGTTAATGATACGGCTTCTTCTGTAGAATTAGATCCTGTGCCGGCTATTATGGGAAGTTTGCCGGTTGCTTCTTTTATACACAATTCAATTGTTCTCTCATGTTCATCATGTGATAATGTTGGTGACTCACCTGTTGTTCCAACTGGAACTAACCCATTTGTTCCATTTTCCAGATGATGATTTATTATTTTTATGTAACTCTCTTCGTCTAGCTTGTTGTCTTTAAACGGTGTAATTAATGCTACATTTGATCCTTTAAACATAATTATTTATAACATAAGTTGTTTGATTTAATAAAATGTATTTAAAATTATTTACAACAATTATCCTTTTTTTCTTATCGTTTCAATCTGCTTTTTCAAATGAAACTATACTTCCTATTAAAAAACCAGATTTAAATGAAAAAAATACAACAAAAAAAATAGCTGAAATCATTCCTCTACCAAAACCATCTGAAAAAGAAGATGAAATTCAAAAGGAAATAAAAATTACTACCACGGAGATATTTAAGAAAATTGATGGTGTAATAATTCCAAAAAATAAGCCTCTAATAGTTAAAGAAAAATTAAGAAAGATAAAAAAACAAAAATTTTATAGCGATAGAGATTTGAGATATGCAAAACAAGCTATTTCATTTATGGAGAAAAGTAATTGGAAGGATGCAAAAAAAGCTGCAAGTAAAGCAAGAGCAAGATCTATTTATGATTTTATTCAATGGAGACATCTACTTACAACTGGTAACAGGGCTACTTTTACAGAATATAAACAGTTTATCGAAAGAGTAAAGGATTATCCAAGGATAGATAGAGTTCGTTACTTAGGAGAGCATAAAATAAATTCTAAAAATCATACTAAAAATGAAATTATACAGTGGTTCGATAAACACCCTCCTTTAAGTGGATTTGGAAAAATGATGCTAGGCGATGCTTTGTTATCAAAAAATAAAGAGGCAGCTATAAATTTAATAAAAGAAGGGTTTATTACAGCTGATTTAAGTAAAAATGATCTTATTTTTTTTAGAAAGAAATTTAAAAAATATTTGAACAGTAGTGATTATATTAAAAGAGCTGATTATTTAGCTTGGGAGAATAAATATTGGGACCTCAAAAGAATGTTAAGATATCTACCTAAAGATTATCAACTTTTATATACAGCTAGGCAACTGTTAATGAGCAGATCTTATGGTGTTGATAGCGCTATATCAAATGTACCTGCAAGTTTAAAAAAGGATGCAGGTTTAAATTATGATAGACTCAAATGGAGAAGGAAAAGAGGAAGAGTTGATAGTTCTTTAGAAATTTTACTAAGTATAAAAAATAATAAAGGCTATATGGTTCGCCCAGATAAATGGTGGGTTGAAAGATCGATAATTGCGAGATCACTTATTTATAAGAAAAGATATGAGCAAGCTTATAAAATTACAAGTAAACATGGTCTATCAGAGGGTGCTGAATTAGCTGAAGCTGAATGGATGAGTGGATGGATTGCTTTAAGTTTCTTAAAAGACCCAATATTAGCAAAAAGTCATTTTACTAAATTTTATAATAATGTTGGATATCCAATTAGTTTATCAAGAGGTGCTTATTGGCTTGGAAAAGTGAATTTAGAACTAAATAATAAGGAGGAAGCAGATAAATGGTTTAAAGAAGGTTCAAAATATCTAACAACCTATTATGGTCAATTATCTCATATGAAAATATATCCAAATAAAACTTTTGAACTTAAAGAAAGTACTCAAGTTGATAAAAATTATGCTGAAAGTTTTTACAAAAATAAATTAGTCGCAATAGTACATTTATTAGATGAAGTAAAAAAAGATAAATATACAAAACATATTTTAAGATTTCTAGCAAATGACAATGTTTCAGCAGGGAGTGAAATATTGGCAGCAAAACTAGCAACTGACATCTCTAGATTTGATTTTGCTATTCAGGTTTCTAAAATAGCATCTTATCAAAAAAGGTTTCATAACAAATATAATTATCCAGTAATAAGCACTCCGAATAAAGTTGGATCAAGAAAAATACCAGAACAAGCTTTAATTTTATCTATTATAAGACAAGAAAGTGAGTTTGATATATCTGCAAGAAGTAGAGTTGGAGCACAAGGTTTAATGCAGTTGATGCCTTATACTGCAAAGACAGTTGCTAAGCAGGCAAAAGTTTCTTATTCAAAATCTCGTTTAACAACAAGTCCTGAGTATAATATAAATTTGGGATCTTTTTATATTGCAGGTTTAATTCTTGATTATGATGGATCCTACCCTTTCGCTGTAGCAGCATATAATGCAGGACCAAAAAGAGTGAAGTATTGGAAAAAAATAAATAAAGATCCTCAAAAGAAACAAATCGATTATGTTGATTGGGTAGAACTTATTAAGTTTAAAGAGACCAGAAACTATGTTCAGAGGGTTATGGAGAATTACAATGTTTATAGATACATTTTGTCTCAAAAACCAATATTTTTAAAAGATTTTTTTAGAAATAATCCGCTCTATTAGTGGCGGAAGGAGAGGGATTCGAACCCTCGGTACACCTTTTCAAGCGTACGGCGGTTTAGCAAACCGCTGGTTTAAACCAGCTCACCCATCCTTCCACGATAATATGTGTAACTTGAAATCATTGAATATTCAATCATATTCAAGTAATTTCTCCAAAATATGAAAAACAAATATTCAGTATTCTCTCTAATAAAAAATGCTTTATCACAGCATGAGAATTGGCAACAAGCTTGGGGAAATCCAGAGCCAAAAAAAGAATACGAAGCTATTATTGTGGGTGGTGGTGGACACGGTTTAGCTACTGCTTATTATTTAGCAAAGAAACATAATTTAAAAAATATTGCAGTCTTAGAAAAAGGTTGGATTGGTGGTGGAAATACAGGGCGTAACACTACAATCATTAGATCAAATTATTTATGGGATGCTAGTGCTGGTTTATACGATCATGCGCTTAAACTATGGGAAAATTTATCTCAAGAGCTAAACTACAATGTGATGTTCAGTCAAAGAGGTGTAATGAATTTAGCTCACAATCTTCAAGATGTAAGAGATTTAAAAAGAAGAACACATGCCAATAGACTAAACGGAATTGATGCTGTTTGGTTAAATACTGAGGAAGTTAAAAAATTTTGCCCAATTATAAATACATCACCTGATATCAGATACCCTGTTTTGGGTGGAACGTTACAAAGAAGAGCGGGAACTGCAAGACATGATGCTGTTGCCTGGGGTTATGCAAGAGGAGCAAGCGAAATGGGCGTTGATATAATTCAAAACTGTGAAGTTAAAGGCATTAAAAGAAATGGTGATAAAGTTGAAGGATTAGAGACAACTAAAGGATTTATAAAAACAAATAAAATTGGTGTTGTTGCAGCAGGCCACTCAAGTGTAATTGCGAATATGGCTGGATTAAAACTACCTCTTGAAAGTAAACCATTACAAGCGTTAGTGTCAGAGCCAGTAAAACCAATTATTGATACTGTTGTAATGTCAAATGCAGTTCATGCTTATGTAAGTCAATCTGATAAAGGTGAATTAGTTATAGGTGCGGGAACAGATTCATACGTTTCATATACACAAAGAGGTAGTCATAATATAGTTGAAGAAACTTTAAAGGCTATTTTAGAACTCTACCCTATTTTTAGTAGAATGAAGATGTTAAGACAATGGGGAGGAATTGTTGATATATGTCCAGATGCAAGCCCAATTATAAGTAAAACTAACATAAAAGGTTTATATTTTAATTGCGGTTGGGGTACTGGTGGTTTTAAAGCTACTCCAGGATCGGGTGATTTATTTGCTCACACTATAGCAAATGATGAGCCACATAAATTAAATGCAGCATTCAATTTAAATAGATTTGTAAGCGGTGATCTTGTTGATGAACATGGTGCTGCAGCAGTTGCACATTAGTAATGTTTTTAATTAATTGTCCATTTTGTGGAGAGAGAGATCAAAGTGAATTTTCTTCAGGTGGCGAAGCTCATATAGTTAGACCAAAACAACCAACCGAACTTAGCGATGATGAATGGGCGGAATATCTATTTATGAGAAAAAATATTAAAGGTATTCAATTTGAAAGATGGAATCATGTTCACGGATGCAGAAAATGGTTCAATGTCGTTAGAAACACATCGAATGATAAAATATTATCTGTTTATAAAATGGGTGAAAAACCTCCTGTTAATTATAAGTAATGCCCAATTATAGAATTCATAAAACCGAATATATTGATGAAACTAAGAGAGTTTCCTTTAAATATGATGGCAAGACTTACTTTGGATATGAAGGTGATACCTTGGCATCTGCACTTTTGGCAAATGGTATACATTTAGTCGGTAGAAGTTTTAAATATCACAGACCAAGGGGTATAGTTTCTTGTGGAGCAGAAGAGCCTAATGCAATTTGTCAAATTGGTAGTAAAAAAGACCTAACAGAACCAAATGTAAGAGCAACCGAGTTAGAATTGTATGAAGGATTAGAAGCAAGTTCTCAAAATTGCTGGCCTAACGTAAAATTTGACATTGGGGGTATTAATAATTTTATATCACCGTTAATTCCTGCAGGCTTTTATTATAAAACATTTATGTGGCCAAAGAGTTTTTGGAAAAAGGTATATGAACCATTAATACGATTATCTGCAGGTTTGGGAAAATCTCCTACAGAACCAGATCCTGATATCTATGATCACAAATATGTTCACTACGATGTATTGGTAATTGGTGGTGGAGTTTCAGGTATTATTGCTGCAAAAATGGCTGCAAAAAATAATTTAAAAACTTTATTAGTAGATGACAAAAAAATACTAGGTGGTTCTACAATTTATCAAAATAATGAATCTATTAAGATTGATGATAAATTATCAAGTGAATGGTTAAAAAATGAAATTCAAGAAATAAAAAAATTAAGTAATTTAACAATTAAGACAAGAACAAGTATTGCAGCCTATCATGGATACAATTTTCTTTTAGCTAAAGAAAATTTAACAGATCATTTACCAGAGGAAAAAAAGAAAAATAAGATTAGACAACGATTATGGAAAATAAGAGCAAAAAAAGTTGTAATTGCAACTGGATCAATTGAAAGACCACTTGTATTCAATAATAATGATAGACCAGGAATATTATTATCTAATTCTATAAACAAATATTTGGATTATTACGGCGTTACCTGTGGAGAAAATATAATATTATTTACAAATAATGATAGTGCATACGAAACTTCAATTTCACTTCATAAAAAAGGTATAAAGAATATAATTGTTGATTTAAGAAAATCTGCTAGCTCTGAATTAATCAAACAAGCAGAAAGTCTAGGGATAAAAATCTACTTCAATCATGTTGTAACAAATACTTTTGGATACAGAAAAATAAATTCATTAGAAATCATGAGACTATCGGAAGATGGAAATACAACTGTAGGCAATAAAATTAGATTAAGTTGTGACTGTTTAGGAATGAGTGGTGGATGGACACCTATGGTGCATATGCATACTCAATCTGGAGGTAAATTAGATTTTAGAGATGAAGACCAAGTATTCTTACCAAAAGAAAATAGTGAAGATCAAATTTCTGTTGGTTCATGCAATGGAGATTTTGATTTAGAAAATATTATAGATAAAACAGTCAATAAAATTAATAAATTCTTAGATATAGATAATCAAGATTACCAGGATACAAATATTATTTGCTCTAAAGAATATGATAAAAGAAATATATGGCTTTTACCAAATAAAATACCTTTAGGTAAAACAAAATGCTTTATAGATTTTCAAAATGACTCAACTGCAAAAGATATTAAATTAGCCTTAAAAGAAGGCTTTAGATCAATTGAACATGTAAAAAGATATACAACGACTGGTATGGCAACAGATCAGGGAAAGTTATCTAATATGCACGCACTTGGGATTATAGCTGATACAGCTGGTGTAAAAATGGGTACATTAGGAACAACTACATTTAGACCACCATTCACACCATTAACTTTCGGAACACTAGTTGGGAGAAATGTTGGAAAATTTTTTGAAGTAGTAAGAAAAACATCTATGCATGAATGGCATGTGGAAAATAATGCAGAATTTGAAAATGTTGGTCAGTGGAAAAGACCTTGGTACTATCCAAAAAATGGGGAAAATATGTATGATGCTGTTCAAAGAGAAAGTAAAGCCGCACGTGATAGTGCGGGTATCTTAGATGCATCAACTCTAGGAAAAATTGATATCCAAGGATCAGATGCATCAGAATTTTTAAATCGAATTTACACAAATGCTTGGTCAAAACTTGCAATCGGAAAATGTAGATATGGACTTATGCTAAACGAGGATGGTATGGTTTATGACGACGGTGTTACTACAAGAATATCTGAAAATCATTACCTAATGACAACCACCACTGGGGGAGCTGCAAATGTATTAAGCAAACTTGAGGATTATTTACAAACGGAGTGGCCAGAGTTAGATGTTTATTTAACATCAGTGACAGATCATTATTCTACAGCAAGTATTTGCGGTCCAAATTCAAAAAAAATTCTTAACAAACTTTTTCCAAATTTAGATTTAAATGATGAAAACTTTCCTCATATGTCTTTTAAAGAAGATAAAATTGAAAATATAAATTGTAGAATAATGAGAATAAGTTTTACGGGTGAACTAAGCTATGAAATTAACATAGAGTCGAAATATGGACATTCATTATGGAAAATGTGTATAGAAGCTGGGAAAGAGTTTAATTTGACACCTTATGGTACCGAAACAATGCACCTACTCAGAGCTGAAAAAGGTTTCATTATTGTTGGACAAGATACAGACGGCACAATGACTCCTTCAGACTTACAGATGGATTGGATTGTAAGTAAAAAGAAATATGACTTCATTGGTAAAAGATCTTTATATAGAAGTGATACTATGAGAGAAGATAGAAAGCAATTGGTAGGACTACTTACAGATGATCCAAAAGAAATTTTGGAAGAAGGTGCTCAAATTGTTTCAAACGTTAAATCAAAGCCTATAGATATGCTAGGACATGTAACTTCCAGCTATTTTAGTCCAAACCTAAATAAATCAATTGCCTTGGCTGTAGTTAGGAGTGGAAAAACAATGAAAGGTCAAAAATTAATTATTCCAATGGAAAACAAAAATATTAATGTGACCGTTTCTGACACAATTTTTTTAGATAAGGAGAATAAAAGACTAAATGCTTGACATTTTACATCCAAATATTTCGAATATTAATAAAAACAATATCGATATTAATTTATCTGAAGAAAAAATTAAAATTAATATCAGGGGAAAAAATAAAGAATTTTTTACCAAAGTGGGTAAAATTCTATCTATTATTTTACCTTCTGAGTCAAATACCAGTTCATCAAATGAAAACTGTGATGTTTTGTGGCTAAGTCCGGATGAATGGATGATATATTTTGATGAAAATAAAAATTCAAATATTTTTGATCAACTTTATAAAGATATTTCGTCTTTAAATTTTGGATCAATTACTGATATCTCTTCACAATTAATTTGCATAAATATCAAAGGAGAAAATATATTTGAATTATTATCATCTGGATCACCTTTTAATTTCGAAAAATTTAAAAATAATGTTGGTTCATCAACACAAACAATAGTAAATCATATTGATGTAATTCTTCACCACAAGTCAAAGAATAATGTTAATTTATTTGTAAGAAGATCGTTTTCAGAACACCTTTATGAATGGTTAGTTGATAGCTCTAATTTTGTCTAATTTATAATTCAAATAAAAATAAGTATAACCAAGATACATCAGAGAGAAAATCCAATTGAATATTACCCATAACCAAAAAAATTCAGAAAAGTCAGAATTAAAATAAATTGCAGTATAAAATACGACAAATGGAAAAATTCCATTTCGGCAAATATTAGCAATTAATGCGTTTTCAGCTTTTTTTAAAGCCATAAAAAAACCATTTGATAAAAAAAATATTGGATAAGCTGGTAGCACAAAGGCTGAAATCTCTAAATATAATTTTCCAAATTCAACGACCTCTAAATCTTTTGAAAATAATTTTGTTATCATTTCAGCACCAAAATAAATAATAAAAGAAGAAATAATCATTATAATGAAAGCATATTTTATAGCTTGGAAGTACGTTTCTTTAATTCTTAAAATATTTCGTGCACCAAAATTTTGAGCAATAATTGTGATAATTGCTGTATTTATGCCCAAGATTGGCAATAAAACCACTTGTTCTATTTTGGTGCCAGCTCCATAACCAGCTGCTGCATATTCTCCTGATAAACCTGCATATTTGAATACAATAGCAGAAGCAATAGAATAACCGCAAATTGAAATTATTATTGGCATAGATTGAAAAAAAATATTTTTTAAAAAAAAAAATTTAGGAATAAAATAAGAAATAAGTATGTTTTTAATTAATTTACTTTTTAAAACTTTTTTAAATATGATTAAAAAAGCAACCGTTTGAGCAATTAGAGTTGCTATTGCAATACCCTTCATACCCAAAGCTGGTATGAAATAAAATCCAAATATTAAAATTGGATTTAACAATATGTTTAAAAAAAAAGATAATATTAAAGCATTTCTATAAGTTTTCGTATCACCTTCTGCATGAAGTAATGAATTTAATGCAACAACTAAAATAAAAATAAACGAACCAAGGAAAATGATATCTGTATATTGTAAGCCAAGATTTATTACCTCGTTAGTTGAACCCATAATTGAAAAAAGGTCTGATGCATAATTTAAACCAATAAAAGTAATCAACAGAATTATCAAAAAAGAAAAGAAAATTAATTGGCAGAAATAAATTGAAGCATTTTTATTATTTTTTTCTCCAATGCTATTACCTATCAGTGATGTACCTGCAACTGTGATACCAATAGATGAGGCAATAATAATAAAATAAATTGGAAAAGATTTTGTTAAAGCTGACAAAGCTTCAGGTGATATTTTTCCTGCAAAATATGTATCAGCAATATTATATAACGTTTGAAAGAGTGTACCTACAGATGCAGGTATCGCTAATTTTTTAATTAATTCTTTGATGTCATCACTTAATATATTCATGATATTATTTTTTTGAATTTATCATTTGATTGTGCCTCATTGTGAAACGTTTTATTTGATCATTTGTCAATTTATCAAAACAATTTGGACATGATAGGCCTACTTTATAATTTTTTGATTTGGTTAGTTTTTTATGCAATGGCATTCTACAACCACCACAAACAGTATAATTTCCAATTTCTAGGTTTTTTTTAATAGTAACTCTTTTATCAAAAACAAAACATTCACCATTCCACATACTTTTTTTTGGATCAGTTTTGTTAAGATAATTTAAGATACCACCCTTAAGCATATAAACATTTTTAAAACCTTTATTATTAAGATAATTAGACGCTTTTTCACACCTGATACCTCCGGTGCAAAACATCCCTATTGATTCATCTTTACTAAATTTTGATAAATAATTTTTAAAATCTCTAAAATTTTTAGTTTCTGGATTAAGAGCATTTTTAAATGTACCAATCTTATATTCAAAAGGTTTTCTGGCATCAATCAGTTTAATATTTTTTTTAGATATAAATTCGTCCCATTTTTTAGGTGATAAATATTTCTTATTAAAAAAATTTTTAAAATTAATTTTTTCATTAATTGGAACTACTTCATCTTTTATTTTAACTTTATTTTTTGTGTATGGTAAAATTTTTGAGTTAAATTTATTTTGAATATCAAATCTATCAATTGATAAGATATTCTTTATTTTTGTAATTGTAAGTTTAATTTTTTTATGACTACCTGATATTGTACCATTAATTCCTTCAGGAGATAATATTATAAGACCTTTAATATCAAGCTTGTTAGTTTCTTTTAAAATATTTTTTTTAATAATTTTTAATTTATTAAGTTTTGATATTTTATAAAAAGATAGGATTTCAAACATAATTACCAACAAACTGTAAAACCATCACCAATTGGTAAAATATACTTATTAATAGGTGATTTTTTTATGTATTTATTAAATTCTCTTAATTTTATAGTTAATTTGTCTTTTATCTTTGGATTTGCAACATCTCCTTTCCAAAGTGTATTATCAATTAAAATTATACCCTTTTTGCTTTTTAATTTAAGAGACTGATTAAAATAATTTATATAATTTTCTTTATCTGCATCAATTAATATCACGTCATATTTTTCCTTTTTCTTAATTAGTTTTTCAAGAGCAATTTTTCCATTTTCACAAAAAAGATTTATTTTTTTATCTTGCTTTGCTTCTTTAAAAAACTTAATTGCCTCATTGTTAGTTTTTAAATTTTTATCTATACCAATTAATTTGCAATTCTTAGGTAAGGCAAGTGCAGCAGATAAAATGCTGTAACCTGTAAAAGTGCCAATTTCTAAATATGATTTATAGTTATTAATTTTTATGATAAATTGTATGAAGTTAGCTTGTAGAGTTGAAATTTGTAATTTTTTAATATGACCAAGTTTTTCGTTATATTTTAATAATTTTTTTTGTACTTTGTGAAGATTATTTGTATGTGAAAAAATATAATTGATCATATTTTGATCAATTATGAAATTTTTATCCATTCAACTTTTCTTTTAATATTTTGTTTATTAATTGAGGATTGCCTTTTCCTTTACTTTCTTTCATGGCTTGACCAACAAAAAAACCAAATAATTTATCTTTACCAGATTTATATTCAGCAACCTTATCTGAATTATTTTCAATAACTTTATTTATCAATTCCTCTATCGCTTTTGGATCGCTTTCTTGTTTTAAACCTTTTTCTTTTACTATTATTAATGGATCTTGATCTCCATCTATCATTTGTTCAAAAACCGTTTTAGCTATTTTTCCTGATATAGTTCCATCTTTTATAAGGTTTATAAGTTTTGATAGATTTTTTGCACTAACTGGGCTTTGAGATATTTCTAAATTTTTTTCATTTAAAACTGCAAATAATTCACCTGTAATCCAGTTTGTTGCTAATTTAACATCTGAATTTTTTATAACTTCCTCAAAGAAATTTGATGTTTCAATATCAGATACCAAAATTGTTGCTTCATATGGTGAAAGATTAAATTTGTCTATAAATCTTTTTTTCTTTTCATCTGGTAATTCAGGTATATCTGATTTTATTTTTTCAATTAACTCTTGGCTTATTTCAAGCGGTAATAGATCTGGATCAGGAAAATATCTGTAATCATGCGCGTCTTCTTTTGATCTCATAGATCTTGTCTCATTTCTTTTAGTGTCAAAAAGTCTTGTCTCTTGATCTATGTCTTTCCCCTCCTCTAACAAATCTATTTGTCTATTTGCTTCGGATATTATTGCCATTTGCATAAATTTTATTGAATTAACATTTTTAATTTCACACCTGGTGCCAAATTCAGTCTCCCCTTTTAATCTTACTGATACATTAACATCTGCCCTCAAAGAACCTTCTTGCATATTGCCATCACATGTTCCTAAATATCTCATTATCGATCTTAATTTTTTTATATAAACGTTGACTTCATCTGGAGATCTCAAATCAGGCTTACTTACTATTTCCATTAAAGCCACTCCAGATCTATTTAAATCAACTAATGTATTATTTGGATCAATATCATGAATACTTTTACCTGCATCTTGCTCTAAGTGTAATCTTTCAATTCCAATTTCTTTTTGACCATTCGGCATATCTAAAATAACTTTTCCTTCACCGACAATTGGATATTTGTATTGAGAGATTTGATATCCTTGGGGTAAATCTGCATAAAAATAATTTTTTCTATCAAAGACAGATTTTTTATTTATTTTGGCTTTAAGTCCTATTCCAGTTTTAATTGCTTGTTCAATACAAAATTCATTTATAACTGGTAACATTCCTGGAAATGCTGCATCTACGAGACTAACTTGTGTGTTTGGTTCTGCACCAAATTTTGTTGATGATTGAGAGAAAAGTTTTGACTCTGAAGTAACTTGAGCGTGCACTTCTAAACCAATTATCACTTCATATTGTTTATTTTCTCTTTCAATAAGATATTCACTATTTTTACTCACTTAACCACCAGTCTGAAATATCATTTTTAAAATTAATCTTATCTTCTAATGCATAAGAAATATTAAGTATATTTTGTTCATCAAAAGGTTTTCCAATTACTTGAAGGCCTAAAGGATAATTATTTTTATCTTTACCAGCTGGTATAGAAATACCTGGTAAGCCCGCTAGATTTATTGGAACTGTAAATATATCATTTAAATACATTGATACTGGATCATTTGTTTTTTCACCAATTTTAAATGCTGAGCTTGGAGTAGATGGAGTTAAAATTGCATCAACTTTAGAAAAGGCATCATCAAAATCTTTTTTTATTAATTGTCTTACTTTCTGCGCTTTTAGATAATAGGCATCATAGTAACCAGAAGATAAAACATAAGTTCCAATCATAATTCTTCTTTTAACTTCATCACCAAAACCTTCAGATCTAGTTTTTTCGTACATTTCTATTAAATTTTGACCAGGAGATCTAAATCCGTATTTAACACCATCATATCTTGCTAGATTTGAAGATGCTTCAGCTGGTGCAACAATATAATAAGTTGGTAATGCGTAATTAGTATGTGGAAGCGAAATATCGATAATTTCTGCTCCGCAATCTTTTGCATATGAGATACCATTTTTCCATAGCTGTTCAATTTCGTCAGGCATATTGTCAACTCTATATTCTTTAGGAATACCAATTTTCTTTCCTTTAATATCTTTTGATAATTCTTTTGAATAATGATTTCTTTTGTAATCAATTGAGGTTGAATCTTTTTGATCAAATGAAGAGATCACCTCTAAAAGCATAGAACAGTCTCTTACATTTTTCGTCATAGGTCCTGCTTGGTCTAAAGATGAAGCAAATGCTACAATTCCATAACGAGAACAACTTCCATATGTAGGTTTAAGTCCAACAGTTCCTGTAAATGATGCTGGTTGACGAATAGATCCACCTGTATCTGTTCCAATGGTAACTGGAGTTAAATTTGCAGCGACAGCTGCAGAAGAACCTCCTGAAGATCCACCAGGAACTAAATTTTCTCCTACCGGATTTTGAACATTTCCAAAAAAACTAGTTTCATTTGAAGAGCCCATAGCAAATTCATCACAATTAAGTTTACCAAGAAGTATTGCTCCTTGACTCCACAAATTTTGAGTAACTGTAGACTCATATGTGGGAATGAAGTTATTTAATATTTTGCTACCTGCTGTTGTTCTAACTCCATTTGTACAAAATAAATCTTTAACAGCAATGGGAATACCTGGTAGTTTTAAATCAAAGTTAGGATTAGAATCAAATTTCTTTGATTGATCTATTGCTTTTTCAAAATTATCCGTAACATAAACATTTAATTTTTTTGATTTTTCAGCACGGTCTATAAATGCTTTTGTAATTTCCCCTGAAGATAGTTTTTTTTCTTTTATATTCGATGTTAATTCGAATAAACTTTGACTTGTTATATCTGACATTATTCAACAACCTTTGGTACAACAAAAAAATCTTTATTTTCTTCAGGAGAGTTTTTTAAAATTTTTTCTCTAATATTTTCTGATTTAATTTCATCTTTTCTAAATCTTAGGGTGGTTTCAGCAATTGATGTTAAGGCTTGGACATTATCAGTATTTAATTCATTTAATTTTTCTATAAATTCAAATATATTATTTAAGTCGCCCTTTAATTTATTAGCTTTTTCATCATCAATAGAAATTCTTGCTAATTTCGAAATGTGCTTTACTGTTTTAAGATCTATACTCATATGGTAAAAATATTGCCGCAAACTATCACTTAAGTAAATAATATACAATATGATCACAATTGAGGAATTTAAAAAGAAACAGCTAAATACATCTAGATTAATTGGTCTTGATTTAGGTTCAAAGAGAATTGGTGTAGCTATATGTGATGAAAATCAAAAAATTGCCACACCGCTTAAAACAATAAACAAATCCAAATTTGAAGATCTTATCAATGAATTAGAGGATATTATTAAAGAAAATAATATTAAAGGAATAATTATTGGAAATCCAATTAATATGGATGGTAGCTTAGGTAAATCCTCTCAGTCAGTAAATGATGTGTCAAAAGCAATATCAAAAGAAATTGATCTTCCAATAAGTCTTTGGGATGAAAGATTATCAACAGTTGGAGCGTTTAAATTAACCGAAAATTTAGGTATTAACGTAACTAAAAGAGAAAAAAATATAGATAAAAATGCTGCTGCATTTATCTTACAGGGTGCCATAGATTTTATTAATAATTAATACTTGCATTAATCAACCTTTGTGGCTATAGAGTTGGTTTTAATGGCAACTAAAACCAAAGCTATTAAAATTTCTCAAAAACATCTCCTAGGTATTCAAGATTTATCAATAAATGATGTTAATTTAATCTTAAAAGAAGCTGAAAAATTTATTGAATTAAACAAAAGCAAAAATAAAAAATTAGATTTACTTAAGGGGAAAACTCAAATTAACCTCTTTTTTGAACCATCAACAAGAACACAAAGCTCATTTGAGCTAGCAGGAAAAAGATTAGGTGCAGATGTTATGTCAATGAATATAACAAACTCAGCAATTAAAAAAGGTGAAACGCTAATAGACACTGCAATGACATTAAATGCAATGCATCCTGATATAATAGTTATTAGACATCAAGATTCAGGAGCTTGTAATCTTTTATCTCAAAAAGTTAATTGTGCTGTTTTAAATGCTGGTGATGGAAGGAGAGAGCACCCTACCCAAGCATTACTTGATGCATTAACTATATTGAATAGGAAAAAAAAAATTCAAGGATTAAAGGTTGCAATTTGTGGAGATATTCTACATTCAAGAGTAGCAAGATCTAATATTTACTTGCTAAACATGTTGGGTGCCGAAGTTAATATTGTAGCTCCTTCAAACCTTTTACCAAAAGATATAGAAAAATTTGGGGTTAATATTTTTTCAAATATGAAGAAAGGTGTAAAAGATTGCGACATAGTAATGATGCTTAGACTTCAAAATGAAAGAATGAGTAGTTCATTCCTGTCATCTAATAGAGAGTACTATGAATACTATGGACTAACACAGGATAAATTAGAATATGCAAAATCAGATTCAATTATTATGCATCCTGGTCCAATGAACCGCGGTATTGAAATTGATACAAAACTAGCTGATGACACCAATATGAGTGTTGTAAAAGAACAAGTTGAATTAGGTGTTGCGATAAGAATGGCATGTTTAAAAATTTTTTGTGAATGATGAAAAAGAAATACTTTATTAACGCAAATATAATTGATCCTCATAACAACATAAGTGAGATAGGAGGATTAATAATAGGTGAAGATGGAAAAATTGAAGGTGTTGGAAAAAAAGTGAATAAAAACAACATTCCTAGTAGAGAAAAAGTTATTGATTTAAAAGAGAATTATATTTTCCCAGGTATAGTTGATATGAGAGTATTTGTGGGTGAACCAGGTTACGAATATAAAGAAAATTTCAGAACTTTGAGCAATGCTGCATTATCCGGGGGAGTAACCTCAGTTGTAACAATGCCTAATACTGATCCAATAATCGACAACGTTTCAATAGTAGATTTTTTAAAAAGACGAGGCAGAGATAAATCAAAAATAAATATATTTCCTACAGCATCTCTAACAAAGGGTACTGAAGGTACAAATATGACAGAGTTTGGTCTTCTGCAAAGTAAAGGGATAATAGCATTTACAGATGGAATTAGAACAATTCAGAATACAAGAGTTATGTCCAGAATAATGAATTCAGCAAAAGATTTAGGGTCTTTAATAATGCAACATGCGGAAGATCAAGAATTAGCTGAAAATGGCATGATAAATGATGGAATAATTTCGACAAAACTTGGTTTGCAAGGTATCCCAGAAATAGCTGAACTAATAATTATAGAGAGAGATTTAACATTATTAGAAGAATATAATTGTCGTTATCACATTTCTCAGATTTCATCAGGAAAAGCAGTTGAAATTATCAGAGATAGAAAAGATAAAGTAAGATTTTCCTGTGGGGTATCAATAAATAATTTATCTTTAAATGAAAATGATATTGGTGACTTTAGAACTTTTTTAAAATTGTCTCCGCCACTCAGGACTGAAGACGATAGATTAAGTTTAGTGCAAGGATTAAATGATGGTACAATCGATGTAATAGTTTCAGATCACAAACCTGAAGATGAAGAGCAAAAAAGATTAACATTTGCTCAAGCCGCAACAGGAGCAACTGGTATTGAAACGTTATTATCTTTGTCATTAGAATTATATCACAATGGATCTGTAAAACTTGAAAAAATTATTGCTGCATTAACCTCCAATCCATCAAAAATTTTGAAAATTAATAAAGGTAATTTATCTGTAGGTAATGATGCAGATTTCTGTATTGTGGATATAAATAAACCTTGGATAGTAAAGCAAGAAAATTTGGTTTCTAAATCAAAAAATACGTCAATTGAAAATAAGAGATTACAAGGAAAAGTAATAAGTACATATGTAAAAGGACAAGAGCTTTACAATATTTAAATGGAAATATTTATTTTATCACTTTTATCATATTTATTAGGTTCTATTCCTTTTGGTTTTTTATTAACAAAAATTTTTTTAAAAAAAGACATAAGAGAAACAGGATCGGGTAATATAGGCGCCACCAATGTTTTAAGAACTGGCAATAAATTTTTAGGTTACTCAACTTTATTACTAGACATTTTAAAAGCGGTTTTGCCAATAATTTATGTTAAGTTAAATTATCCAGAATTTATTTACATTTGTTCATTATCTGTTTTTTTAGGACATGTTTTTCCAATATGGTTAAAATTTAAAGGTGGTAAGGGTGTTGCAACATATGTTGGAATTTTGATTATTTTAAATTATTTTTTGGGTATTGTTTTTGGTATTGTTTGGGTAATTACATATTTAATTTCTAAATACTCATCATTAGGATCAATTCTTGGATCATTAAGTGTTCCTATTTTTATATTTTTTTATAGTAATGATAACATTATGTTTTACTTCATAATGTTTATTTTAATTTTTTACACTCATAGAGAAAACGTTAAACGCTTGATAAATAAAGAAGAAACTAAGACAAAAATTTAATAATTTGACAGTTTAACTGTTTTAAGTACGTTCTCTAAATATGAATCTAGTAATTGTTGAAAGTCCAGCAAAAGCAAAAACAATTAATAAATATTTAGGATCAGATTATACAGTTCTTGCAAGCTATGGACATATAAGAGATCTGCCTTCGAAAAATGGTTCTGTTGATCCTGAAAATGATTTTAAAATGATTTGGGAAGTAGATAGTTTTTCAAAAAAATATTTAAAAGAAATTACAGATAGTGCTAAAGATTCAAAAAAAATTATTCTAGCTACTGACCCTGACCGAGAAGGTGAAGCAATAGCTTGGCATGTAAAAGAGTTTCTTGAAGAAAAAAAATTATTAAAAGATAAAGAAGTTGAAAGAGTTGTCTTCAACGAAATAACAAAAAAAGCAGTTACAAATGGAATAGATAATCCAAGGAAAATAGAGCCACATTTAGTTGATGCTTATATGGCAAGAAGAGCTCTAGATTATCTAGTCGGTTTTAATATCTCCCCCATTCTATGGACAAAATTACCAGGTTCTAAATCTGCTGGTCGAGTTCAGTCTGTAGCTCTAAGACTTTTAACTGAAAGAGAACAGGAAATAGAAGTTTTTCAACCTAAAGAATTTTGGACTTTAAATATAATTTTTAAAAATAACAAAAATGAAAAAATAAATACAACTATTTCACAATTAGATGGAAAAAAGGTTGAGAAATTTTCATTTAAAAACAAACAAGATATTAACGACGCTTTATCAAAAATAAAAAATAAAAAATATAATATAACAGATATAAGTTCAAAAACTTATAACAGAAATCCATCAGGACCTTTTACTACATCGACATTACAACAAACAGCATCGAGTAAACTTGGTTTTGGAGCATCAAGGACAATGCAAATTGCTCAAAGACTATATCAAGGAATTGATATTGAAGGTGAAACCGTAGGATTAATTACTTATATGAGAACAGATGGAACTAATATTTCAAAAGATGCTATAACATCTTTCAGAGATTTTATAATGCAGAATTATGGTGATAAATATTTACCAGAACAACCTCTAAATTATAGTGGCAAAAAAGCAAAGAATGCTCAAGAAGCTCACGAAGCTATACGTCCAACAGAAATAATTCGAAAACCAGAAGATATGAAGAAATACTTAAGTACTGATCAATATAAACTTTATAATTTAATATGGTCTAGATCTTTATCATCACAAATGCAGTCAGCCAAATTTGATAGAAAAACTATTACCATCAACTCAGATGATGATAAAAATATATTCAAAGCTAGTGGTTCAACATTAAAATTTGATGGTTTCCTTAAACTATATAAGATCGATGAAAATGATGATGACAATGAAAATATTTTGCCAGATGTTGAAAAAGGTGATGTAATGTTTGAAGATCATATTGATGAACAGCACTATACACAACCACCACCTAGATATTCTGAGGCAAGTCTAGTTAAAAAATTAGAGGAGCTAGGAATTGGAAGACCGTCTACTTATGCAAGTATTATTTCAGTAATAGCTAATAGAGGTTATGCTGACATAAATAATAAAAGATTTTTCCCAACTGATAGAGGGAAATTACTTTCTGCGTTTTTAGAAAAATTATTTACCAAATATGTTGATTATGATTTTACTGCAAAATTAGAAGATCAATTAGATGATATAACTTCAGGTAAAGAAAATTGGATAAAAGTTTTAGAGAATTTTTGGAAAGACTTTAATTCTAATGTTTCAGGTGTGAAAGAAAAAAGAACCAGAGAAGTATTAGACCTATTAAATGAAAGTCTTGGATCACTAATATTTGAGGTCGATAAGGATGGAAATATTGATAGAAAATGCAAGCTCTGTGAAACTGGGCAATTAAGTTTAAAAAATAGTTTTAGAGGTGGTGCTTTTATTGGGTGTTCAAATTATCCGGACTGCAAATTTACAAGACCACTATCAAAATCTAAAGCAGCACAACAATTGACACTAGCAGAACCTAAATTCATTGGAAAAAATGATAAAGGTAAAGATATTTTTCTTAAAAATGGAAGATTTGGTCCATATTTGCAATTTGAAAAAGAAATCATAGAGGAAAATGAAAAAACTAAAAAGAAAAAAAGAAAATTAAAGAAAGAAGAAAATAATTTAAAAAATGTTTCTATCCCTAAAGGAATTGAGATTGAAAACATTGATTTAGAAAAGGCAAAATACTTATGCTCGTTACCATTAAGTTTAGGTAAAAATCCTGAAAATGATAAAGATATTACTGTGAATGTTGGAAGATTTGGTCCTTACCTTAAATGTGAAAATAAATCTGCTAGACTAGAAAATGTAGATGAATTATTCACAATTGGATTAAATAGAGCTGTTACATTAATTGCTGAAGCTAAACCAGGAAGAATTTCATCATCAATGATAAAAGATTTAGGAGAACACCCTGAAGATAAAAAACCAGTTAGAGTCATGAAAGGTCAGTATGGTCCTTACATTAAGTACAAATCTTTAAATGCGACTATACCTGAAGAAAAAGATCCTGTTGAATTAACTATGGAAGAAGCATTAATTTTAATTGAGAAAAGAAAAGAATACGATAGAAATAAAAAGAAAAAGAAAGGCAAATAATGTCGGCAGATGAAAATTTAAAGAATTTAAATATCAAATTACCAAAAGCTAATGATCCTGTTGGATCATATGCTGCTACTAGAATGTCTGGAAATTTACTATTCATATCTGGTCAAATATCAATTGATGAGAATGGAAATTTAATTAAGGGAAAACTCGGAAAAGATTATAATACAGAACAAGGCTATGAGGCAGCTAAAAGATGTGCATTAAGCATAATATCTCAAGCAAAAAAAGCATGTGGTGATGATTTGTCCAAAATTAAATCATGTTTAAAACTTACTGGATATGTTAATTCTACTGATAATTTTACTGAGCAGCCAAAAGTCATAAATGGAGCCTCAGATCTAATAAAAAGTGTATTTGATGAATCTGGCTCACATGCAAGAGCTGCTGTCAGCACTAATAGCCTTCCATTGGGTGTTGCAGTTGAAGTTGATGCTATATTTGATCTTAATTAATTATCTACCAATACTAAAATAATTTATTTTATTTTTTTTCATTTCATAAGTTGAGTAAAGATTTCTCATGTCAAAAACTTTAAAATTTCTTTTTTTTGTAATTTTTTTAAAGTTGAGTTGCTTAAATTCATTCCATTCTGTATGTATAATTATTAAATCTGCACTTTTACAAGCATCTTTTATATTATCAACATAGTTTATATTTTTGGATTTTAATTCCTTTTTCTTGCCAGTTGGTTCGTAATAATTTATATGTGCACCTTTCCTTGTTAAAGAAGGTATCATTTTTAATGAAGAGGACTCTCTCATGTCATCAGTGCCTGGTTTAAAAGTAACACCCAAAAATGTAATATTTTTATTTTTAATTTTGTTATTCATTATTTTGCTTATTTTATTTAATAATAAATTAGTTCTTTTATCATTTGAATTGATTACTGATTTTACGACTGAAAGATTTGTATTAAACATTCTAGCAGTTGAAACAAGTGCTCTTGTATCCTTTGGAAAACATGATCCACCATAGGCTGGGCCAGCACGTAGAAACCTGCTTCCTATCCTTTCATCTAAACCCATGCCAATTGCAACTTCTTTAACGTCTATGTTTGATTTTTCACATAAATTGGCTATTTCATTAATAAATGTAATTTTAGTCGCTAAAAAAGCGTTTGATGCATATTTAATTAGTTCTGCTGATCTTCTGGAAGTATGGAAATATCTTCCACCCTTTTTAATTAAAGGGAGATATAATTTTTTCATGATTTTATTTGCTTTGTTGCTGCTTGTGCCTACTACAACTCTATCTGGGAATTGAAAATCTCTAATAGCTTCACCTTCTCTTAAAAATTCAGGATTGGATACAACATCAAACTTATTTTTATTTTTATTTGATTTTAAGATTTTTGTAATTTTATCACCTGTGGTAACTGGGACTGTAGATTTTGTAACTATTATTTTATATCTGTTTAGATTAGATTTTATGTTTTTGGCAACATTAAATACATATTTCAAATCAGCTTTATTATTTTTGGTAGGCGTTCCAACGCAAATAAATATGATATCTGATTTTTTTATTGAGCTAGAAATATCTGTTGAAAATAAAAGTCTTTTTTTTTTTAAGTTTCTTTCAACCAATTCTTGAAGACCAGGTTCATAAATTGGAATCATTCCTTTATTTAATTTTTCTATAATTTCTTTATTAATATCAACACAAGTAACTGTATTACCTAAATCTGAGAAACAGGCACCACTGACCAATCCAACATAACCAGATCCTATTATGCAAATTTTCATAATTTAAAAATCTCTATACCAGATTTAATAAAACCATTCATAGAACCACAATCTAAATATTTACCTTTAAATTTATGGCCAATAAATAAATTTTGATCTAATATCATTCTTCTAATTGCATCCGTAATATGTATTTCACCACCTTTACCTTTTTCTTGATTTTTTAAATAAGTAAAAATTTTTTTGGACAATATATATCTACCTATAACTGCATTATTAGAAGGAGCATTTAGTAGACTTGGTTTTTCAACAACATTGGATATTTTAAAATTAAATTTATCAACTCTTTTATCTACAGAATAAATGCCCCAACGATTAACAGTATTTTTATTAACATTCATACTTGCCATAACAGAACAATTATATTTTTTATGAGCTTTTATCATTGCTTTTGAACAATTTGTTTTCATTATTAAATCATCAGCAAATAACATTAAAAAATATTTACTTTTTATATATTTCTTTGCTTTAAGAACTGCATCTCCAGTGCCCATTGGTTTATTTTGGTAAACAAATTTAATTTTTTTTTTAAAGAAAAGAATTTTTTTATATTCTTTTATTATTCGTGGGTCATTCTTTTTTTTTATTATTGAACGGTAAAAACTATCATTATTGAAATATTTTTTTATTATTTCTTTTTTTTTAGAAATAACAAAAATTATTTCATTTACACCAGCATCTATGCATTCATCTATAATATACTCAATTCCTGGTTTCCCATTAATAGGAAGCAATTCTTTTGGAAAAACACTTGTCAAAGGTAACAAACGTGTACCTAAACCGGCAAGAGGAATTATAGCTTGTTTAATCATTAAGATGTTTTACTTATAATCATATTTATTAAAAATGAAAATTTTAAAAAATGTTTTTGAACTAAATAAGGCAGTAAAAAATTACAAAAATGTTGGATTTGTACCTACAATGGGTGGAATTCACAAAGGCCACATATCTTTAATAAAAATTTCACAAAAAAATAATAAAGAAACATTAGTGAGTATTTTTGTCAATCCAACACAATTTAACCAAAAAAAAGATTTTAAGAATTATCCTAGAAATATAAGAAAGGATATTTCAATATTAAAAAAACTCAAAGTTAATTATCTGTTTTTACCAGAGGTCAATGAAATATACAAAAATAAAATAAAAAATTTTAAGCTTAATAAATCTGATAAAATTTTATGTGCTAAATATAGAAAAGGTCATTTTGAAGGTGTATTAAACGTGATGAATAGATTGCTATCTATTGTTAAATCTAAGCATGTTTATATGGGTGAAAAAGATTTTCAACAATACATGTTAATTAAAAGAATATTAGGAAAAAAATATAAAATAAATATTGTTGGTTGTCCTACCATTCGAGAAAATAATAAAATTGCTTTATCAACAAGAAACAAATTGTTAAATAAATCATCCATAAGTAAAGCATCAAAAATAGCCATCAAATTGGATAAGATTAAAAAACTATCACAAACTAATAAATTTGTGGATTTGTCAAAATTCAAATATGAGCTTGAAAATAAATTTAAAATTAAAATTGATTATCTTGAATTTAGAGATGAAAAAAAAATGAAATTAGATAATTTTAAATCTAAATTTAGACTATTTATTGCCTATCATATTAATGGAATAAGATTGATTGATAATTTTTGATTATAAAAAATAAGCTCCTACACCTAAGAAAGATACAAATCCAATTACATCTGTAATTGTTGTAACAAATACACTAGAAGAAATTGCAGGGTCAATTTTCATTTTATTTAATGTCACAGGCACTAAGATACCAAAAAGACCAGCAACTATCATAGTTAAAACCATTGAAATTGAAATTATTAGGGAGAGCTGAATATCATTAAACCATAATTGAACTATCAAAGAACTTATAATTGCAAAAATAACTCCATTTAAAACTCCAATATTAAATTCTTTAATAATATTACTCGTAAAATTATTTTTTGTTAAATCTTGTGTTGCTAAAGATCTTACTGTGACAGCTAATGTTTGCATGCCAGCATTACCTCCCATTGAAGCTACTATTGGCATCAAAAAAGCAAGTACTACCATTTGTTCTATAGTAGCACCAAATAAACTAATGCAATAAGTTGCAAGAAAAGCGGTAAACAAGTTTAGCAATAACCAATTAAATCTTCTTTTTGTTTTTGTTATTACTCCGTCGGTTATTTCTTCGTCACCTACTCCAGCTAATCTAAGCACATCCTCTTCAGCCTCTTCTTTTAATACAGTCAAAACATCATCATAAGCTATCATTCCAACTAGTTTTTCAGATTTATCTACTACAGCTGCTGAGCTTAAATTATAATTTTCAAATAAATTACCAACTTCCTCTCTATCCATATCAACTGGTATTAATGTTTGAGACTCAGCCATAATAGACATCATTTTTGTATCTCTTGGAGTTCTTAATACCCTTGATGATGGAACAGTACCTATAGGTTTAAATTCTTGATCAACAATAAATATTTCTAAAAATTCTTCAGGAAGTTCTTTATTTTCTCTTAAATAATCTATTGTTTGTCCAACAGACCAATTGCTTGGAATAGCTGTAAATTCACGCTGCATTAGTCTAGCTGCTGAATCTTCTGGATAACTCAAACTTTCAAGTAATGCAAACCGGTCTTTTGGAGGTAAAGAGCTGAGAATTGTATTTTTGTCTTTTTCATCTACGTTTTCTAAAATCTTGATAGCATCATCAGATTCTAAATTTTTCAATATGTTTACAACTGAATCAGATGATAAATAAGTAATCATCTCTGACTGAATAGACTCATTTAATTCAACAAAAACCTCAGGATCAACTTTGAAACTATTTAATTTTATTAAATTTTCTCTATCATTTTGACTTAAATGTTCAATAATATCAGCAGCATCAGCTGGATGCATAGCATTAAACGAATTTGTAATAAATTCGGCATCGTTTGAGGCAATTTTGTCTGTAACAACTTTAATAAATTCTTTATTAAATTCAAAGTTAACTTTTTTATCTTTAATTTTTTTCACTATAGTCATAAAATTTACCTATAATTTAGGTGGCACTATTAATACAAAATAGAAATAATACAAATTTATAATGACAATAGAGATCAAAAAGTCAGTAAAACCAATAAAATATAAATCTGCGATAGATCTACTTGAAGATAGATTAGAGCAAATTAAAGAAAATAAAAATAAGGAACTTATTTGGATACTTGAACATGAAGAAGTTTATACTGGTGGAACAAGCTTCAATGATAATGAGATTTTAGATAAATCTATAAATTTTATTAAAACAAATAGAGGTGGTAAAATAACATATCACGGTCCTGGTCAGCTGATTTTTTATTTTGTAATTGACTTAAGCAAAAGAGGTAAAAATATAAAAAAAATAATAACTGCGATAGAAAAGACAATTATAGATACTTTAAAGATTTACAATATAAAGTGTTTTGCAGATAGAAAAAATATAGGAATTTGGTTTGAGCATAATTCTGGTAAAATAGACAAAATAGCAGCTATAGGCATAAAAGTAAAAAAATGGATTGCTTATCACGGCTTTGCACTAAATATATCAAATGACACTAATGTATATAAAAAGATAGTTCCTTGTGGAATCAGAGATAGAGGGATTTCAAATTTAAATAATATTAAAAAACAAAATTATAAAAATATTGAGAATGATTTGATAAAGAATTTTCTATTAAATATTAAAAATTAAGTCTTTTAGTTTTTAACATATTTCTAAAATAATCTGGAGGAGTGGCTCTAAAAGTGAATTTTTTCTCATTTATTTTAAATTTTAATTCATAAGAATGTAACATTAAATTTTTATTATTTATTTTTAAGTTATTTGTTGAATTATATTTTTTATCACCAATAATGGAGTTTCCTAAATTAAATAATTGTTTTCTTAGTTGGTGTTTTCTTCCAGTAATTGGATTTAGCTGAATGAAGGTCGCATTATTATTTTTATCTAAGATTTCATATTTTGTTTCAGCTTTTTCAATGATTTTTTTTTTATTTTCAAATCTTATCAAGTCATCTTTTATAAAACCTTTATCGGTTAAAATTAATTCACCATTACATATCGCTAAGTAGGTTTTGTAAACTTTTCTTAATCTAAAGAGTGAGGTAAGAAGTTGAGCTGTTTCTCTATTTTTTGCAATTAAAAAAACACCTGAGGTATCCTTATCTAATCTGTGTACAGAAAATGGTTTATCATCTCTAAATAAGTTACTTTTGGCAAATATATCAATTAAATTTTTTTTAGATTTTGTACCACCCTGTACAGAAATTCCTGCTTGTTTATTAAGGACTACAAAATTTTCATTATTTTCAATAATTAAATCTTCATTTTCTTTTATTATTTCATTAGTTGGATTATATTTTTCTTTTTTTTGATTTATAGTTTTTTTAAATTCAAAGTTAAATAATTCAACTTTATCATTAAATCGAATTTTTTTGGAACTTTTAATTTTTTTTTTATTTAATTTTATTCTTCCATTTCGTAAGTTTTTTTCAATTAAACTTTGTGGAATTTGTCCAAAGTGGTTTCTTAAAAATCTATCAATACGCATACCGCTGAACGTTTTATCAACGTTTAGTAGCTTTTTCATTTATTTGACTTAAGCTGTTGCTTCTTTAGGGACTTCTTTTTTTTGATCTTTAGCTGGATCTTTCTTCTTTTTATCTACTCTTTTTGCTTCAACATCCCTGTCTACAAATTCAATTACTGCCATTGGTGCATTATCACCATATCTATATCCAGCCTTGATAATTCTCGTATACCCACCTTTTCTATTTTCGTATCTCTTAGAGAGGGTTTTTTTTACTTTATTTGTAGATTTAACGTCTTGCAATTTCGAAATTAAAGTTTTTGTATTAGATAAAGTGTCTTTCTTGCCTAGAGTTATTATTTTGTCTGCTTGGGGTTTTAAAACTTTTGCTTTCGGTAAAGTAGTTGTAATTTGCTCATATTTTATTAATGAATTAAGCATATTTTTAATTAAAGCTTTTCTATGTTCTGATGTTCTGTTGAGCTTTTTGTAGCCCATTTTATGTCTCATTAGATAGCTTCCTCTAGTTTTTTAGATAATTCAGCAATATTATCTGGGGGCCAATTTGGAATTTCCATACCTAGATATAATGACATTCCAGTTAATACTTCTTTAATTTCATTTAATGATTTTCTGCCAAAATTAGGTGTTCTTAACATTTCACCTTCAGATTTTTGTACTAAATCGCCTATGTAAATAATATTATCATTCTTTAGGCAATTCATAGATCTTACAGAAAGTTCTAATTCATCAACTTTTCTTAACAAGTTTTTGTTAAACTCGGGTTCTGATGGTTGTTCTTTAACAATAACCTCTTGAGGTTCATCAAAGTTAACAAACATTCCAAGCTGATCTTGAAATATTCTTGCTGAATAAGCTACTGCATCCTCTGCCGAAATTGATCCATTTGTTTCGACTTCCATTGTTAATTTATCGTAATCTAATGCTTTTCCTTCCCTTGCAGTACTAACTGAATAAGACACTTTTTTTACTGGACTAAATAATGAATCTATTGGAATTAAACCTAGTGGTGGTTCTTCAGGTTTATTCATATCAGCTGAAACATATCCTTTACCAGTGCCTACTGACATTTCCATATGAAATTTAGTATTTTCGTCTAAATTACAAATAACTAAATCTGGATTTAATATTTCAATATCAGCAACCGGTGTTATATCAGACGCTTTTATTTCTCCCGGACCTTTAGCATCAAGTATTAATTTTTTTGGTTCATCAGATGTACTTTTTAATGCTAAAGATTTTACATTTAATACTATATCCGTTACATCTTCCCTAACACCTTTAATTGATGTAAATTCATGTAATACACCATCTATTTGAATAGAGGTTACAGCAGTACCCCTAATTGAAGATAGAAGTATTCTTCTCAATGAATTACCAAGAGTTAATCCATATCCTTTCTCTAGTGGTTCAGCAGTGATCTTCGCAAATGCTTTGTCATCGCTTAATTGAACATCTAATTTCGCAGGTTTAATTAGTGATTTCCAATTTTTTGAATTTACTTCTGTTTGCTCCATTAAACTCTCCTTTTTTTAGGTGGTCTCGTGCCATTGTGTGGCATTGGTGTTGTATCTTTAATTGATATAATTTTAAATCCTCTAGCCTGTAAAGCTCTCAAAGCAGTTTCTCGTCCAGATCCAGGACCTTTAACTTCAACAGACAATATTTTCATGCCAACTTCTAAAGCCTTTGCCGCGGCTGCATCAGCTGCAACTTGTGCTGCGTATGGCGTAGACTTACGAGAGCCTTTAAAACCTTTTTGACCAGCAGATGCCCAAGAGACTACATTTCCATTAGTATCAGCGATAGATACAATAGTATTATTAAATGTAGACTGAACATAAGCTATTCCATTTAAAATGTTCTTTTTCCCCTTTTTTTTCTTTGAATAAGAACTTTTTTTCTGCTTAGTTTCTATATTCTGTTCTTTATTTGTCGTTATTTCTTTTTTCATTATTTTTTAAGCGGAGTTAATTTCTTACCTGCAATTGCAATTGCTTTTCCCTTTCTAGTTCTAGAATTACATCTCGTTCTTTGACCTCTAACAGGAAGTTTTTTTCTATGCCTTGATCCTCTATAGGTTGCAAGGTCAATTAGTCTTTTTATACTTAACGATGTTTCTCTTCTTAAAT
>CABYIV010000005.1 GCA_902519255.1 uncultured Pelagibacteraceae bacterium | reverse complement strand
AAAATATAGTGCAAATAACATCGCAAAAATAAAAAACATAATCATCGAAATCTTAAAAAAGTTCGTAATTAAAAAGAGAGCTATAAATAATAAAATTAAACATTCAATTATGAATAAAAAAAAAGTTTCGATTACTATTAGAGCAGACTCGGCCTCACTAGTAACAGTTTTAATTTGAACAGCAATATTATCTTTTCCGTGGTCTAAATATTTTCTAAGAAAGAATTTCTTTAGAATTTTTTTTTGTACCTCAATTTTAATTGTTTGTTTAATTACGTTATTTAAATATGTAATTGCCAAATTTATAAAAAATTTTAAAATATATACCAAGCCAATCAGAACAATTATGTAGACAAGTAAATCTTGATTAGAATAATTTTCAAAAAAATTGTCTTGAATAAAATTTATAATTTTTGACTCCTTATCTCCAAGCAAAATACTAAATAATGGAAAAAGCAATCCAAGACCTAAGACTTCAATTATAGAGCTAATAATTCCAAAGAAAATTATTAAATAATAATTAGTCTTATTAAATTGGTTTAGAAATGAAAAAAAGTCTTTCATTGATTAATAATTTAAAATTTAACATATTTTTAATATCATATATTCCATTGTCATACAGTTATTTAAAATGTACTTAATTTATGTAATAATGTAATTTGTAAATCTTAAATTGTATTAATATATGAAAAAAATTTTAATAACTGGATCTGAAGGTTTTATTGGATCCCACCTAGTTGAAAGACTAATGACAAATAAAGCCTATCAGCTTCATTTGCTTGTACAATATAATTCGTTTTCTAATAAAGGTTGGTTAAATGATTTAAAGTTAAAACAAAATATAAAAATAATATATGGTGATATTAGAGATGAAATATTTATAGATAGTATAGTTAAAAATATGGATTATGTATTCCATTTAGCTGCTCTTATTTCTATTCCATATTCCTATCAATCACCAAAAGAATTTATAAATACTAATGTGGTTGGATCATTAAATATTTTTAATGCTTGTTTGAAACATAAAGTAAAAAAAATAATTCATACCTCTACAAGTGAAGTTTATGGATCAGCACAATATACTCCTATTGATGAAAAACATCCTTTAGTTGGCCAATCACCTTATTCAGCTTCAAAAATTTCTGCTGACAATTTAGCACTTGCTTATAACAAATCTTATAATTTGCCAGTTATTATAATTAGACCATTTAATTGTTTTGGACCAAGACAATCTTTGAGAGCAATCATTCCAAGTCTTATTAATCAATGTTTAAATTATAATACGGTCAAAGTTGGCGACTTATCAACTATTAGAGATTTTACTTATGTAAAGGATACGGCCCAGGCATTTGAAAATTGTTTAAAATACAGTGTAAGGAATTTCGGAGAAATTATAAATGTTGGAAGTGGAAAAAGTTTTAAGATAAGTGACATATTACGTAAAATTACAAAAATTATTGGAAAAAAAATTAATATTAAAGTTGAAAAAAAAAGGATAAGGCCAAAAAAAAGCGAAGTTTATAAACTTTTATCTTCAACTTCAAAATCAAAAAAAATCTTAAGATGGAAAGCTTATTCGAATAGTATGAATTTTGATCAAGCATTAGTTTATACTATTAATTGGTATATAAAGAATAAAAATAAATTTATTGAAGATACGAAAAACTATAATTTATAAATTCTTTCATGAATAAAATATTTAAGATCAATTCATATGATATAGATTTAAAATCATCAGAAAAAAAATTTGCCTTAGAATGTTTAAAATATAATCAAATAGCCACAGGAAGATTTAAAAAAAAATTTGAAAATTCAATAAAAAAACTTACAAGATCTAAATATGCAGTTGCTTGCTCTAACGGTTCTTCAGCTTTATTTTTATCAATGAAATTATCTGGTGTAAAAAAAGATACCGAAGTAATAGTTCCTTCATTCACCTTTATAGCAACTGTAAATGCTATAAAACTAAATAATGCAAATCCTATTTTTATGGATGTAGATAATTTTCATAACATAGACCAACTAAAAACTATTGAATTTTTGAAAAAAAATACGTTCACAAGGAATAATAAAACCTACAATTCAAAAACAAATAAACATATTTCTGCAATTATAATTGTCCATATGTGGGGCAGGCCGGCAGATTTTTCAAAATTATTTATTATTGCCAAGAAAATGAATATTAAAATCGTTGAAGATGCAGCAGAGGCCCTAGGAAGTAAATATACAAGTGGAAAATTTAAAGATAAGTATGTGGGAACAATTGGAGATTTTGGTTGTTTGTCCTTCAATGCTAATAAAATTATCACATGTGGGGGAGGGGGGATGATTTTGACTAATAAAAAAGAAATGGAGACCAAAATCAATCATATTATTACCCAAGCTAAGAAAGATAAAATATTTTTTGTGCATGATCAGATTGGGTATAATTTAAATTTATCTAATATCCAGTGTGCAATAGGATATGGACAAAGTTTAAATTTTAAAAAAATATTAAAGCGAAAAGAAAAAATATATAACTTCTATTTAAAGAATTTTAAAAAAAAAACACACTTATCTTTTTTGGAAGAACCTAGTTACGCAATATCGAACAAATGGTTCAATATTTTATCAATTAAAACATCAAATAAAAAAAATTTAATAAAAAAAGTAAATAGCTTAAGACGAAATAAAATAGATGTTAGAGGAGTTTGGTATCCAATTGATTTACAAATTATGTATAGAAAATACCAAAAATTTAAAATTAAAAAAACTTATGAAATAGCTAATAACTCTATTTGTCTACCTTCTGGACCAAATTTAACAATTGAGCAACAAAAGAAAATTATTAATATTCTATGAAGATAATTTTATTTATTAAAAAAAAAAAACCGTTTTCAAGTAAAATAATAAGTTTCGTAAAAATATTTAGTAATGAAGTCAAGATTGTTTATGTAGATAATTTAAAAAGAATACCTAAAAATATAAATTTTAATAAATTTGATTTTTTAATATCATATCTTTGTCCAATTAAATTCAAAAAAAATGAATTAATAAAAATAAAGCAAGCATCAATAAATTTTCACCCAGGCCCACCCAAATATCCAGGTATCGGTTGTTTCAATTACGCAATTTTTAACAAAGATTTAAGTTACGGTGTCACCTGCCATTTTATGAATGAAAAAATTGATAATGGTAAAATTATTGAAGTAAAAAAGTTCTACCTAACTAGAAATGAGACAATACAATCTATCTCTTACAAATCGTATTCTAATATGTACAAACTTTTTTTAAAAATATTTAAAAAACTTATTAAAGGAAAAAAAATATATAAGTTTACAAAACATAGATGGTCAAAAAAATATTATACTAAAAAAGATTTTAATAACTTTCTTAAAATAAAAATAAGAAATCCCAAAATTGAAAGATACTTGCGCTCAACGGTATTTAAAAATTATAAATCACCAATAATTAAAGTCGGTCAATATGAGTTACACAACAAATAATTGTAAGTTAATAATAGAAATAGGTGTAAATCATAATGGAAGTATTGAATCAGCAAAAAAAATGATTGACGTAATCTCCACTTACAATGTTGAGTACGTGAAGTTTCAATCTTTTATTGCCGAAGAATTATGTTTAAAAAATGCTAATCTTGCGAGATATCAAAAAAACAACTTAAAAAAAAAAATCTCTCAATTTGAAATGTTAAAAAAATATGAATTAGATTTTAATAAACACAATAAGTTATATAATTATTGTAAAAAAAAAAATATTAAATTTGTATCTTCTGTGTTTGGAGTAGAAAGTTTTAAGCTTTACAACAAATTTAAAACAGATTTTATTAAAGTCCCTTCTGGAGAAATTACCAATCTGCCTTTATTGAATGTTTTAGATAATTCTAATAAGAGGATAATTTTATCAACAGGGATGTCAAATATTAAAGAAATTGAGGAAGCTGTCAAAACTTTAAGTAAAACAAAAAAAAAGAATAAGTTAACTTTGATGCATTGCGTTTCTTCTTATCCCACAAAACTCGATGAAATAAATTTAAATTCAATAATTTATTTAAAAAAAAAATTTCATGTTCCTGTAGGTCTGTCTGATCATACGGATAGTGTAATAATCCCTTATATGGCCTATCAGATGGGTGCATGCTATATAGAAAAGCATTTTACGCTAAATAAGAATTTAAATGGACCAGATCATAAAGCCAGCATAAACGAGGATCAATTAAAAGAGATAGTATTTGGTGTTAAAAAAACTACTAATATTTTAGGTAAATTTGCCAAGGTTGTAACTCCTGAGGAAGTTAAAAATAGAGCTGTTGTGAGAAAGTCAGTATATGCAAAAAAAAATATAAAAAAGGGACAAATATTTCAAAATAATAATCTAAAAATTTGCAGACCATTTTATAAAAATTCACCTAAGAAATTTTTTGATCTCATAGGAAAAAAAGCAAAAAAAAATTTTAAAAAAAATCAAATAATAGTATGAAAAAAAAAGTTTTTTTAATTACCTCTAATAGATCAGATTATGGTATACAGAAAAACTTAATTAAAATATTAAGTAAAGAGAAATCGTTCAAGTTTGGATTGGTTGTAACTGGAACACATTTAAATAAAAGATATGGTTTCACTATAAAAGAGATATTAAAAGATAAATTTAAAATATTCAAAAAAATTCAACTTAATTCTGAAAAATATTTATTATCAGATACGTTAAATATATTTTCAAAAGGTATATCAAAATTTTTTAATTTATATCAAAAAAATAAACCTGACTTAATCATCATATTAGGAGATAGATATGAGATGTTATCGGCAGCCTTACCTTCTATCTTTTTGAAAATTCCTGTAGCACATATTCATGGTGGCGAAAAAACCAGTGGTTCATTTGATGATAAATTTCGAAATATTTTAACTGAAATTTCTAACCTGCATTTCACATGTCATGATATTTATAAAAGAAGAGTAATTCAAATTAAAAACACTAGTTCTAATGTATATAATTATGGGTCGCTTTCAGTAGAAAACATTAAAAATTTCAAATTTGAAAGTGAAAAAAAACTTGAAAAAAAATTTAAAATTAAATTTAATAAAAAAAATATTCTTGTGACATATCACCCAGAAACAAATAATATAAATTATACAATTGAGGATTTTAAAAATATTTTAAAAGCTGTTAGTATTTATAAAGAAACAAATTTTTTTTTCACATCCCCTGCACCAGATCCCGAAAACTACAAAATTATCTTTTTAATTAAAAAATTTTGTAAGGAAAATAAGAATTGTTTTTTTATAAAATCGTTAGGTAGAGAATATTATTTTTCATTACTAAATAATGTTGATGCGGTTTTGGGAAATTCTTCAAGTGGAATTATAGAAGTACCATCATTTGGAATACCTACAATAAATATTGGAAATCGACAAAAAGGAAGACTACAAGCGAGAAGTATAATAAATTGTAAAAACAATAAAAAAGAAATAATTAATTCAATTAATAATGTTTATTCGTATAATTTAAATTTTAAATTAAAAAAAAATCAAAATATTTTTTATAAAAAAAATACAGCAAAAAATATTGCATCTACAATTAAAAAATATCTGAATTTTTAAAAAAGTTTTTTAGGAACTAACTATAGATTAATATGTCATGTATATTCATATTATCATACATGCTGATAAATCTTGATATATTTTTTGTTAAATCAACTTTATAAATTCCTGCATTACACATTGTATTTCGCAAATTTGAACCAAAATGTTGACTTGTATACATATCTTCACTTTGACCAATATAAAAATATTTTCCATCGTGAGCTAAACCTCTTAAAAAACCAGAAAAAGAGGCTTTAATACTATCTCCAATTAATAAATTCCTATTCATTGAGTCTAAAACACAGATCTTATTATCAATATATTCAGGGCTATGTGGTTGTTTGAGATCAGAAATTATTTTTGATCTTTTATTATTATTTAAATTAATTTCTGTAACTCCACCGTCAAAAATTCCTTTTTTCCATAATCCACTCTCAGAAAAATAAGATATTAATAAAAAGTCTTCCATAATTGTTATGTCATTAATATGACACTGCCCGTCTACTATTATTTTGTTTTTATCTGAAAACTCTATTTCATCTATTTTCTTAAATTTCTTATTTTCATAAATACTAATGATATCTGATGCAGAATTAGCAACATAAAAATATTTTTTTTTAGGATAGTAGGTTATTCCACAATAGTTAGGTTTTTCGGTTTTATTTTTAGACTGATCCAGTTCGTACTTATTAACTATTTTAAATTTTTTGTTTATTACAAAAACCTTTTTTTGAACATATTCCACTGCATAAATTAAGTTATCAACTTCTATCATTTGCCGAAATTGTCCATCAATTTTCTTTTCTATTTTATTATTAAAATGATCACATAAAAAAATACCACCACCATTTTTGCTACCCCTAGACCTTGATAAATTAAAGTAGTCAGAAGAGGAAACTAATATTTTCGAACTATCTTTTTTTAAATTTTGCAAGTGGCTCCAATCAATTAGGTCTGGGGAACAACAATAATCTTGTCCCTCAATAAAATTTTTATCTTTTAACTCTTCAATAATAGAGTCCGGTTCAGCACAAATAACTATATACGAATCCTTAAATTTTTTTTTATCTAATATTTTAGGGCTAACAATTTTAATTCCAAGATACTCTTTATTATGATAATTTTTATTATTATCGACAATCTTAATGCTTAAAGTTTTTGGAATTTTCCTTAAAACTTTAGATGTCCAATCTTCAGATCTTCCAAACAAATATATTTTTTTCTTTTTCTTAAGTATAATATTTAATTCACTATAAGATTTCCAAATACTCATGATGTTAACTTACAATTGCTCTCCTTTTCCATATGTCGTTCTTTTTTATCCAAGCAACTGGTGATCTCCATTTATCACATATTTTAATAAATTCTTTTTCACTTAAGCCACAAAACTCTAAAAATTCATCATAGTATTTATGTGGAAATTCACCATCATACTTTCTTACTAGCTGAACTCCTTCTTGTCTATTAATTTGTTTATTTCTTATTTCTTGACAAGCATCAGAAGTAGCTCTTCCTATTCCAAATTTTAAGAACATAAAATAGTAATGAAAACCATCGAACTTATCATCTATACTTGCATACTTAGAGTATGTCCCTTCTGACCGCAAATAATTAGTTTTAAAATTGGTATTTCTTGCTGTATAATAAAAGTGATTTTGAGGAGACCATTTGAAATAATAGCTCCAAAATATTCTTTCTATTTTTAATTTATAAATTTCCTTAATAGGAGGAGAGCTAAAAATATTCATTTCTTTTTTATTAAAACCATTTTTGAGCCAATAATTTGTATCATAGTTTGAGAACCAATATTTTATACTGTCCCTAGCATTGAAACCCTTTTTTTTAACTTTTTTATCTCCACCATATTCTTCTTCACCATTTTCACCATCGACAATTAATCTTATTTTAAATTTACTTGCTATTTGAAGTGGGAAATTTACTTGACCATATATGAATGGTTGAAAGGGATCACCCATTTCAATTAGAGCTTTTCTAGTTAATTTTTTAAGAACGTTTCCATTAGCTTTACCAAAAATTATAGGAAATCCTGCTTCAGAAAATTTGACTAAGTTTTCGTAACCTATGTCAGTATATCTTAATGGGCTCCATGTAACAGTCAAAGGGTTCATACCAAATTCATATTTAAGCTTATGTGCCACTATAGCACTGTCTTTACCTCCACTACTAGGAACTATACAGTCATATTCACCATTGTTTTTTTTATACTTTTGTAAAAGCTTAATAAAATTTTTTTTTTTCTCTTTCCAGTCAGCATTAAGTCTATTTTTTATATTTAGGCATGCATTACAAATACCATTTTTATCTATGTAGATTCTTGGTCTCAAATTAGAAACTACACATGACTTACAGAATACTATTTTTTTTGTTTTCAATTTTTATGTTACTAATAAATTTTTATACTATATAAATACTATATACATGTATAAAAGAATTATTCCTAGACTTGATATTAAAGGACCAAATTTAGTTAAAGGAATTTCGCTTGAAGGATTAAGAACTTTAGGTAGTCCTGAATTTTTTTCTACTAAATATTATGAAGACGAAGCTGATGAAATTATTTACCATGATGTTGTAGCCAGTTTATATGACAGAAAAACTCTCTTTAAATTAATAAAACAAACATCCAAAAATTGTTTTATTCCTCTAAGCGTTAGTGGAGGAATTAGATCAGTTAGAGATATTGAAAATGTACTTAAAAACGGTGGTGATAAAGTTTTTCTTAATTCTGCAGCTTTAAAAAATCCACAAATAATAAATGATTCTATAAAAGAATTTGGTTCATCTACAATAGGTATATCTATTGAGGTTTCATTCTCACCATCAGGGACCTACTTTCTTTTGTATAATTACGGTAGAGAGCTATCAAATCGAGATATTTATGACTGGATAAGTGAAATTCAAGATAGAGGAGCTGGAGAAATATCCATAACTTCTGTTAATCATGATGGTTATGGAGAAGGCATGAACTTAAAATTTTTAGATAAAATTCACAAAAAAATACGTGTCCCACTCATTTATCATGGTGGTGTAGGCTCTTTTCAGGATGCTTATGATGTTCTTAAATATGATAAAGTCAATGCAATTTCCATTTCATCTTGCTTTCATTATAATGAGATAATGAAAAAAAAGTTTAAATTTATTGAATTAGATGAAGGAAATTATGATTTTCTTTCAGGCGACAGAGAAAAATTGAAATTTAAAACTTTTTCGATAATTCAGTTAAAAAGATATCTTAAAAAAAAAAAAATTAAAGTTCGATTATAATTTTATGGCAAAAGCATTAATTATTGACTTAAAATTAAATAATATAGGGAGCGTCATTGAATCCTTTAAAAAAATAGATGTAGAATGTACAACAAAGCTTACAAAAAAAAATATTGATTCAGCAGACTTTTTAGTTCTACCAGGTGTAGGCTCGTTTCCAGCTGGAATGAAATATATAAAACAAAATAAAATTGATGTAATCATTAAAAAATTTTCAAAATCTAAACAAAAAAAAATTGTGGGAATATGTTTAGGAATGCAACTTTTGTTTGAAAAAAGTAACGAACTTGGTCTTACCACTCAAGGTTTATCGTTAATCAAAGGTAAGGTGGTAAATTTAAATACAAAATTAAAACCAAATAATAAGTCATTAATTCCAAATATTGGATGGCATCAAATTAATGTAAAAAATAGAGACAAATTATTTTATAGGAAGATTAATAAACAAAATTATTATTTTATTCATTCATATTGTGTAGAAACAAAATATTCAAAGGATATTTCCAGCTATATCAAATTAGATGGTAAAAAAATTATATCTTCTGTGCAGCGAGAAAATATATTTGGCTTTCAGTTTCATCCTGAGAAAAGTGGTAAAAAAGGTAGTTTTTTACTAAAAAGCTTTGTTAGTTCTTTTGTTAAATGAAAGCTAAATTTAATTTACCAAAAAAAGTAATTTTTTGTAAGATGTGTTTAGTCTCAAATCAAAGACCAAGCTCTATTCCAGAATTTAAACATACTGTAAACAGAAAAAATGCTAAGTATCTTAATATAAATAAAGTGGGAGTTTGTGATGCATGTTTACAAAATTTAAATAAAAAAAAAATAGATTGGAACAAAAGAGAGAGGGAATTAAGAAAATTATTAAACAAACATAGGAAAAACAATGGAGAGTACGACTGCATAGTACCCGGAAGTGGAGGTAAAGATAGTGCATATCAAGCCCATATCTTAAAATATAAATATAATATGAATCCTTTAGTAATGACCTGGCCACCTATAATGTATACTGATTATGGTTTAGAAAATTATAATAATTGGATTGAAAAGGGCGGCTTTGATGGAATTGTTATTAGACCAAACGGATTGGTAATGAAAAAGTTAACAAAATTGTGCATTACAAATTTAATGCATCCATTTCAAACTTTCATACTTGGTCAAAAAAATCTTGCTCCAAAAATTGCAGCAAAATTTGGCATAAATTTAGTGTTTTATGGAGAAAATGAAGCTGAATATGGGAATCCTATAGCAGAAAATTATAATTCTTTGAGAAAAAAAAGTTATTTTACAATGAGAAATTCTAAAGATATTTATCTTGCTGGAATAAAACTAAAAGACTTAATTTCAAAATATAAATTTAATTTTTCTGATTTAAATATTTTTTTACCTGCAACATTACAAGAAGTAAAAAAAACAAAACTAGAAATTCATTACTTGGGTTATTATTTGAAATGGATACCTCAAGAAGCATATTATTATGCTGTCAAACATTGTGGTTTCCAGCCCAGACCTTTAAGAACTCAAGGAACTTATAGCAAGTATAATAGTATTGACGATAAAATAGACGATCTTCATTATTATACTACATTTATTAAATTTGGTATAGGTAGGGCGACATATGATGCCTCTCAGGAAATTAGGAATAAACATTTGACCTTAGAGGAAGGTAAAAGATTAGTAAAAAAGTATGATGGAGAATTCCCTGATAGATATTTTAGCGAGGTAATGAACTATTTAGAAATAAAAGAAAATGATTTTTTTAAAATTTTAGATAAATTCAGATCTCCACATTTATGGAAGAAAATAAGTAATGAATGGAAATTGAGGCATACAGCTAATTACGACGGTACGGATGATTAATAACTATTTAATTAAAGGCAATAATAAAATAAGAGATGCGATAAAATTATTAGACTCTGTTAATAGAAATTGTTTAATTGTAATAGACGAAAAAAAAAAGGCTCTTGGAACAATTACAGATGGAGATATTAGAAGAGCTCTTCTTAAAAAAAAGAGTATAAACAGCAAATTAAAAGATTTATGCAATAAAAACTTTCTTTTTTTTGAGCGGAATTACGACATTCACAAAATAAAGAAGATAATTTTAAATGAAAACAATAATATTAATATTGTACCAATATTAAATGAAAAAAAAAATATAATTAAAATTTTTACCATCCAATCATTCAAAAAAAAATTATTTAAATTTAATAAAAAATTAAGTTCTATTAAAGTTGTTATTATGGCAGGAGGAAGGGGCTCCAGACTTCACCCAGCAACAAATGTACTTCCAAAACCATTAATGCCTATTGGTGAAAATACTTTAATTGAAAATATTATGTCAAAATTTGAAAGACAAAATTTAAAAAATTTTATTATTTCAATAAATTATAAAAAAGATTTAATTAAAGCTTATTTTAAAGATACGAAAAAATTAAATCTAAAGTTTTTAGAGGAAAAAAAACCTCTAGGAACAGCTGGTTCATTATCATATTTAAAAAAACTTAATTCAAAAAATTATTTTGTGACTAATTGCGATAATATAATTGATGTAGATTATGGAAATATCTTTGAATATCATAAACAAAAACAAAATGATTTAACTATAGTTGGGAATTTAAAAAATATAAGCATTCCTTATGGTCAAATAATGTTAGATGAAAATGGGAAGTTTTTTAGGTTAAAAGAAAAGCCAAATATTAAAATATTAATAAATAGCGGATTATATTTAATAGGTAAAAAAGCTATTGAAATTATACCTAGCAACATAAAGTTTGATATGGATCAATTAATACGCTTAAGTATGAAAAAAAAGCTAAAAGTTGATGTATATCCTATAGAAGATAACTCTTGGATGGATGTTGGCAAATGGAAAGAGTACAGAAAATTTTCAAAATCAATCAAAATTTAGGATGAGCATTCTGGTTATTATACCTGCAAGATCAGGTTCAAGAAGGCTAAAAAATAAAAATAAAAAAAAATTACGTGATATACCACTAGTGGAACATACAATAAAGTTTGCAATAAAAAATAAAATATCAAAAAATATCTTGCTGACAACAGACGATAAAGAAATTCTAAAAATTGGGCTTAAGTACAGAAATTTAAAAACTATTTTAAGACCATCATATTTATCGCGTGATATATCTACTTCAATATCATTTACTTTTCACGCTATAAATTGGTTTAAAAAATTAAATAGAAAAATTGATTGTATAATACTTTTGCAACCAACTTCGCCATATAGAAAAATAAGTACTTTATATAAAATGTTGAAAATTTTCAGTAAGAATAAAGAATCAATCTTATCAATTACCAAAAAAATTAATAATTCAAATATCAAATATTTTACCAACAAGCCTTTAATAAAAAAAAAGGATACAAAAGAATTTAAATTTTTTAAGCCGACAGGAAGTATTTATATTAATTCTATAAAAAATTTAAAAAAATATAAAAATTTTATTAACATAAAGTCTTTAGGATATGTTGTATCTGATCCTAAAGAAATAATTGATATTGATACAATTAAAGATTTTAATTTAGCAAAAAAATTACTAAAATAATGAAAAAAAAGAGTTTAATTTTAATTACTTCACAGTCTCTAAATAAATGGAATTATAGTAGATTTAATCTATCTTATTTAAAAAAAAAATTTCATATTAAATACTGGAATATATCTCCAATAACATCCAGTGTTAGTTTGATTAAAAAAGAGAAAAATAAAGAAATAACTGTCATAGAGAAAAAGTTTTTTAGCTACTTTGAATTAATTAAAGCAATAAATAAATTGAAAAAAAATACATATGTCATTGATATGAGTTCTGACAAAAGTCTTATTTATATTCTAATAAAAAATTTGATCTACTTCAGGGGTATCAAATTTATATATGTAAGTATAGGAAACTATATTGAAACTGGTAACAAAAGAAGATTTACTACTTTTTTCAAAAAAATCTTTAAAAAGTATTTTATAACTTCAAATATTAGAAGAAGAATTTATAAATTGTACAATTTATTTAAATTTTTTAAATCTGATTATTACTTTGTTGGTGGTTTATCTGAACAAAGAAATATAAAAGAAAAAAGTAAAATAATTTATTCACATGCACTAGATTATAATAAAATGCTTGAATTAAAGAACTCAAAAAGACCTTTGGCTGAAAATTATATAGTTTATTTAGATCAAAAAAATTTGGATCATCCAGAATACGAACTAACTTTAGAACCTAATTATTTAGATAAAATGTTTTATAAATACTTGAAAAAATTTTTTGAAGATTTAAGCAAGATTCAAAAAAAAAAAGTTATCTTTTGTGCTCATCCTAGGGCTCAACGTAATGATGATTATTTGAAGGATTTTAAAAATGTTGTATTTAATAAAACAGCTATTTACACTAAATATGCTGATTTAGTTGTTGCACACGATAGCATAAGTATAAATTTTCCAATATTATTTAATAAGCCTATTTTACTTTTGCAAATGCCAGGTTTTGAATTAACTAATTTTAAGGATAATCTAGATTTAATGGGCAAAGTTCTAGGTTGTAAGGTTATAGACATAAAAAAATATAGAAAAAAGGAATTAAATAAATTTTATCAAGTTGATCAACAAAAATATAAAAAATATATTCAACAATTCATTAAATTTAGAGGAGAAAATAAAAATTCTTGGGAAATACTTGCAGGTAAAATTTTATAATATTTATTTTAATGGAAACAAATGAAACCATAATTTTCAAAAATCAGGGCAAAATAATTAAAAAAATTTATTGGATAAGTAATTTTTCAACAACAAGTGAAGAAATATGTTTAACGGACTATATTGAAAAGAATTCACAAAATTTAAGGCAAAAATTACTCGCTATTTTAGAAAACTTAGAAATTCAAAATAAATCCTTAATAGATAAATTTAAAATTGAACCAAACTTTAATTTTTGGTTTTTGACAAATTTTAGAGAAAAAAACTTTTATAAAAATAACGAATTTTTCGAAATTACAAAAGTAATTTCAATAATTGATATTGTTAAAGAAATAAATTTTGATGAAATTAATATAAATATAAATAATAAAAATTATAGAGATTGTTTGGTCGATATTTTTAAAACAAAAAATGTCAATATAAGCTTCCATAAAACTTCTGTTCTTAAACAAAATACACAACTTTTAAATGAACTTATAAACTTAGGAAAAGGAATAAAGTTTTTAATATCAAAATTATTTTATAAAAAAAGAAATGTTGAAACCAGTAGTACTTTTAATTTATTCGTGTCTTTTTTTACTTATATAAATAAAAAAAAATTTAATGAAAAAAAATATGATTCTCTATTTTGGAGTAATATAAATTCCTTATGTAATTCAAACTTTCTTCACATTTTTTTGAATAATGAAATATCAAATAATATTAATTATCTGAGTAACACTATAAAAAATTTCAACAATAAAAATGAATTTCATGGGTTTTTGGATACAAATATTAATATTATTATACTAATAAAGATTTTTTTTATTTCTTTAAAAATAAAATGTAAATCTATTTTAAATTTGAATAATTTTGAATTAACTTATAATACAAAAAAAATATCACGTTTTGTAAGTTATAATTTGCAACAAGAATTTCTTTTTTATAATATTTTAATAAAAATTTATTATTTTTATTTATTTAAAGTATATTTTAATAAAAATAAATTTAGTTCAAAATGTTTTTATATCCATGAAAACCAACCATGGGAAAAATCTTTAATTTATCATTGGAGAAAAAATAATAAAAATAAAATTTATGGTGTCATCAATTCTTCAGTACGTTTTTGGGATTTAAGATTTCAAAAATCTCAAATATCGCCTGATTATTTGTTAACAAATGGTGATGACTCACATGAGAAAGCTTTAAATTTTGGTTATGATCGTGATGAACTAATAAAAGTTGAGTCACTAAGATACAAGAATACAAAAAAACCATTATTTAATAAATATAAAAATTCTATCCTAATTGTTCTTGATTATTCAAATAAATCAAACTCAGCTTTAATCGAAATTTTAAACGAAATTATTGATTTATCTAAATATCAAATATTTTTTAAAGAGCACCCTCTTAATAAAAATAAAAACTTCAAAACTATTTTTAGCTACGAGATTATTGAAAATAATAAACAATTTGAAGATTATGATCTTGTCATATGTACTAATAAAACAGCAGTATCAATAGACTACTTTTCAAAAGGTTATAATGTTGCAATTTTAAAAGAGTCAAATTTTTTTAATTTTTCACCTCTCAAAGACAACCAATATTGCTCATTTTTTAGAAATAGCAGAGAATTATTAAATATTATCAAATCTATGAACGAAAAAAAAACAAAAAGATATAAAACTAATTTTTTTTTAATTGATATAGAATATAAGAAGTGGAAAAATTTGCTAAATGAAAGAGAATAATAACTATTTTTTAATTACTGGAGCCTCAAAAGGTATAGGTAAATCCTGTTTAGAATTACTTTTAAAAAATAATTGTAAAGTTATTGCAATAGCAAGAAATAAAAAAAATCTTACAAAGATTATCAAAAATAAAAATATAATTTTATTTGAAGGAGATGTTACAGACAATAAATTAATAAAAAAAATATTTACATTTATAAAAAAAAAAAAATTAAATCTCAAATATTTAATTAATAATGCAGGACAAAGGCAAAGAAAGCAGTTCTTAAAAATCAAAGATCGGGATATCAGAAAAATTTTTGATGTGAATTATTTTTCTGTTTTTAATATTACCCAACAATTTGTTAATCATGTAAAAAAAAAAGAATATAGATCCAGTGTAGTAAATATATCATCTATAGTTGGATCTTTAGGTTTTTCAGATTTATCAGGTTATGGGTCTACAAAAGCTGCAATCAATGGACTTACAAAATGCTTAGCATCTGAGTATAAAGGTAAAATAAGATTTAACTCAATTAATCCTGGTTTCACAAAAACAAGCTTTTACAAAAAATTTAAACAAAATAGAAATTTATTTAATTGGACGATATCTAGAACACCAATGAAACGTTGGGCTGAACCAGATGAAATAGCTGAGCTTATTTATTTTTTATGCTCGGATAAATCTAGTTATATAAATGGTGAAACTATTAAAATTGATGGAGGTTGGTCAAATACATGAAAACAATCGGTTTAATACCTACAAGATTAAATTCAACTCGCCTTCCACAAAAAGCGTTACTTCCAATTAATAATATTCCATTAGTAGTTCATACTTATAAAAGAGCAAAACTGTGTAAAACGTTAGATGAAGTATTTATTTGTTGTGATGACAAAAAAATTAAAAACGCAGCTGAAAAATTTGGAGCCAAAGTGATAATGACATCAAAAAATCACACAAATGGAACTGAGAGAATTTACGAAGTTTATAAAAAATTAAAAAAGAAATTTGATTTTGTAGTGGATATTCAAGGTGATGAACCTTTAATAAGTCCATACCACATTGATCAAGTAGTAAAATTTCATAACAAAAACCCAGATGTGGATATTATTCTTCCAACTTTAAAGATTAAACCAACAAACAATACTAATATTATTAGAGTTCTATTAAATAATAAAAATGAAGTGATGTATCTATCTAGAGCTGACATCCCATTAAATTACAAAAAAAATAAATCTACAAGCTTAAAACATTTATCAATAATTTCTTTTAAACCTAAGGCCTTGGAAAAATTTTCTAAATCAAAAAAAACATACTTCGAGAGTATAGAGGATATCGAATTACTCAGAGCTTTAGAAATAGGTCTTAAAATTAAAAGTCTCAAATTAAAAGGCGATAGCTTCTCTGTTGATGTTTTTGATGATTACAAAAAAGCAGGTATAAAAATGTCTAGAGATAAATATTTCAAAATTTACAAGTAAATGAAAATCGAATATAGAATAAATAAGGAAAATTATCAGATTTACTACTTAAATAAAAAGCTTTCTCAAATAACAAAAGATTTAGAAAAAATGAAATCAGACAAAAAAATCCTTTTTCTGTTTGATAAAAATATAAGCAAAAAAATTAGAAGTGAAATTTATTCTGAGCTTAAGCTTTCAGGTTGCAGTGTTTATGAAATAGAATTTATTGGATCTAAAAAAAATAAAAATTTGAAGGCAGTTTTAAAGATCATCGATTTTATGATATCAAAAGGATTTACAAGAAAATCTATAGTTTTAAGCATGGGAGGTGGTGTGCTAGGAGATCTTTCTGCATTAGCAGCAAGTTTATACATGAGAGGGATGATATATATGCACATACCAACCACGATGACTTCTATCGTAGATAGTTGCATAGGAGGCAAAACAGCAATTAATTATCAAAACATTATTAATTCAATTGGAACATATTTCCATGCGAATAAAGTTTACATATTGGATAAAATTATAAAAAATTTACCAGAAAGAGAATATATATCTGGTATTCCAGAAGTACTAAAATGTGGACTAATAAAAGACACAAAAATATTAAATTTTTTAGAAAATGAAAGTCTAAAGATTAAAAAAAAAAATTCTGAAATTGTTAAAGATTTGTGTCTTAGATCTTTAAAAGCAAAAATTTATTTTTTTAAAGATGATGTTTATGAAAAGAAAAATAGATTAATGCTTAATTTTGGTCATACTTTTGCGCATTCAATTGAAATGGCAATTGAAAAAAATATAAATAACAAAAAAGAACTATTAAGGCATGGTGAAGCAGTAGGTATAGGGATATTGTGTGAATTAGAATACGCCTCTCAAAATAGTAAATTAATAAAGAAAACCAAAGAAATATTAAATCTGTATAATTTGCCTGTAAATTTAAAACACTTGAATTTAAATAAACAAAAATTACAGAATGATATATTTAAATTTTTGTTTTTAGACAAAAAGAGAATAAACAAATATCCAAGATATATTAATTTAAAAAATGTTGGCAAACCAAAAATTGAAGAAATGCAAGATTATAATAAAATTAATATTATAATTAATAATATACTATAATAATTTTTAAATATATGAATAAATTTTTATCAAAAATTGTTAAAATATTTTTAAATTTTAATATTAAAAAAAATAATTTAGATATATTTATATTATTAAAAAATAATAGTTGTTAAGTGTTAAGCAAATTTAGAATATTCAAAAATAAAACAGTATTAATCACTGGCTTCAATGGATTTAAAGGAAGTTGGCTTACTATTTGGCTCAATCATTTAGGCGCAAAAGTTCATGGCGTCTCTTTGGAAAATAATAACAAGAAAAATCATTTTAACTTAGTAAAAAATAAAATTAATATAAAAGAACATTACCTAGACATTAGAGACTCGAAAACTCTTTCCAAAAAAATTAATTATATAAAACCTGATTTTGTTTTTCATTTAGCTGCTCAAGCAATAGTCTCAGAATCATTTAAAAATCCCATTAATAATTGGGAGACGAATGTAGTTGGATTTCTTAACATGCTTGAAACATTATCTAAACAAAAAAAAAAATGTATAGCTGTATTTATAACAAGTGATAAATGTTATAAAAATTACGAAAAAAAGACTGGTTACAAAGAGGATGATATATTGGGAGGTGATGATCCTTATAGTGCTTCTAAAGCATCTGCCGAAATTTTATTTCATTCTTATTTTAAAAATTTTCTTGAAAAAAAAAATAATAGATTAAAAATTGCAACCGCACGTGCTGGCAATGTAGTAGGAGGTGGAGATTGGTCAAAAAATAGATTGATACCAGATTGTATGAAGAGTTGGCTAAGTAATAGGAGAGTTTATATAAGAAATCCAGATTCAACTAGACCGTGGCAACATGTATTAGAAGCATTAAATGGATACATGACCTTAGCTTATCATCTAAAATATAATAAAAAGATTAATGGACAATCTTTTAATTTTAGTTCAGACAAAATTAAAAATATAAAAGTTATAGATTTTATTGGAAAAATTAAAAAAAATTGGGATGAAATTAAATGGAAATTAAAAAATAATAATAATTTTCATGAATCAAGTTTATTGCAATTAAATAGTAGCAAAGCCAAAAAATTATTAAACTGGGACGCAAAATTAGATATAGATGAAACGGTTAAGTTTATAACAGATTGGTATATAGGTTATAAAAATAATAAGACTAAAATATATAATATCTCATTAAATCAAATCAAGGATTTTGAAAATAGAATTAAATGACGAAAATTGTTATTCTTGCGGGAGGTTATGGAACAAGATTATCGGAATATACAAAAAAAATTCCAAAACCAATGGTCAAAATTAAAAATAAACCTATTTTAGTACATATAATGAAACATTACGCCAATTTTGGCTTCAAAGATTTCTATATTGCGCTTGGTTATAAAGGAAATGTTATAAAAAATTATTTTAAAAAAAATAAATTTAGCTGGAATATAAAACTTGTAGATACTGGCATTAATACAATGACTGGTGGAAGAATAAAAAAACTAAAAAAGTATTTGGGTAATGAAAGTTTTTTTGCAACTTATGGGGATGGAATTTCAGATATTAATTTAAATAAACTTTTGAAATTTCACAAACGAAATAAAAAACTTGTTACACTTACCGCAGTAAGACCTCCTGCAAGATTTGGAGCAATTAAATTATCAGGAAATAAAGTTAAATTTTTTAAGGAAAAAGATAAAATAGATGAAGGATGGATAAATGGGGGCTTTTTTGTAATGGAAACTTCATTTATAAAGTATATAAAAAATAGTCAAACCTTTCTTGAAAAAGAGCCTTTAGAAACTGTTGGAAGAATGGGTGAATTAATGGCCTACAAACATAAAGGCTTCTGGCAATGTATGGATACTAAAAGAGATAAGGACTATTTAGATAAAGTTTTAAAAAAATTTTGAGTAAAAAAATTCTTATTGTTGGTGGAACAGGATTTCTTGGTTATCACTTAGCCAAAAAATGCAGAAAAAAAAATTGGAAAGTTACTAGCATATCTTCATCAAAACCAAAAAAAAAAAGATATTTAAAGAATATTGATTATATAATAGCTGACATAACAAATAGAGAACAATTAAAAAAAAAATTGATTAAGAAATTTGACTATATTGTAAATTTTGGAGGTTATGTTGATCACACAAATAAAGCCAAAACATTTAAAAGTCATTTTTATGGATGCAAAAACTTGGTAGACTTTTTTTTAAAAAAAAAAATTAAACTATTTTTACAAATCGGTAGTTGTGTTGAATATGGAAAAGCTCCATCTCCTCAAAAAGAAATTTATATAACCGATGTTAATAAAGTTAATTCCAAATATGGTAAAGCAAAGCTTTTAGCTACAAATTATCTACTTGAAAAGAATAAACAATACAAATTCCCTTGCACAATATTAAGACCATACTTGGTTTATGGCCCTAAACAAGATTTCAATAGATTCATTCCTATAACTATAAAAGGATGTTTTTTAAATTCTAAATTTCCGAGCTCATCAGGAAAACAGTTTAGAGATTTTCTATATATTGACGATTTTATTAATGCTGTCTTCAAATGTTTAAAGAGCAATAAAGTAATGGGTGAGATTTTTAATGTAGGTTCTGCCAAACCTCAAAAAATAAAAAATGTTATAAAAATAATAAAAAATATTATAAAAAGTGGAAGACCTGATTTTGGTAAAATAAATATGCGTAAAGATGAGATCTTGAAATTATACCCTGATATTGAAAAAATTAAAACAATTCTTAATTGGTACCCAAAAGAAAATTTTCAAAATGGATTGAAAAAAACAATAAGATATTATGGTAAAAATATCTAATCTTATTTTTTTTGCATATTTTTCAACTTAAGTATAAATATTTAAATTTATGATAGGCATAATTTTAGGCACTAGACCAGAATTGATTAAAATATATCCGGTAGTAAGCTTTTTTAAAAAAAAAAAAATTCAATACAAAATAATTCATACTGGACAACATTATTCAGGAAATTTAAGCAAGATATTTTTAAAAGATTTTAAAGTCCTTAAGCCTGACTACAATTTAAAAATTGGATCCAAATCACATGCTCAACAAACTGCACAAATGATGATAAGTATTGAAAAAATTATTCGCAAAAATAAATTTAAAGCCATTATAGTCTATGGAGATACTAATTCTGCTCTTGCAGGAGCATTAGTTGTTTCAAAGTACAAAAATATAAAATTAATTCATTTAGAGGCTGGTCTCAGAAGTTTTGATAAAAATATGCCTGAAGAGTTAAATAGAAGATTAATAGACCATGCTTCTGATATTTTATTTTGTCCTACCTCAACATCAAAAAAATACTTAATAAGTGAAAATATAAATCCAAAAAAAATCTTTGTCATTGGTAATACAATTTGTGATGCTATTAAATCTCCACTGGTACAAAACCAAATTAAAAAAGATTTAAATATTACATTTGAATATGCAGTTTTAACAATACATAGAGAGGAAAATACTGAAAATGAAAATAACTTAAAAAAAATAATTGAAGAATTAGAAAAATTTTTTAAAAAGACAAATATTAAAATTATTTTTCCAGTTCATCCAAAAACAAAAAAATTATTAAACAAAATTAACTATGATAAAAAAAATATTAAACCTATTGATCCAATGAATTACTTTAACTTTTTAAAATTAATAAAAAATTCTAAAATTATATTCAGCGATTCTGGTGGGATACAAGAAGAGGCTTGTATTATGAAAATACCGTTAATTACTATAAGAAATAGCACCGAAAGACCAGAAACATTAAAAATTGGATGTAATATTTTAAGTAAAATTAGTCAAAAAAATATCTATCTCAATGCTATTAAAATAATTAAAAGAAAAATTAATTGGAGAAATCCTTATGGTGATGGTAAAGCATCACAAAAATTATACTATATAATAAAAAAATATTTGAAAAAAAATGAACCAAAAAAATATTAAATTTGAGATAAAAAAAAAATTAAACTATTTAGACTCAAAGTCTTTTGCTAATAATAATTTACCTTTGAGCATAATTCAGTACGACACTAAAGATGTTTTGAATTCTTTGAATACATTATTAAGAGGATGGCCAACCATCGGTAAAGAAGTCTCAAATGTAGAAAAAAAAATAGAAAAATATTTAAAAATTAAAAATGCAATCATGTTAAATTCTGGCGGGTCAGCAAATTTTTTAATTTTATATCTACTTCGGTCAATATATGCGAAGAAAAAGCATAAACTTTCAGAGGGAGATGAAATCTTAACTCCTGCAGTAACTTGGAGCACAACAGTAAGTCCAATAATCCAAAATGGTTTGGTTCCAGTTTTGATTGATGTAAATTTATCTACTTATGACATTAATGTAAATTTAATTGAAAAATCAATAACAAAAAAAACAAAAGCAATAATGGTTGTAAATCCATTAGGTCACGTTTGTGATATGGGTAAAATTCTCCAATTATGTAAAAAATATAATCTAATTTTAATCGAGGATAATTGTGAGTCAATTGGAGCAAAATTTAACAATAAATATTCTGGTACTTTTGGAATATTTTCATCTATCTCCATGTATCAATCACATCATATATCTTCAGTAGAAGGTGGAATGATTTTGACAGATGATAATTATTATGCTGATATTTTAAGAAGCATAAGAGCAAATGGCTGGTTAAGAGAAGTTAGAAACACCAAAACAAGAAAAAATTTTATCAAAAGTAATCCAGAACTTGAAGAGTCATTTATGTTTCCATACATAGGATTTAATTTTAAGCCAACTGATATGTCTGCAGCTTTAGTCTCAAATCAAATTAATAAATTAAATAAATTTATAAATAAAAGAACTTTTGCTGCAAAAAAACTCATAAATTTATTAAAACAGTATGAGAAATTTTTGATTTTACCAAGCTTTGTAAATAAAATCAAAAATAGTTGGTTTACTTTTCCAATTGTAGTTAAACCAAACAAAAAATTTTCAAAAAAAGATTTAGTAAAATTTTTGTCAGATAAAAATATTGCAAATAGACCAATTATTGCAGGTAATATTGCAGATCAGCCTTTTTTAAAAAAATTTAAGTATAAAAAAGGTAATTTAAAAAATTCTGATCTCGTGATGAAAAATGGTTTTTTTATAGGATTACATCATAAATTAGATAATAAAAAAATTAATTATATATCAAGAACTTTTGATAATTTCTTTAACAAAATCACGAAATGAAAAAAAGTATAATTGTGCCAGTTTACAATGAGCAAGGCAATATAGGAGATTTGATTTCAAAAATTAATCTTGTTTTAAGTGAACAAGATGAATTAATCGTAGTTAACGATGGTAGTTCTGATAATACCGAAACTGAAATTGATAATTCAAAATGTATAAAAATTAATTTAACACAAAATATGGGAAAAGGATATGCAATGCGTAAGGGTATTGAAAAAGCCAAAGGTGATTATATAGTTTTTATGGGTGGAGATGGGCAAGATGATCCCCAAGAGATAAACCTTCTTATAAATGAAATTAATAATGGATTTGATTATGTAATTGGATCAAGATTTCTAAATTTTGAAAAATCTAAAGATAGATTTTCAAATAAAGCAGTTTTGCCAGTAAATGAGTTTGGAAACAAATCTATAACCTTTTTAATTAATTTACTTTTTAATAAAAATATTACTGATAGCCAATCAGAGTTTAAGTGTTTTGTATCAAGTAAACTAAATGAGCTTAATTTAGAGACCAACAGATTTGAGATTGAGACAGAGCTTTTAATTAAGTCTTTTAGAAAAAATTTTAAAATCAAAGAGGTTCCAGTTCATAGATATGAGAGAAAGCATGGAATTTCAAAACTTTTTAATGTGCCTTTTGGTCGTTTTTTTTTTGGTTTAAAAGTATTAAGAACAATAATAAAAGGTTATCTATTTTGGAAATAAATGAGTAATTTTTGGAAAAATAAGAAAATTTTACTAACAGGTGCTGATGGTTTTGTAGGGTCACATTTAGCGGAAAAACTTTTAGACCTTGGTGCACACTTAACTATTGTTGTAAGAGCAACTTCAAATCATGGAACAAGCAGCTATGACTTTAAAAATTTAAGTTTAAAGTATGTCAGAAAATGTAAAAAAATTATTTGTTGTGATATTTCATCTACAGATATCATTAGGCACATTATTAAAGATAACCCAAAAATAATTTTTCATTTAGCTGCAAATGCTTACGTTCCCTATTCATTTGAACATCCTTTGGAAGTAAATGAAGCAAACGTAATTGGAACATTAAATATACTAGAAGCAGCTAGACAGATTAAAGGTATAGAAAAAATTGTTTGCACATCATCAAGTGAAGTATATGGAACTGCATTGACAAAAAAAATAAACGAAAAACATCCACTAAATCCTACGTCTCCTTATGCGGCTTCGAAAGCTGCAGCAGACAGATATTGTTTCTCTTATATACAAACCTATAATTTACCAATTATAATTATTAGACCCTTTAATACATATGGTCCAAGACATACTTACGATGTAATACCTAAATTTATAAAAATGGCACTTAATAATAAAGATATAACAATTCATGGAAGCGGACAACAATCTAGAGATTTAACTTATGTTACAGATGCTGTAGAAGCTTTTTTGTTAGTTTCAAAGAACAAAAAAAGTTTAAAAAAAATAATCAATTTTGGGACAGGTAAAGACTATACTATAAATTTTTTAGCTAAACAGATTAAAAAAATTTCAAAAAGTAAATCAAAAATTGTTCATATCACAGAGAGAAAAGCTGAAGTCCAAAGGTTAACCTGTGACGCTAAATTGTGCAAGCGGCTAGGGTGGAGACATAAAGTAGATATAAAAACAGGTCTTAAATTAAATATAGAGTGGGCAAAAAAAAATTGGATTTGAATTCTAATAAATTATCAAAGTCTATTGAAAGCGCAGTAGATTGGCTGGTTAAATCTGGTATTCAAAACACTAAATCACATAAAAAAGGAAGTGTTAATGCTTGGTATGATATAAAAAGAAAAAAATATTCATTTATCTATTCTGAGATAAATGGTTATTTTTTAACAATGATGGTTTTTTTGTACAATAATACAAAAGATAAAAAATACTTAGATTATGCTATACTATCTGCTAATTGGTTAATTAAGTATGCTTTGCATAAAAATGGAGGGTTTAAATGTTTGTTTTTGATTGATAAAAAATCATTGCATGCTTTTAAACAAAATCAAATATATTCATTTGATAATGGTGTGATTTTAAATGGATTAGTATCTTTATACAAAATAACAAAAAAAAACTATCTATTAAAAAGTGCAATCAAATGTGGAAACTGGATCACAAATTACTGTATAGATAAGAATGATTATGTAAAGCCAGTATATGATGTTTCTGAAAATAAATTTTTTGAATCTGATAAAGAATGGTCATTAACATCAAGTAGTTATCATACTAAAATAGCTACAGGTTTAATAAATTTATATTCTGTTACAAAACAAAAAAAATATTTAGAAAATGCTAAAAAAATATGTAACAGATCTCTACAATTTCAAACAAAGAACGGAAGATTTATATCATTTCCATTCAGGGGAGGAACCAATGCACATCCTCATTGTTATTCAGCCGAAGGATTATGGTGTGTAGGTACTTATTTAAAGGAGAAAAAGTATTTAAAAGCCTCAAAAAAAGCAACAAAATGGATCTTATCTAAACTTAATAAAGATGGAAAAATTCCAAGGCTATATTTTAAAGAAAAGATGATTTTTCATGAGCGATTGGATGCAGTTTCGCAAGTAATTCGATTATCTTTCTTAAACAGTTCTAAACAAAATAATTCAGATTTTGATATAAGAAAAATAAAAAAGCTAATTAATTTATTACTAAAATACCAAAATTCTAAAAGTAATAATATTAAAATTAAAGGATCATTTTATTGGGGAAAAACAAGTAATGGAAAGCAAATGAAACATCCAAATTCTTGGGTAACTTTTTTTGCTATACAAGCTCTTTTTATGTATAGAAACTATGCAAATGATCAGAAATTAAAAATAGATTCTTTTGATCTAGTTTAACTAAAATCTTAAAATCCCAAAAAAACTAATTATTGAAAAAGTTGGATGAAATGACCATAGAAAAAGTCCAATAACAAAGGAATAGAATATCAGATTATTATTAAGAACTTTAGTTATATCAAATTTATAAAATAGCAAAGAAACTAGAATTGGGTAACACAAAGTTGCAATTCGAACTACATTTCTCAGACTTCCATCAGGTCCGGCCAAAATGGGCTGTCCTATCATCATTAAACAAATAAAAAGCATTATGAGAACATTTTTATTATTTATCCCATTCTTTTTTTTTGAGAAAAGAAATATTCCTAATGGGAAAAAACTAATTATTGGCAAAGCTAAAAATCTCAATAATCTCTCAACTTCAGAAAAATCATATAGAATTATTCCATAAGCATATTTAAAATTAAAATTTTGGGGGGATATTATATTCGAAACGTAAGAAATATAATTAATTATTATAAAAAATAATATAAAACATAAAAAAGCTTGAATATATTTTTTATTTATAAAAAGTATTATTAATGACCCTATAAATAAAGCAATTGATGTTTGTCTTAAAAATAAAGGAATTGTACCGAAAAATATAATCCAATTATATTTTTTATTTATAATTAGGTACGAAATAGTCAGTGTTATTAAAAAAAAAATTAAATCATGAGCTTGTACAGGTTGAAAAATATGATGTCTAACAATGTATGGATTTAAAAAAAGCAATGAAAAAAATAAAATTTTTTCTTTTAAACTAAAGTCAGACCTGTTTACATAAAATGTAATAGCAAAAGCAAAAGTAACCAAAAAAGTATAGGTTAAAATTTTATATACCGTGAATAGATCCAAATTTAAATGGAATGAAATTAAACCAGCAAAATAGGGTATAAAAAATCTTTGAGCTATATGTTTAACAATAATCTCACTATTATTTGGTAAAGATGGATAAAATTTTGAAATTTCTGTGTAACTAATAATATCCATTTGACCTGCAGAATTTATTAACTCTTCAAGATCCAAATACTTAGTAGTCAAGAAAAGAAATATGATTACAGAGATTACATAAAATAAATAAATTTTATCCAGTTTTTTGATCATTTAAAATTCAAAAATAATATATATAGGATATATATTCTATTAGATGAAACTTGTAAGTATAATTATGACTTGCCATAATGGCGAAAGATACTTGGTAGACTCTATCAATAGTATAATAAACCAAACATATGAGAATTGGGAAATTATATTTATTGATAACTTTTCTTCAGATAAAAGTAAAAAAATTGTAAACTCATTTAAAGATAAAAGAATAAAGTATCATAAAACTGATAAATTACTTAATTTGGGAAATGTGAGAACTATGGCTTTAAGTCTGTCAAAAGGTGAGTTTATATCTTTCTTAGATGTTGATGATTTATGGTTGGAAAAAAAGCTAGAGCTACAAATCAAAAAATTTTTATTTAATGAAAAAATAGATGTTGTTTATACTAATTATTATAAAATGACCGAAAATAATTATTCCAAAATAAATAAAAAATTATATAGCGGTTATTGCAAAAAAGAAGTTATTCAAAGTTATTTAAATGGTAAACCTTTAACCGCATGGCTAACATTAATGATTAAAAAATCATCACTAAAAAAGCTAGATTATTATTTTGATGGAAAATTACATATTACATCGGATTTTGATTTAATAATAAGATTAAGCGAATTTTCGTATTTTGAATATTTAGATGACTATTTATGTAAGTATAGAATTCATGAAGATAATGAATCAAAAAACAAAAAATCTGAAATTAGTGAATTGGCTTATATTATTAATAAATTTAATAAAAATAATGAATTATCAAAAATATTATCTACAAATTATTTTGCTCAAAAAATTAAACTAAAAAATTTCTTATATAATATTAATTTACTGAATTGAGTTTAATGATTTTAGAATTTTCATCAATTATTTCTATATTAATTTCATTATTAATTATTAATGGTTTGTTCAATTTAGCGGAAATTATAAAACCTATTAGAAAAAACAGATTTTTTATTGAAGACGAAAAATTGTTATTAATATTGAATTTTTTTTTAATTACTAACTCTTTGTCTATATTAACCTATTTTTACTCGTTATATTTTAAAATCAACCCTATTGTAATTAGTGTAGTGTCTATTTTTATTATTTCATCAGGTTTTTATAAACCAAATTATTTTAAAAATTTTGTTAATAATTTTAATCAAAACGACAAAAAAGTATATTTAATTTATTTTTTATTATTTTTTTATTTTTTACTTTCGCTCTCTCCAAATACTGATCCAGATAGTCTTGAGTACCATCTTACAATACCAATATATCAACTAAATTTTCAGAATATTCCAATTGTTAAATACTGGCTTACAAGTCAACTTTCTGGTGCAGGAGAATCTTTTTTCATGTATGGAATAACTTTTGGATCAATTTATTTATCACAATTCTTGCAATTTATTTCCTTATTTTTATTAATAATATTCATATTAAATTTTCAACATAAAAATTATAATTTTAGTGATCAAAAAAAAATCTATGTTTCTTTAATTATTTTAACTATGCCTGTTTTATTATTCTTAGTTAGTACATCAAAACCCCAAATGTTTCCTCTAATAAACAATTTTTTTTGTTTAATTCTAACAACAATTTATTTACCAAAACTAAATATTAAGTATTCAATCAAATGTTTTATTCTAATTATTTTTCTTTTATTATGTTCTATTCATTTTAAATTTAATTTTATTTTATCTTCTGGATTAATTTCTTTGTTAGCAATCTATGAAATGTATAAAAAAGGTTTATTAGTAAAATCTATTTTTATAGCTTTACCAATATCTTTAGCTCTTATTGCCCCTAAGGAGATATATGAATTTTTAAATTTGAATAAAAATATATTTTTTAACTTTTTTAATCCTGTTACAGATATTTATTCATCTGTTGATATAAACAACAGCTTAAAACATGGCACTGGGAATTCAAGATTATTTCCTATTTGGATATTTTTTCCATATCCCAATTTTAGTGTAATAACTTATACTTTAGGTCCAATGGTATTATATTTTATTTTTGGATTAAAATTAAATCTAAAAATAATAAAAAAATACTTATTATTGTCATTTATATTTATTTTCATCTCCTTAGTATTTGCTCAACCAGTTGGAAGATTTTTCATAGAACCATTCATATGGTTACTTTTTGTTTCAATTTTTTATTTTTCAAAAAATAAAAGTCGATTTATAAATTACTTGCAAAATACCATAGTTTTTACTTCTTCGTTGTTTCTCATTTTTTTAGCATTCTTCTCTTTAAATTTATTTAAGGGAAATTTGAATAAAGATTTGTTAGATAAAGTTTTAACAAACAATGCTGATGGTTATTTGCTGTATAAATGGGCAAATGAAGTATTACCAGATAATTCCGTAATTTTAACTACACATAGATCAATTGCATTTTATAAATATAAAGCAATTCCTTATGAATTCCGACTTTTTTCAAATTCACATAAAAAAAACGGATTTACATATTATTTGGACAATATCTTAAAAGAAAAACCAGCTTTTATTTTATATTCTAGTAATGAATTAAATAATAGTAATGACATTTTAAAAAATTGTAGGGGAGAACTGTTCAAATTTAAAAAAAATGCAGGCCAAACTTCAGGTAGAAGTCCTTTTTTCAAAAGTGAAAATTATGATGGATACATTTTTCATTTAGATTTATATCAGCTAAAAAATTGTAAAATATGAATATATTAGTTACTGGCGGCATAGGATACTTGGGTATTCACCTGGTTAACGAACTTTTGAATTTAAATAAGGTCAAAATTATAATATTTGATAACTTTTCTAATAGCAATCCTAATATTTTAAATGAATTATCTAATAAAAAAATCAAATTGATTGAGGGAAATATAAATAATTTAAAATTGTTAGAAAATATTTTTATAAAGTATAAAATTAATTACGTTTATCATCTAGCTGCTAAGATTGATGCAGAAGAAAGTATAAAAAAAAATAAATTATATTTAAAAACTAATTTTTTTAATACAAAAAAAATTGTTTCACTATCAAGCAAATATAAAATAAAAAAATTTTTTTTTGCAAGTTCTGCAGCAGTGTATGGGAATACAACAAAAAAAAAATGTACTGAAAATCAATTTTTAAAACCAATTAATCCTTACGGTAAATCAAAGCTATATTCGGAAATATTTATAAAAAAAAATTTAAAAAATTCTAAATTTTATATATTTAGAATTTTTAATTTAATTGGGGTTGAAAAAAAATTTTATAAATATTTTAAAAAAAGAAAATCTGTTTTTTTTAAGTTACTAGATGTATTTAAATCAAAAAAAAAATCATTTAAAGTTTCAAAATTTCTTGAAAATGGATTTTTTGTATCTACGAGTCGAGATTTTATTGATGTCAGAGATGTTTCAAAAATTTTTTTAAATGCAATTAGAATAAAAAAATCAAATCTTACAGTAAATTTAGGATCTGGAAAACCTATTACCATAAATAAATTTGTTACATTATTTGAAGAAACTTTTAAATATAAAATAAAGTTATTAAGTAGAAAAAAGAAAAAATATGACCCCAAGTTTGTAATTGCATCAACAAAAAATTATAATAAATATTTTACTAATTTAAAATGTAGAGATATTAAATATTCTTTTCAAAAATTAAATTACTTAAGAAATAAAAAAGTGAGGAAAAGTTGAATATTTTAGGTATTAATTATTACCACCCCGATTCATCCGCATGCTTAATTAAAAATGGAGAACTAGTAGCCGCTGCCGAAGAAGAAAGGTTTGTTCGAATTAAGCATTTTTCAGGTTTCCCTAAAAATTCAATAAAATTTTGCTTAGATTATGGAAAAATCAAAATTTCTGAAGTTGATTATGTGGCTTTAAATTATAACCCAAATTCTAACTTTAAAGAAAAAATTACTTATTCACTTAAGAATATTTTTAAAATATCGACTATTAAAAAAATTTATAATCAAAAAAATAAGTTTAAGAACAAAAATTTTTTAAATAATTATTTAAATCAAAATAATTTTAAAGGAGAAATTGTTAATGTGGATCACCATTTAAGCCATCTTTATTCATCATATGCAATATCTAAATTTTCTAAATCCATTGGACTAACTATTGATGGATTTGGAGATTTTTGTAGCATGGCGTCGTATATATGTGAGAAAAATGATATTAAATTAATAAAAAAAGTTACATTTCCTCACTCACTAGGAATTTTTTATCAAGCTACAACACAGTTTCTTGGTTTTAATAACTATGGTGATGAGTATAAATTAATGGGATTAGCTTCCTATGGCAAACCAACATATGTCGATCTTTTCTCAAAAATAGTAAATTTTTCCGAGAAAAACTATTTCAAATTAGATTTAAGTTTTTTTAAACATCATATTGATAAAGATTTTAAATATTTTTTTGAAAATGGAAATCCAATTTTTAATAATTTATACAGTGACAAGTATGTTGAATTTTTTGGAAAACCAAGAGCCAAAAATGATCCGATAAAACAAGATCACATGGACATTGCTTGTTCAATGCAAAATCATTTCGAAAATATTATACTTAAAATATTAAATAAATTATTTGAGGAATATAAAATCGAAAATCTCTGTTTATCTGGTGGATGTGCTTTTAATTCAAAATTAAACGGAATTATAAAAAAAAAAACAAAATTCAAAAATATTTGTATACAACCAAATGCTGGTGATGGTGGAGGTTCAATAGGTGCATCATTACACTTAAACATGAAAAAAAACTCTATATATACTAATTTTAATAACGATAAAGTTTACTTAGGTCCGAGTTACAATAACGATTATATCGAGAAAGTCATTCATAGTCATAAAAACCTAAAAAATTTCAATATAATAAAACTGAGTGATGAAGAAATTTATAATATCACTGCTGATAAAATTTTAAACAATCTAGTAATAGGGTGGTTTAAAGGAAGGATGGAATGGGGGCCAAGAGCATTAGGAAATAGATCAATCTTAGCGAATCCAATGAATAAAAATATAAAAGATATATTGAATCTTAAAATAAAATTAAGAGAAAAATTTAGACCTTTTGCACCATCAGTGCTTTATGATAAAAAAGATGAGTATTTTAAATTAGAATATCACTCTCCTTACATGCTTAATGTTGTGGAGGCAACAGAATTTGCAAAACAAAAAATTCCTGCAGTTGTTCATGTTGATAATACTTGTAGAGTGCAAACTGTGAAAAAAAATGAAAATTTACACTATTATAATTTAATTGATAAATTCTACGAGAAAACAGGAGTTCCTGTGTTAGTAAATACGTCGTTTAATGAAAATGAACCTATAGTACAAAAGCCAGAGGAGGCATTAAACTGCTTTATTAGAACAAATATGGATTTTTTAGTCATGGAAAATTGGACAATTTCAAGATGAAGGTATTTCATATTTTGGAAGAATTCAGTGAAAAAAATAATAGTATAGTTACAGTAACAAAGATCCTATCAAATTATAAGGAAACTAAAAACTCTAAAATTGTATTTCCAGAAGATAAAAAAAAAATTATTAATAATGAAAAAACATATAAGACAGTCAGCATATACAAAAATATATTTAAACTTAAGTCAGAAATATATTTTTTTTTAACTAAAGAGAAACCAGATATAATACATATTCACGGATTATGGAGACCAATTCATCTAATTTTTGTTACATATGCTAAATTATTAAATATACAATTAATAATTCAACCTCATGGAATGTTGCTTGATGAAGCCATTAAAGCTAAATCTATTTTTAGTTATTATTCAAAACTTTTAGTACTATTTATATACCAAATTCTACTAAAAAACTCACATTTTGTTGCAGTTACAGAAGATGAAAAAAAATCTATTTTTAAATATTTTAAGAGTAAAAAAATAATTGTAATACAAAATCCTTTTATTTCTTCATTTACAGTTCAAAAAAAAATAAAAAAACAAATAGCATATTTTGGAAGATTTAATTCACACAAAAATATAGATTTAATAATTAACTCATTTGTAAAAGCAAATCTAAAAGATAATTGGAAGCTTATAATTTATGGAATAGATGATGATATTAACTACAAAAAAAAAATTTTAAATATTATTTCTCAGCAAAATGTTAGAAAAAAAATATTAATAAGAAAACCAATTTTTGGAATAAAGAGAAAATTTAAAAAAATGTCCGAGAATTTTTTAAATATTTTAATGTCAAAATCTGAAATATTAAGTTTATCCGTTTTAGAATCTTTAAGTGTTGGTACAAAAAGCTTGGTTAATATAAATATAAAATATCCGAAAAAAATTTCTAAGTTAATTTTTTTCTCTAAGCCAGAAGAAAATATTATTGCAAAAAATTTAAATTATTTAACAAAAAATTATAATCAATCCTATGAGATAAGAAAAAATGTAAAAAATCAATTTAAGCAAATATACAACACTGAAGCATCAAAAAAAAAATATGTGTCATTTTTAAAGAAAGTAGCAAATTACAAAAATAAAATTAATCCTATTAATATATTTAATATAACTATAGCAAATGCACTAAACTCTTTTGTGGTACCATTTTTGGTAGTTTTTTATTCATTATTAAATCCAAAAGTTTCTGCTGAAATAGGAATTGTTGAAGGTACAATAATTTTTATTTTACAGATATTTTCATCTAATAGTAGGGCAATTTTATTAAATGAAACTGAAGAAAAAAATTTTGAAAATTTTATATTTTTTAGAGTTTTTGTATCAATTATAATTTTTGTATTATTTTATTTTTTATTTTCTAATATTAATTTTATTGAAGAAACTTTTCATTTAAACTTAATTGTTTTGATATTGATACTTTGGATAAATGAAATCACTTTAGTTTATTTAGAAAAGAGAAAATTTAAATTGTTATTGAAAGCATACATTTTCCTACTAATTGTATTTTACTTTATTCATATATATCTAATGTTTTTTGACAAAACTAGCTTGATTAATCTCTATTTGATTTTTTCAATAATAGGAATTTTACCATTATTTTACTTATTTCATTTTACATCAATTATTAAAACAAAATATAAAACATCATTTCTCTACAATAATATATTTTCATTTTTGTCAACTTTAACAAATTCTATCTCAGTTGTATTCTGGAGATATTCAATATTATTTTTTACAAACAAAGATCTTGCAGGAATCATTTTCGCAATTTTTTCAGTAGCTTCTTTCCCAGCTACTTTTTTTAATAATATACTTGGTCAATCTATCCTTAGACAAAAAAGATTGGAGGAAGTATTTAAAAAGTATGAAAATTTTTTTTATATTATAAGTTTTACTTTTTTATCATTAATATTTGTTATTCTTAAGTTTTTTGAAAATAAACTTGTTAGTGATTTTGTATTGAACACATTTTATTTCTCATTTTTAGGTACATTGGTAATGCTTGCATCTTTGAGAAAAAGACACAGAGATATATTTAAATTTTTCAATTCTAAGGACATGGTTTTTAAAAGAGATATTCTTTACAGTTTCTCAATTTTTCCTTTAATTGTTATTTTGAATCATATCAATGGAATTAATGCAATTTCTTTTGCATATTTGATATCTGCTTTTCTTTCATTTATTTTGTACTCTTTGAGATATGATAAGAATTATTAATATATCAAAATTTATTATAATTTTAATTTGTCTGCTGTTTTCATTTTATGCATCTAAATTTTATTATGGTTCTGATTTAGTTTTTCTTTCTTATAATATTTTGATTTTATTATTAAGTTTTTATCTAACATCATCAAAATCATCATTTTTTTCTTTCTTTTTAGCATTCTATTTGTTTATGGGTTTTTGGTTTAAATATAATTTGAGTTTAGTCTATAATAATGGTCGAGTTTATGACTCAGGTTTTTTTTATTCTAACGATATTGATGGTGTATTGCTATTATCAATTTGTCTTTTTTTAACAATAATTTTTGGAAATTTTTTTTCTATTAAATGGTTTAGTTACAATAAACTTAATGTTAAAAGCAAAATTGGATTAATACATACCTTATACCTTAAAAATAATAAACTAATTCTAATAACTTTTATAATATTTTTTTCTATTATAGGAGCAATTAATTTAAATAATAAAATTTATATTAAGGGTATGATTTTTGAAAATAACTACAATTTTATTTTAACAAATTTTTTAAAATGGTTAATATTATTTGGTTTTACAACAATTAGTTGTTTGATCTTAAAAAGTGAAATTATAAAAAAAAATAAATATATACCACTTATTTTTTTAATAGTTTTTTTGGAAATTTTTTGTTCTTATACCTCAATGTTAAGTAGATCTATGATTTTATTTGGTTTACCATTTCTATATAGTTTTATTTATTATGAATCTTATATAAGAAAATCTGTAATAAATTTTACAATAATACTTATTTCATATTTCATTTTATGTTTAATCTCTGTTGTAATATCAAATGAAATAAGAATTAATCTATCCAACAAGACAGAAACAAATTTTATAAAAGAAAATAAAATTTCTCTTGAAAGTGATATAATTGAAAATTATGAGCCTGGAATGCCTAGTTTTAACTTTAAAAGAAATTGGGATTTTTATAAATTTGCCGGAAAACCCTATGATCCAAGCAAAATAACAGACAAAAATTCTAAAGAGTATGCTTTTTCAACCGACGATTATTACAGTTCAGAGCAAATGGCTAATTTTATATTAATCAACCGTTGGATAGGCATTGACTCATTAATTAATGTGTCTACTTCAAAAAACCTTAGCTTTAATCTTCTTTATGATGCACTTAAAGAAAATAAAAATAAACTTAAAACCACATTCTATGAAAATAATTTTTATTTAAAGGATAAAAAAAGAACCTTTTATGCCAATAATGTAATTGTAAAAGGTAATACTTTACCAGGTATATTTTCATTCCTATATTACTCTGGTAGCCTTCTTTTTCTTATAGTAATCTCTTTTTCTTTAATAATTTTATTTACGTTTATAGAAAAAAAAATTTTTTTAGTTTGTAATAGAAATTTATTCTTTTTGTCATTTTTTTCTCATACTATTGTATATAGACTTTTTCACTTTGGCTATGCACCCAAAGATACTTATTTATTTGCTATATCCTTGACAGTATCAGTATTTTTGATTTACGCATTAGAGTCTGATAAATTTTTAAAATTATTTAATAATTTCAGGTAAGTTATCACATAGACAAATATATTTATTATTAATATTAAAAATAATAATTGATTATTATTAATAAATTTCATGCTAAGAAATATTAAAGTAAAATTATACAAATTAATAATCAAACCACTCAGTGAATTAGATACTGAGCTGCTAATTTTGTACTTATTAAGCGATAAATACAATAAAGTATGAAGGTGTTTTTTATCTGCTTTATCAAGTTTGTCATTATTTATATATCTTCTAATTATCGAAAATAAATTTTCAAAAGCAGGATACCATAGTAAATTTAATGCAATAAAGGGATTTAAATAATTAATATTAATCATACTTATAACAATAAAACTAGTTAGTATAGAAATAACATAAACACCATTATCTCCCAAAAAACACTTTCCAAAAAAATTAAATAAACAAAAAGTGCTTAAAATTATCAATAATAATTTAAGGTCAAAATAAAATTGATAATTGGCAAGACTTGTTAAAATAATAATATTATATAACGTTAAGTTAGTATTAACTCCATCAATAAAATTTGATCCATTTAAAAAAACCAAAATGCAAAATGTTGTAAATATTATATTAAAATTATTAATTGATAAAAAATAATCAATAAAAAATATATTTGTCTTATTAATTTTTAAATCGCAAATATGAAGCATTAAAATTATTAAAATAATTTGAAAAATTAATCTTAGAATTGGTTTAAAATTAGGTCTCGTGTCAGAAAAATATCCTAGTATAAAGAATAAAGATAAAATAAGGATAATATTAATGCTGATATATGAGTTAAATAATATTTTAATAATTAATAAATATATTAAAAAAATTATTCCACCAGATAAAGGAATTTTGTTAATTAGTTTTATTTTATGCTTTTCTCTAGAATCTATTAAAAAGTTAAATTTATATTGGACATAGTTGATCGTGCTAATTAAAACAATACTAATAAAAAAAAAATATAAATAATTCATTTATGCTAGAATTTTCAAAATATAATAACAGATTTCTTTATTTTTCATCATTTTTAGTTTTTTTAATTCCTTTTGCTCAAGTTACCGGCCCATTTCTGACTGATTTGATAATCAGTACTGCAGCTTTGATGTATATTTTTTTTATATTGATATCCAATAAAGAATTGCATGAAAACAATAAATTTTTAAATATTTTAATTGTATTTTGGCTATATATTCTGATTACATCCTTAATTTCTGAATATAGATTTCTATCATTAAAACCCAGTCTAACATTTATAAGATTTATTATTTTTTCATTTTTAGTGATTTACTTAATAAAGAATAATAAATATTATTTTAGTAACTTTAATATCTACTTAATAATAGTATTATTTATAGTAGTGTTTGATGGTTATATTCAGTTTGCTTTTGGGAAAAATATATTAGGTTTTGAGAAAGTTAGACCAGATAGGCTGTCAGGCTTCTTTCGAGACGAATTGATATTAGGTTCATTTTTAAGTAAATTTTTACCAATAATCTTATTTCTTTATTATGAGAATAGACATAACAAAAAACTAAAAATTTTTAATACAATAATAATTTTTATAATGATACCATTAATTTTTTTAAGCGGAGAGAGATCTGCTTTTTTTTTAAGTTTATTGTTTATTCTTTTAGTACTGCCAATAATTTTATCTATTAAAAAATTTTTGTTATTTACGACAATATTTAGTATTACAGCTGTAGTAATTTTAAATTTTAGTCCCACAATTCACGATCGGTATGTAAATCAATTAAAAGATCACATTGTTTTAGAAAAAAATGGAGGAAAATTATATTTTCCCGAACATATAGGTTTATTTAATTCATCTTATAATAATTTCCTAAATAATAAATTAATTGGATCTGGAGTAAAATCTTTTAGAGAAACATGTAAATTAAATAATAGCCTTTATAAATCAAAAATAACAAATATTAAATCCAATGTTGATTTTTGTTCTACACACCCACATAATTATTACTTGCAGTTTTTATCTGAAACAGGCCTAATTGGCTTTTTATTATTATTTTTTATTTTTATTTATTGTGTAATCAAATATGCAAAGGTATTTATAATATCTATATTTTATAAAAAAAATAACAAACAAAGTATAAGAAAATATACAATATTATTAAGCGGCTTATTAATGCATCTTTGGCCAATTACTACTACTGGTAATTTTTTTAATAATTGGAATTCAAGTTTTATCTTTTTAAACTTAAGTTTATTTTTATATTTTAATGAAAAATTTATTTCAGATTTCAAAAAATAAGATTATAATATTCTCGTTTTTTTTATACTTATTCTTTTGGAGTTATATAATTTTAGATAAAAACTATCTAAGGTATTTTATCTTGATACCTCTGCTATTTTTATTTTTCGATTTAAGTTATATAAAAAAAATTAAAATTATAAATTTTTTAATTATTCCATTATTTTTAATTCTTCACTATTTACTCACTAACTTTCTAAATCAAAATTCAATTGGGATAAATGATATATTTAGTATAGTTTTTTTAACACTTATTATTTTTTGTTTTATAAATTATAGAGATCTAATTTTAAATAATTTTGATAATATTTTAAAAATTTATTTCATTTCGCTCATTTTTTTTTCTATATTAAATAATCAAAATATTAATGTTGGATCTTGTGGCAGTGTATTTCTCGAAAATTTTACATTACTAAAAAATTTATCAATCTCTAATGCCTTTTTTTCTGAAAATTCACATTTAGCAATGATGAATATAGCAGCAATATCATCAGGTGTATTCTCATATTCTAAAAATCGGGATAAGTCACTTCTTTTCCTCGTCATATTAGCCTTAATAATAAATTTATTTAATTTAAGTACGACTTTTGTATTAGGTTTTATTTTATGCTCAGTAATATTGATTTTAAAATCAAAAAGTACTTTTTTTAATTTCTCAATAATAATAATTTCTTTATCATTAATTATTTTTTATATATTTAGCGATAACTGCAATAGAAAGTTTGAAAATATTAAAATTAGTGATGTAATTAATGAAAATATAAAAAGAGAAAAAGCTGGCGATCTCACATCAACAATTTATGAGAGATCAATGATAATATCAATTGATACTTTAAAAAATCATCCATTGGGTTGGGGTTATAATGGTTCTATTAAAGCAACAAGTAATTTTTTTGATAAAAATAAAAATAAAATAGAATATAAGTTAGAAGATAATACTTTAAATACCCCGCTTCTCGGTGAAACAAATATTAAAATAGTAGATAATTATGTTTGGAAATTAAATTTAAAAGATGCCTTAGGAAATGTTTTTAAATTAGTAATTGAGTTTGGCTACTTAAGCTTTTTTTTAATTTTACTATTTTGTAATTATTTCTTTAAAAAAAATTTTAATAAATTCGATTTTTTTGTTGTTTCTATTTTTGTGGTTCAGCTATTTCGAGGAGCGGGATTTATTAATGGAGGATTTATTATTGCTTTCACTGAAATCTTTTTAATTCAATACCTTATAAAAGACAGTCACCATCAAGATAAGAAGTCTCAAAATTAGATTTAATGATATTAACATCTCTTTTATTAAAATTATTACTAAATTTAATTAAATATGGATTATGATTTATTCGTCTTAAAAAATAGTTTTCTTTACTAATTATTTTTATTATTTTTTTGTTCAAATTTCTAAATTCCAATATTGAGCAATTTTTATTTTTTGAAAATTTACTTAAAAACTGAAATATTTCTCCTAAATTATAGTAATTATTTTTATATATTCTTAATTCAGCCAAAAACATTCTAAAGTGTCGAGTTCCATAAATTTTTTCTTTTGCCAAAACAGAGTATCCAATAATTTTATTTTTTTTATAAATTTTTAAAATAAATAATTTTTTTTTGTTTTTTATTACATTTAAATATCTTAGAATTTCGCCATCACTTCTTTTTTCCTTAGGAAAGTTGCTATTTTTTTTTTCGTATTCATGGTTAAATAAGTCGATTTCTTTATCTATTGTGCTAATAAGCTTAAAGTTTAAACTTTCTATATTAAATTTAACTTGTTTTATATTTGCATATATCCAGAGCAAAATTGACAAAATTGGACTAAATAATTTTATAATTAAAGAATTTTTTTTTACAGATAGAATATTTATAAATTTATAAAAATTTAATATTGAAAAAAAAATTTTTTTGCATCCTTTATTATTAATCTCGATGGCATTGTAGGTTTTCCAAATTTCTGATACTTTTTTACTTGCAGTAGTCGTTAAATATATGTCACTATTTTTATCAAAATACTTATTCAGAAGAATGAGAGAAAAATTACGAAATTTTTTTTCCACATTCCAATTTGAGCTAACTAGAATCTTATAAACTTTATTGTTATATATTAATTTTTTTTCGAAATATGAATGATATCCTACTATTTGGTCTTTATAAATGATTCCATCTCCAATACTTGTTTTCTGTTTATTCCCCCAAAGCTCTGCCCAGTATTTATAGCTTGGAATTTTGAAACCATTTTTAATTATTAACCTTTTGATTTTTTTATAATGATTTATCCTAAGTTTTTTTATAATCATAAATATTATAGTACTTAATAAAAATGAATAAGGAAGAAAATATAGTCAAGTTTTTAAAAACAAAATATAAAAAAAAAATAAGCTTAGATACCAAAATATTTCTTGTTCTTGATATAGATTCTTTAGAATTTGTAAAATTAGTTAGAAAATTCGAAATATTGTTAAAAAAAAAATATAAACCAAGTACTAATCAGGAAATTTTGAACTTATCTTTAAAAAAATTTTTGATTTATTTTAAATAAAAATTTTCAAGTATCATATTAACTTTTTTTCTCAATAATTTCTTATTAGGTGCTTTAGGTATTTCTTTTATTCCTATTTCTCTTACATGAATTATTTGTTTTGGAATTTTATGTCGAGCAATTCTAGATTTCAAAAATTGGTAAAATTTTTTATAACTTATTTTCTTATTACTTTCATATAAGAATATTATTTTATTTTGTGTTATTTTGTCTTTTATAAAGCTGGCTATTCCAATTTTAATATCCTTAAAATTATAAATATGATTTTCAATTTCTGAGGGGTAAATGTTTTCTCCTGATACATTTATCATATTATCAATTCTATCTTTTATAAATAAATACCTATTTTTGTTAAAATAACCTAAATCTCCAGTTTTAAACCATTTATTTTTAAATTTTAAATTTGTTAATTTATTATTAGAGAAATAATTCTTAAATATATTTTCACCTTTAATTAATATTTCTCCAAATTTTTTATTTTTTTTTATAATTTTGATTTGATTGTTATTAAGAGGTTTGCCTACAGATCCGTAAAAGTAAGTATTACTTCTTGTATCTTCTGTTGATGCAATAGATGATGTTTCTGTTAATCCATAATTACACAAAACTTTTATTTTAAATTTCTTCTCAAATTTTAGTTGTGATTGTTTATCCAGTTTTGCACCACCACAAAAAAGATTAATTAAACTATGCTTTTTAATTTTTCTTAATGTGTTAAAATAATTTATATGGGTTGCCATAACAGAAGAATAATTAATTTTATATTTTTGAGATATCGGCCAAAAATTTAATAGACTTGTATCGGGACTAGTCGTAATTGTGCTGCCATTTAAAATGAAAGGTAATAATGTTGGAATAAATTGGCCGTTATTGTGGTAAAGTGGTGTTACAGATAAAAATTTTGGATTTTTTACCTTTATATTCAAAGAATTATTAATACCATACAAGTTAGTTAGCATTGATTTATGAGTTAAAACAACACCTTTAGGTTTTCCAGTAGAGCCCGATGTAAAAAGGATTTGTGCTTCAGAGTTTTGGCCAATACTTGATTTTATTTTAAAGTTATTATTTTTATTTTTTCTTGTGATTTTCTTTAAAAAATTATCATTTTTAATTATATATTTTTTTAAAAAACTAATTTTTTTTGCTTTTTTTAAAAAAATTTTATTTGTTATTAAAAAGCTTGGTTTAGTTATTTTAGCAATATAATTGATTTCCTCATTGCCACTATTTGGATTTACAGGTATGAATATTATATTATTATAAAGAGAAGATAAAAAAATTAGCAAAAGTTCTACAGAGTTGTCTAAAATTACTAAAATTTTAGATTTTTTTCTAATTTTGTTTTTTTTTAAAAAAATATTAAAATTTTGAAATATATTTATAAGATCTGAATATTTTAATTCCTGGTCTAGATTTTGACCCAAGTAGTAAATATTTTCATTGTTTTTTTTACAATAAAAATTTAAAAAATCCCTGAAATTATGAATCTTTTTCATCGTACATTTTCTTATTTAGCACATCTTGTCTATAAAATAACCAAAGTTTTAAGGATTAACAATAAAAATTCATTAAGAGTTATAATGTATCACGATATAAAAAAAAAGGATTTTCAAAAATTTTCAGATCAAATAAAATTAATAAAAAAAGATGGTTGGAGTTTTGTTGATCCAAAAAAACTTGAACATTTAAGAAAAAAAAAAATCAGAGGTAAAAATGTAATTTTAACATTTGATGATGGATTTTATTCTAATTACTTAATTGCAAAAAAAATATTAAAAAAACACAACATTAAAGCTATTTTTTTTATACCATATAATTTTATGATGATGAAAAATAAAAAAAATTGTCTCTATTTTATTAAAAATAGATTAAAGATTAAAAATTATAAATTAGATCAACTTAAAAAAATAAACATGAACTTACATGATACAATTGACTTAAGTAAAAAAAACCATGTAGTTGGTTTTCATACTAAAAGTCACGTCGAACTCTCAAAATGTAAAACAGATAAAAAACTTTATGATGAGATTGCTGGACCAGTAAATAATAAATTTAAAAAAATAATTTCATTTAATAAATATTTTTCTTTTCCTTTTGGAAAAATTAACGATGTGAGTGAAAAATCATTTAATATTGCAAAAACAAATTACAAATTCATCTTTTTGGGTATCAGAGGGGAAAATAAAATGAATCTGAAAAACAGTTTTATATTTAGAGATAATTTTACGATTGACTATGATAAGAAAATGATTTTATCAATTTTGAATGGTTATTTTGATTTTTTTTATTTTTTTAAAAGAAGGAAATTATTCAAATTGTACTCAAAAATTTAGTTTAACTGTCTTCTGTAATTACAAATTCAATTTTTTTTCACTTTTTAAAATAATATATTTTATAACCTAACTTACTATCTAAGTTTATATCTTCTATTTTAAAATCTTTACCATTAAAAAAATGTGTACATGGACTAGAGCTATAATAACACTCTTCTCTTTTTGATTTATAAAATATAAGACTGCCATTTTTATAAATTGGTTTATTACTTTTTTTTTTGAAATTATTTTCGCTGCTATAAATATTTGGCCACAAGCTTATATTATTTTCAATGCCATTGTTTATTCGGTAAAAATTTTTTAACATTAGCCCAAACAGCAAAAAAATCATTAAATATTTCATGGAATTTAAAACTTTTTCAGTATTTTTAAAAAACATAAAATCTTTGATTATAATAGTTAAAAAAATAGCAAAAAAAGATATTAGATAAGCATAACCATACCTGAATACTGGAAATTTCAAAAACCAAACTATTGATCCCATTAAACAGACAATTAAACAAACAAAAGTATCTTTTGAAATTTCTATTTTTGATTTAGTGATATTTTTATTTTTTATTGTATGTAGAATTAAAAAAAAATACAGGCTTAATATAAAAATAGAAAAAGGTAACAATTTTTTTTTAATTGTTTTAGCTTCAGAGCTTAACCAAGTATCTATCCAATCATAATTTTCTATATATATTGCATAATCTTTTTTTTCACCTTTTTGATTAAACCAACCTTTTGTCCAAGCTTCATTTTCTTGCCTTGCATTTATAGCATTACTATTTCTATTACTATTTTTATCGTACCAATAAATACTTTTTAAGCATGTTTGTTCAATGGGAAATATTAAACATCCTGATATCAAAACATTTTTTCCAATATATAAAAAAACAAAGATTGAAGAAAAAATAATTACTCTATTAAACAAATTTTTTAATTTAAAAGGAACCAATAAATAATATAATGCAATAAAAAAACTTAAAAGAAGTGTTATTTTATTCAAAAAAATAAATGATGACGCCAATATCGCTTTTCTAGATTTTATAAATATTGGCTCTTTTTTTAAACTTTCAATTATTAGATAAAAAAAAATTAAATTTGCAGGTGCGTCATTTCCAAAATCACTAAATCTACTAACACGAAAAACTACAAATGTTGTGATAATAAATATTAATATTTTTAAATAAGTTTCATTTTTATTTACAAATAATTCATAAATACAATAAAAAATAAAATTACAAAAAATAAATGCAATAGGTATTATAATTCCTTTTTCATTAAATATTAAATTATTATGAATAGCTGAAAGATACTGAATTATTGAAGTGTGACCAAATCTGAAATGAATATTATTAATCCCCACAAGAATCTTGCTCTCATTTAACATGCTTATATAAGGTAAATGATAAGAACCTGCATCAGGTCTATAAGTGCCATCGTACACAATTGTAAATAAAATTAGAACAGAAACTGGTATTGAATATAAACAAATTTTTGAAAAAAGTATTTTCTTTCTGTAAAAAATAACCAGAAGGAATGGTATAATAAATACAATTGAATTAAATATTTTATTTAAAGGTAAAAAAAAATTTGATGTTAAACCAATAAAACTTAATAAAATTATACCAAAAAAACCTAATTCAAATAAATTATAGTTTTTATTTAACTCTCCTTTAAATATTATATGGAAAAATAAATTACCACATATATAAATATGGACTGAAGATAGGTAGCTATAAAATAAGACTTCAATCATTGCATGAATATATCAGTATTAATATAATATCGTATTAAATATTATGTTTTTAAAAAGTTTAGAAGCCTTTAAATACAAAATTATAAGATTTATTGAGAGTAATTATAAAATAAACTTATTAATTTATAATAATATTCATCTATTTAAATTTTTTCTTCCACACGAAAAGGATTTTTATGGAATGCTCCTCTTATGTGAAAATAGTAAAAATAAAGTAATACTGGATATTGGTGCTAGTCTTGGGATTTCATCATTAGGGTTTAGAAAACTTGGTTTTAAAAATAAAATTTATGCATTTGAGCCAAATCATTATTTATATAAAAAATATTTAAAAAAAAATTTAACTGGATATAGAAATATATTTATAAAAAATTTAGCCCTTGGAAATAATAATACAACGAAATTTATGTATACTCCGTTTTATAAAACTGAGTGTATACATTATTTTTCGAGTTTTAATAAAGAATACTTGATTAATAGTATAAAAATTACATTTCCTAAAATTTTAAATAAAATTAAAATAAAAAAAAAAAAAATTGTTTGTAAAAAGTTTGATGACTTGGGATTAAATGTTGTGCCGCATTTTATTAAAATAGATACTGAAGGACATGATCATTATATTCTTAAAGGTCTAACTAAAACTATAAAAAAACACAGCCCAATATTTTTAATTGAGTATAACAAGGAATATTTTAATAATATCAAAAAACTACTAAAAGATTATTATCCATATATTTATGACCTGAAAAATAATAAGATGATTAAATTAAAAAATAAAATTAATAAAAAAAAAATATCTAGGACCACTAAAGAAAATTACTTATCAAGTAGGAATATATTTTATGTTCCAAAAATTAAAAAAATTAATTAATGAGAGTATCTATAATAATCCCTGTTTTTAATGAAGAGAAATATATTAAAGAAATTTTAACTAGAGTTAATAATGTAAAAAATATTGAAAAAGAAATCATAGTTGTAAATGATTTTTCAACTGATAGCACAAAAGAGATTTTAGAAAATGATTGCAAAAGTTTATATTCAAAATTAGTTAATAACGATAAGAATATGGGGAAGGGTTATTCTTGCAGAATAGGAATAAAAAATTCTACAGGGGATATTATATTAATTCAGGATGCAGACCTTGAATATAATCCTGAAAATTACAACAAACTCATAGAGCCGATAATTAAAGGTAATGAAAAAGTTGTTTATGGATCTAGGGTTTTACCAGGAGGAAAAAGAACTAGGCCAAAAACAACTGATTTTAAGGTAAGATATTTTGCAAATTTGTTTTTAACATTTTTGTCAAATATATTAAATAAACAAAACTTAACTGATTGCCATACTTGTTATAAAGTTATTAGATCTGATATTTTGAAAGAAATTGAATTATATGAAAACGGATTTTGTTTTTGTCCAGAAGTTACTGCAAAAATATCGCGTCAAGGAGTTAAGATTAAAGAAGTACCCATTGATTATTTTGGAAGGACACATTCTGAAGGTAAAAAAATAGTTTACTTTGATGGTTTGAGAGCGATATATTCTATTTTAAAATATAATTTATTTAAAAATACATAAAATTGATTTTTTACAAACTATAAATTTATCATATTTAAATATTAATTATGGATTACCCTCTTAGATATATAAAAAAAAATGATAAGATTTTTCTTGCTGGACATAATGGATTGGTTGGTAGTGCTGTTCTAAATAAATTAAATGAAGTTGGCTTCAAAAAAGTTATTACATGTAATAGAAAAAAATTAAATCTCTTAGATCAAAATAAGGTCAATAAGTTTATTTCTTTGAATAAACCTAAAGGACTAATAATCTGTGCGGCTAAAGTTGGAGGCGTTAATGCAAACAAAAATAACAAAGCCGATTTTATTTATGAAAACATGACAATTCAAAATAATCTAATAAACGCTGCATTTAAATACAATGTAAAGCGACTAGTTTTTCTTGGCTCAAGTTGCATATATCCAGCAAATTCAAAACAACCAATTAAAGAGAGTTATTTATTAACAGGTCCTCTAGAAGAAACCAATGATGCATACGCAATTGCAAAAATATCAGGAATTAAATATTGCCAATCTTTAAATGAGCAATATAAAACAAATTATATTTGTCTAATGCCTACCAATATTTTTGGAAAAAACGATAATTATAATTTACAGAGCTCACATTTTATTCCTGCATTAATTAGAAAGATACATACTGCAATAAAAAAAAAAAAAAATTTTATTGAGGTATGGGGCACTGGTAAGCCCAAAAGAGAGATAATGCATGTTGATGATCTAGCCAATGCTATTGTTTATTTTTTAAATAAAAAAACAAAAGAAAGTTTAATTAATATCGGTACTGGGTATGAAAAAACAATAAATGAGTATGCAAAAATGCTGATTAATATTTCTGGTCATAATTTGAAAATAAAAAATATTAAAAAAGATTTAAATGGTGTGGAAAGAAAACTATTAGACATAAAGTTAGCTAAAAAATATGGCTGGATATCAGATGAAAATATTTTAAATAAATTAAAAGAGACATATCATTCATACAATAAATCTTAGTTTTGAATAAAAAATATTTAACTAATGAAAATATCAATAATTACAGCTACATTTAACAGCGAAAAGTTTATATTAAGCAATTTAGAGTCTATAAATCTACAAAAATACTCAAATTACGAGCATATAATTATAGACAACAAATCTACTGATAAAACTATTGAAATTATAAATAAAAAGGGAAGTAACATTAAATTAATCTCAGAGAAAGATGATGGTATTTATGATGCTTTTAACAAAGGTATAAAAGCTTCTGAAGGTGAAATCATTTCTATACTCAACTCTGATGATTTTTATACAGATGAAACCGTTTTGGAGAAAATTAATCAAGTATTTGAAGATAATGATGTCGATATTGTATACGGAGACCTAAATTATGTTAAACGTAAAAATCCAAAAAATATTATTAGATATTGGAAATCCAATGAGTACAAGGCGAGACTTTTCTCCAAGGGATGGTCTCCGCCTCATCCAAGCTTTTTTGTAAAAAAATCAGCATATAATAAATTTGGTTTATATAAAAAAGAATATGGTAATTCTGCAGATTTTGAGCTTATGTTCAGGTTTTTGGATTATTTTAATTTAAAAAGTTATTATCTAAGTAATACTTTGGTTACAATGAGGACTGGGGGCAAATCCAACAATAATATAATTGATATTATAAAACAAAATATGATTATTTTAGATATTCTAGGTATAAAAAAAAATATATATTTAATTTTAAAATTTTTATTTTTTAAATTTTTTAACAGAATTAAACAATTTATTTTTTTAAAATGAAAGAGTATAGATTATCGATAATTGTACCATGTTATAATGAGGAAAATACATTAGAAATTTTAATCAATAAAGTATTACAACAATCTGAAATAATTCAAGAAATAATAATAATTGACGACAAATCAACTGACAAATCAAGGGATATAATATTAAAAATCTCAAAAAATAATAATAAAGTAAAATATTTTTTTAAAGAAAAAAATGAGGGTAAAGGCTCTGCCTTGAAAGAAGGCTTCAGGATGGCAACAGGTAATTTAGTTTTAATTCAAGATGCAGATTTAGAATATGACCCAAATGAATACTCTAAATTATTAAAACCCTTTAAAGAAAGTAATGCAGATGTCGTTTATGGATCAAGATTTTTAGGTGGTGATATGGTAAGACTTCATTTTTTTTGGCATTATTTAGCCAACAAAATTTTAACATTTTTATGCAATTTTATTACTAATCTTAATATGAGCGACATGGAGACTGGTTATAAAGTTATTAAATCTGAATATTTGAAAAATATTAATCTTAAAGAAAAATCATTTGGAGTCGAACCCGAGCTAACTATTAAGCTTGCAAAAAATAAACTAATATTTTACGAAGTTCCAATTAGTTATAAGGGCAGAACTTACGCCGAGGGAAAAAAAATTGGTTTTAAAGACGCTTTGGTTGCTTTAAAGTGTATATTTAAATATAAAATTTTAGATTAATTATTTTTTATAAAATTTAATTTCTTGATCAACCATAATTTTTACCAACATTTTTAAGTTTGTTTTTGGATGCCAATTTAATTCCTTTTTTGCTAAATTTGAGTTTCCTTTTAAAATATTTACTTCTGCGGGTCTAAATAACTTAGGATTAATTTTTATTATTGTTTTATTATTATTTAGGTTTATAAGTTTTTCATTCAATCCTCTTCCCACCCATTTTGTTTCTAAATTTAAATATTTGGTTGCTAAATTTATGAAATATTTAATACTGTAAGTTTTTCCAGTAGAAATCACATAATCCTTAGGTTTTTTTTTTTGAAGCATTTTCCACATAGCACTTACATATTCCTTGGCATATCCCCAATCTCTTTTTGCATAAATATTTCCTAATTCTAAACACTTTAGGTCATTATTAATTATTTTTACTAACCCCAAAATTATTTTTCTAGTCACAAACTCTTCTCCCCTTAAAGGTGATTCATGATTGAATAAAATTCCTGAAACAGCATACATGCCATATGACTTTCTATAATTATCTGTCATATAATGCCCAAAAACTTTTGAAATAGCGTATGGACTTTGGGGATTTAACTGAGTTTTTTCGCTTTGTTTTTTGTCAAAAATCTTGCCAAACATTTCTGATGATGAGGCTTGGTAAAATTTAATTTTTCGATTTATTGATTTAATTGTTTCTAAAATTCTTAATACTCCTAGTCCTGTAACATTCGAAGTATTGAGTGGACTTTTAAATGATGTAGCAACAAATGATTGTGCTGCTAAATTATAAACTTCATCGATATCATATTTTTTAAATATTCTTTCAATTTCATATAACTCTCCTAATTCCATTTCCTCATAATGAATTTTATTTAGTATTCCAAGTCTGTTTAATCTCCAATTATTACCTCTTGCAGATCTTCTATCTGTTCCAATTATTTTATAATTCTTATTTAATAAAAATTCTGCTAGGTAAGCGCCATCTTGCCCAGATATGCCAGTTATAAGTGCTACTTTTTTTGCCATTAAAAATATATATATCAAAAAAATACGTTTTATTAGTTTTATCTTAAATAAATTTTAAATTTGATTACTTTACATTTATATTTTAAGTTTGTATAAAGCTGTGCCTGGTGATTATTGCGAAAGTGTAATACCCGATTCCATTCCGAACTCGGAAGTCAAGCCTTTCTGCGCCGATGGTACTTTGTCTTAAGACATGGAAGAGTAGGACATTGCCAGGCTTAATTCTTACCTAAATGAAAAAATTTATTTTAGTAACAGGTGGCGCAGGTTTTGTCGGATCTAATCTTATTGAATATTTTTTAAATAATACAAATTTTAAAATTATAAGTTTAGATAATTACTCAACTGGTTTAAAGCAAAATCATATTAAATCTAGCAAAGTTTTATATATTAACGGAAGTACTTTAAATATAAAAAAAAAATTAAATAAATACAAAAACAAAATTTCTACAGTTTTTCACTTTGGTGAATTTGCTAGAATATTTCAAAGTTTTAAAAAATTTAATGAATGTTATGAAAGTAACACAGTTGGTAGTAAGGAAGTATTTAAATTCTGTTTAGATAATAAAATTAAATTAATATATTCAGCCACTTCTGCAAGCCTAGGCAACTCAGGTTATGATAAAAATTTATCACCTTACGCATTTACAAAATCAAAAAATTTGGAATTATTAGAAAATTTAAAGAATTGGTTTAATTTCAAATTTGAAATCTTATACTTCTATAATGTTTATGGTCAAAGACAGATAGATAAAGGCAGTATGGCCACAGTAATTGGAATTTTCGAAAGACAATATAAAAACAACAAACCTTTAACTATTGTTAAGCCAGGGACTCAGACTAGGAGATTTACCCATATATCTGATACAGTTAAAGTATGTTATGATGCTTGGAAAGCTAATAAATGTAAGCATTATAGTATTAGTCATAAAAAAAGTTACTCAATAAATGAAGTGGCAAAAATGTTCGGATCCAAAACTAAGTATTTGCCACCTAGACTTGGCGAAAGATATGCTTCAGCTTTAACAAATTTATCATTTAACAATAAAGTTGTTAAAAAATTTGGAAAAATAAGTTTGAAAGATTACATAAGTTCGTTTATTAAAGTTGAAAAATAAATTTTATGAAAATTGCAAGTTCACTAAAATCTTTAAAAAAAAGAGACTTAAATTCTAAACTAGTAAGAAGAAGAGGAAGAGTTTATATAATAAACAAAAAAAATCCTAAGTTTAAAGCAAGACAAAAATAATTAAAATGGATAACGAAAGTCACAAAAATACATGGAATAATTTTACTAAATTTGTACTTTGGGGATCGGTAGCAGTTATAATTGTACTTATCTTAATGGCGATATTTCTTTTATAAAATGATTGTTGGATCAATTTCTGAAAATCTAAATCAAGAGAAAAGAGTTGCCATAACTCCAGATGTTGTAAAAAAATATATATCTTTAGGTTTAAAAGTAAATTTAACAAAAGATTATGCAATTCATTTAGGTATAAAAGATAAAGAGTATGAGGCAGAAGGCGCTAACATATTATCTAGTGACCAAGAAGTAATCCAAAATTCAAATGCTATTTTGCAGATGAGTATATTGAGTGATGAAAATTTAAATAAATTAAAAAAAGACCAAATACTAATTGGGGTATTAAACCCATTCTTAAACGAGAATAAATTAAAAGATATAATTTCAAAGAATATAATCTGTTTCTCATTAGAACTTTTGCCAAGGATTACAAGAGCACAATCAATGGATATATTGTCCTCTCAAGCTAATTTAGCAGGTTATAAAGCTGTAATAGATTCTTTTGCTTATTTTGAAAAAGCTATTCCAATGATGATGACAGCAGCAGGTACTATTTCTGCAGCAAAAGTTTTGGTAGTTGGTGCAGGTGTCGCTGGTTTGCAAGCAATTGCAACTGCAAAAAGAATGGGAGCTATAGTTTTTGCAACCGATGTAAGGATGGCATCTAAAGAACAAGTAGAAAGCTTAGGCGGAAAATTTCTTACTGTTGAAGGAATAGAAAATTTAGAAACCGAAGGAGGCTATGCCAAAGAAACCTCTGATGATTTCAAAAAAAAACAAGAACAATTATTAAAAGAAACATTAAAAAAAATTGATATTGTTATTTGTACCGCATTAATCCCTGGAAAAAAAGCACCATTAATAATAAAAAAAGATATGATAGATGTTATGAAAAGTGGTTCAATTATTTATGATTTGGCGGCAATACAAGGCGGCAATTCGGAATTAACAAAAGTTAATGAAATAATCGACAGTGGAGGAGTGAAAATTATGGGAGAATCCAATATATTAAACAAATTACCAATCTCTGCATCAAACCTTTATGCAAAAAATTTATTTAATTTTATAAATAATTTATATGATAAAGAAAAAAACAATTTTATCATAAATCTAGATGATGAAATAATTGAAAAGACAAAGGTTAAATAATGGAAATAGATCCTTTTATATTTAGGTTAAGTATATTTATATTGTCAATTTTTGTCGGCTATTATGTTGTATGGAGTGTGACGCCATCATTACATACACCATTAATGTCAGTAACTAACGCGATATCATCAGTTATTATAGTAGGAGCTATTATTGCAGCATTAGCTGGCGCCTCAGATAATATATTTGAAACATCAAATATTTTTGGATTTTTAGCTATAATTTTAGCAGCTGTTAATATCTTTGGTGGTTTCCTTGTAACTCAAAGAATGTTGCAAATGTATAAGAAGAAGAAAAAATAAATATGTCAGCAAATCTTTCAGCATCATTTTATTTAATTTCAGGAATACTTTTTATTCTAGCTTTAAGAGGCCTTTCATCTCCAGAAACATCTAGACAAGGAAATTACTTCGGAATAGCTGGTATGGCTATTTCAATTATTGTAACCTTTTTATCTGTTGGGAATTTTGGACCAGGATTTATATATGTGTTAATATTCTTAGTTGTTGGAGGTTCTATTGGTGCATTTATTGCTTTTAGAATTCCAATGACTGCAATGCCGGAATTAGTTGCAGGTTTCCACAGTTTAGTAGGTTTAGCAGCTGTTTTTGTCGCTATATCAGCTTTTCTTAAACCGTATGCATTCAATCTTGGAGAAGTGGGAAGTATAAAGCTTGCCAGTCTAATTGAAATGTCGTTAGGTGCCGCAATAGGAGCAATAACATTTTCTGGGTCTATAATTGCCTTTTTGAAATTAAGAGGGATAATGTCGGGAGCTCCAATAACTTTTAAAGGTCAACATTTTATTAATTTATTATTAGGCATTTCAATTGCTTTTTTAATTTTTTACTTGTGTAGAACTCAATCTACTCATATTTTTTGGTCCATAGTTTTAATTTCTTTCCTTGTCGGAGTTTTATTAATAATTCCGATTGGTGGAGCCGATATGCCGGTCGTCATTTCTATGTTAAATTCATATTCTGGATGGGCAGCTGCTGGCATAGGATTTACTTTAGAAAATACAGCTCTCATTATAACGGGTGCTTTAGTTGGTTCATCTGGAGCAATTTTATCTTATATAATGTGCAAAGGAATGAATAGATCATTCTTTAATGTTATCCTCGGAGGGTGGGGAGCAACTGATCAAATTTCTAACTCACAAAGTAAAGAGCAAAAACCTGTAAAAAATGGAAATGCTGATGATGCAGCTTTTTTAATGAAAAACGCATCTTCAGTAATTATTGTACCTGGCTATGGAATGGCAGTAGCACAAGCTCAACATGCTTTAAGAGAAATGGTTGATGCTTTAAAAAAAAATGGTGTAAAGGTTTCGTATGCGATACATCCAGTTGCTGGAAGAATGCCCGGGCATATGAATGTATTATTAGCTGAAGCAAACGTACCATACGATGAAGTTTTTGAGCTTGAAGAAATAAACAATGATTTTGCAAATTGTGATGTTGCTTATGTGATTGGAGCTAATGATGTTACAAATCCTGTCGCAAAGTCAGATCCGCAAAGCCCAATTTATGGAATGCCAGTTTTGGATGTTGAAAAAAGCAAATCAGTATTATTTGTAAAAAGAAGTTTGTCTCCTGGTTATGCCGGTATAGATAATGACTTATTTTATAGAGACAACACTTTAATGTTATTTGCTGATGCAAAAAAAATGACTGAAGAAATTGTTAAGAGCTTGTAATGACTAAAATTTTTTGTGATATCGCTGACATAAATCTTATTAAAAAATTTGACAAGAAAAAAATTGTTAGAGGTTTTACAACTAACCCTAGCTTGATGAGAAGCGCAGGAGCAAAAGATTATTTAAAATACTCAAAAAAAATTATTAAAATTACAAAAAAACCTATCTCTTGTGAAGTTTTTGCTGATGAAATTAATAATATGATACTTCAAGGGCAAAAAATTAGTAAATGGGGTAAAAACGTTTATGTAAAAGTCCCTGTCACAAATTCAAAAGGTCAATTTACAGGAAGAGTAATAAAAAAGTTGAATAGTGATAAAATTAAGTTGAATATAACTGCAGTCTATACTGCTAACCAAACTAGAAAAATATTAAATAATATCGATAAAAAAACAAAAGTAATTATTTCAATATTTGCGGGAAGAATGGCAGATGTAGGTAAAGACCCCGTACCACAATTTAAAGAAAGTTTAAAAATTTCAAAAAAGTTCAAGAATGTAGAAATATTATGGGCGAGCACAAGAGAACCTTACAATTATACTCAAGCTAGAAATTTAGGATGTCATATTATTACTGTTCCACCGTCTATTATAGAAAAAATAGAAAATTTTGGGAAGACCTTTGAAAAATTAACTAAGGATACTGTAAAAGGTTTTTTAAAAGATACAAGAAAATCTAAGTATACACTTTAGAATTGGTTGCGGGGGACGGATTTGAACCGCCGACCTCAAGGTTATGAGCCTTGCGAGCTACCAGGCTGCTCCACCCCGCGATCTTTAAATCCTATTTTTGAGTTTGTTAAGTTTTTTTACTCTCTTAATATTTTCTTGAAGTATTCTTTTCTTCTTTTCAGAAGGCTTCTCATAATTATTTTTTAGTTTAATTATTTTAAAAAAGCCATCCCTCTGAAGTTTTCTTTTTAAAACTCTGAGCGCTTGTTCAACATTATTATCTTTTACTTCTATTTTAATAACAACCTCCAAAAATTGCGCTGTGTTAACATTTTAAAAATTATTTGTCTATAAAATTCAAAATCAATTTTTGATGGTCAAATTTGATTTTTCTTTTAATTTTTTTTCTTTTAGAATCCTTCTTTCAGCTTTTTCTATAGCATTTAATAAATCTTTTTGGCTAAATAGTCCCATAGCCACAGGGTCTTTAGCACTTAAACTATTGAAGTTCCAATAACTTTTGTTTCTAATTGAAGTTACAGAGTTTTTCGTAATACCAACCAGTTTTGCAATTTGCGAGTCTTTTAAACTAGAATGATTTTTTAATAACCAAAGTGCAGAGTCAGGTTTGTCCTGACGCTTTGATATTGGGACATATTTTTTTATTTTATTCTCACTATTTTTAATTTCAATTTCTTTATCTGTTATAATCAAAGGTCTTTTATCATCCTGAGATGATAATTCAATTTCTTCTCGAGATAGTTGACCAGATATAATTGGATTATATCCTACAATACCTTTTGCCACTTCTCCATCAGCAATTCCTTGGACTTCTACCTCGTGTAGTTTACAAAAATCTGCAATTTGTTTAAATGTCAACGATGTATTTTCAACTAGCCAAACTGCTGTGGCCATTGGCATTAAAGGAGCTTTTGACATTAGTTTTTATTTTCAGACCTAAAATTTTGAAATTTTTTATTAAATTTGCTTATTCTTCCTTTGTCTAAAATTTTTTGCTTACCACCTGTCCATGCCGCATGTGATATTGGGTCGATTTCAAGTTTTAAAATCTCATTCTCAGATCCCCAAGTCGATTTTGTTTCGAATTGAGTTCCATCAGTCATCTCGACTTTTATATTATGATATTTGGGATGAATATTTTTTTTCATGGGCTGCCTTATAACAAAAACTATTTTAAAAACAATTAAAACTTAGCTAATTTTTTAATCATTTTCTCATAAATATTAGGATTTCCACCACGGATATCTAACTTTTCGGATTTAAAACCTTTAATTATATTAATTTTTCCACCAGCTTCTTCTACAATTATTTTTCCAGCAGCTATATCCCATAAGTTAATTTTATTATGGAAATAACCATCGAACCTTCCGCAGCCTAAATATGCTAGATCCAAAGCTGCACATCCTGTATTTCTCAAATTCAATTCTGGATGAATTAATTTAATTCCTTCGCTATTCGATGCAAACAAGCACTCTTCAAGATTTGATTTCTTTGATACTCTAATTCTACTATTATTGATATAAGATCCATTATTTTTTTCAGCATAAAAAATTTCATTTTTAATTGGATCAAATATTAAACCAGAAATAATTTCACCTGAAATTTCTAATGCAATAGATATAGCAAAATGTGGAATTCCATGTAAAAAATTGGTAGTTCCATCAATTGGGTCTATTATCCAAAAAATATCCTTATTTTTATTTAATATTTTACCTGTTTCTTCAGTAATAAAAGAATAATTTTTTTTAGATTTTGATAATTCATCTATTAAAATTTTTTCTACTCTTTTGTCTGTTTTAGTTACAAAATCCTTCGGTCCTTTTTTTGATACTTGTAAATTTTCTATTTCCCCAAAGTCTCTGATTATAATTTTAGAAGCTTTTTCACATGCTTTTATCATTAAGTTTAAAATAGGTGATATGGAATTCATCTTATTCTTTTTTCACATATTCGAGCGTTCTTGTATCAACAATTATTAAGTCCCCACTGTCTATAAATGGCGGGACTTGAATATTGATCCCATTCGTAAGTAATGCAGGTTTGTACGAGGATGAAACTGTTTGCCCTTTTATAGCAACATCAGTACTTTCCACTCTGCAAGTAATTTGATTTGGCAAAATTATATTATGTGGATTTTCATTATAAAAATTTATAAGAACTTCTAAATTTTCACTTAGCATTCTGCCCTTTTCTCCAATTATTCTTTTATTTAAGTTTATTTGTTCAAATGTTTTGGGATTCATAAAATAATAATCATTTTCATCGCTATATAAAAAGTTAAACTTTATTTCTTCTAATGATGCTTTTTCAATACTTTCGCTTGACCTAAATCTCTCATTTAATTTAGTATTTTTATTTATGCTTTTCATTTCTACTTGCGCGAATGCTCCTCCTTTACCAGGTTTTACATGATTTGTTTTTAAAACTTCCCATAAATCATCTTTATGTTCTATAATCATGCCAACTCTTATTTCTGTAGCGTTAATTTTCATTTTAAACTTTCAATAGCTTGGTGCGGTTTGAGTTTTTTATTCTTCCAAATGTAGCTTGAAATAGCTAAAAAATCAGCTTTATTCAATAATAGATTTTTATAATTTTTTTCATTTATGCCTCCAATAGCTACAACTGGCAAATTAATAGACTTTTTTATTTGTTTTAGGATTTTAATATTAGCTTTGTGTTTAACCTTTTTCGTACTAGTTTTATAAAAAGCTCCTACAGCAACATAGCTAGCATCATTTAAGCATGCAATTTTTGCTAGTTTTAGTGAATTATGGCATGTAATACCAATATACTTATTTCTTAAAATTATTTTTGCTTTTCTTATATTCATATCTTTTTGACCCAAATGACATCCGTCAGCATTAACTTTTTTAGCAACATAAGGGTTATCATTAATTATAAATTTAACCCTGTTTTTTTTACAAATTTTTTTAATTTTTTTTGCAATTGAAATGTGTTTTTTTAAACTTTCATTTTTAAGTCTTAATTGAAAAAAACTGACTTTATTTGATTTCAATACTAAATTTAAATTTATAAAGAAAGAATTATTCTTAATCTGATTTGGTGATATTAAATAGACAAATTTTTTATTCTGTATTTTCAAGATTTAAAGACCATTTTCCCTGCGCTGCTAGGGTACACATTTTAGCTCTACGATCAAATATTTCCTGGGTCCCATTTATATTTTTAATATCTTTAGACCAAAATTTTAAAGCACTTTGTTGTAGAGCTCTGCCATAAGAATAAGTCATTATAAAATTTGTATCATTTTTAATGTTAATTTGATTTAAATTTGCTGTTGCTTCTAATTCACTTTGTCCACCAGACAAAAAAGCTATTCCAGGTACTTCTGATGGCACACTGTTTTTTAAGCATTCTAAAGTAAGTTCGGCTACATCTTTACTTGAAATTTTTTTTTCTGATTTTGTTCCTGGTAGTATCATATTAGGCTTTAATATTGTTCCTTTTAAATCAACTTTGTTTAATTCTAATTCTTCGTAGCATTTTTTAATTACTTCAGATGTTTTATTTAGACAAACTTCTGCAGAATGATCTCCATCCATCAGAACTTCAGGTTCAATAATAGGCACCATTCCCGCATCTTGAACTAATGCCGCATATCTAGCCAAAGCATGAGCATTTGCTGAAATAGACAGATTACTCGGATATCTATCTGATATAGAGTACACTCCTCTCCATTTTGTAAATCTTGCTCCAAGATTATAATACTCTTTTAATCTTTCTCTCAAACCATCTAAACCCTCGGTAATTTTTTCCTCCTTGGATCCCGCTAGTACTTTTGCCCCTGTATCAACTTTTATTCCAATTAAAGGTCCATTCAACTTTATTAGTTCTGGTATAGTTTTTCCAGAAGATGTTTTTTGTTTTATAGTTTCATCGTAAAGTATTACTCCACCTATACATTCTTTCATTGATTTTGATGAAAACAGCGATTCTCTGAAAATTAATCTATTAGCTTCGTTGGAATGCACATTTACAGACTCTAATCGTTTTGTCATTGTAGCTGTACTTTCATCTGCAGCAAGAATACCTTTACCTTTAGATAATATTTGAAGAGCGATTTTGTTAAGTTCTGTCATTTAATTTAAAGCTTTTATACCAGGGAGAACTTTACCTTCAAGATATTCTAAAAATGCTCCACCTGCAGTTGAAACAAAATTAAATTTGTTACTCATATTTAGTGCGTTAATGACTGCTACTGTATCCCCCCCACCAACAACTGAAAAAATATTATCTCCTTTACTTGCAATATATTTTGCTATTTCCGAGCTTCCTAATGAAAAATTTATATTTTCAAAATAACCTAACGGCCCGTTCCATAATAATGTCGATGAACTATCTATTATTTTTTTTATCTCAATTAAAGTTTTTGATCCAACATCTAATATTAAATCGTCATCCTCTATATTTTCAAAGTTTTTTTCAATAGATTTGTCATTCAATCTCTTTCCGACCTTAACATCTTTTGGAAAATAAATTTTGCAGTCATTTTTTTCAGCGTAAGAAAATATTTCGTGAATTATTTTATCAATATTTTTTTCATAAATAGATTTACCGATTTTTAAACCTTTGTATTTAAAAATATTATTAGCCATAGCACCTACTATTATAATATTGTTAAATTTTGGTATTAAATTTTTTATTATATTAATTTTTGATGATATTTTAGATCCACCTATTATACATGTTACCGGTTTTTTTATTTTTGATGTTATCTTGTCAAGAGCATTAACTTCAGTGTTAATTTGAATACCACAGTATGAGGGAATATATTTTGTAATTTTTGAAACTGAAGCGTGATCTCTATGGGAACATGAGAACGCATCATTAACGTATATATCACCTAAACTAGCTAATTTCTCAGAAAATTTATCATCATTAGCTTCTTCTTCAGGATAAAATCTAATATTTTCAAGTAATACCACTTCATAATTGGAACTTTTAAATATATCTCTTTTATTTATTTTAAAAATATTTTCTTTTAATAGGAAAACTTCTTTTTTTATCTTATCTTTTATACACAAAGATATTGGTACTAGCGAGAGTTCTTCAACTATTTTGCCGTTGGGTCTTCCAACATGAGATATTATTATAATTTTAGCTTTTTTTTTTATTAAAAAATTTAATGTAGGTAAAATTTTGTCGATACGGTTAGTATCTGTTATTTTTCCATTTTTTATTGGAACATTTAAATCAAGTCTTAAAATTACATTTTTATTTTCTATATTTTTTAAATTTTCTATAGATTTCATTAATTGATCTTGCTTACATACTGAGCAATATCACACATTCTGTTCGAGAAACCCCATTCATTATCATACCAGGCTGAAATTTTTCCCATTTTATTGCCAACTACATTAGTTAGTGAGGTATCTATGATTGCAGATGCACTATTGTGATTAAAATCAACTGAGACTAGTTTCTCATCTGTAACATTTAGAATATTTTTAAGTTTTGTTTTAGATGCTGCAATTAAAGAGTTATTTAATTTTTTTACAGTAATATTGTCTTTTACATTAAATATAAATTCTATTAATGAGACATTTGGCGTTGGCACTCTCATTGCTACTCCTTCTAGCTTACCTTTCAATGAGGGTATAATCTCACCAATAGCTTTTGATGCACCAGTAGATGTGGGTACTATTGATTGACTTGCAGATCTTGCCCTTCTTGGATCTTTGTGTGAATTATCTAATATTCTTTGATCACTTGTAAAAGCATGTATGGTTGTCATAAAACCATTTATAATTATAAAATTTCTATTAATAACATCTGCAACGGGAGCTAAACAATTTGTTGTGCAAGAAGCTGCTGAAATAATTCTATCATTCTTATTTATCTTCTTCTGATTTACTCCAAAAACTATAGTTTTATCTGCCATTTTACATGGTGCTGATACAATAACTTTTTTTACACCGTTTTCTATATGTGGCAGTAATTGATCTTTAGAATTAAACTTACCTGTGCACTCGAAAACATAATCAACACCATATTTTTTCCACTTTATGTCACTAATCATAGAGTGTTGGGTGTAAGATATTTTTTCTTTATCTAATTTGATATAATTTTCTCCATATTTCACTAGAGAACTCAAATTACCATGAATTGAATCATATTTTAACAAATTTGCGCAAATTTCAGAGCTGGATCTATTATTAATATGTTTGATAATTATTTTACCTTTGTGATTTTCGTAAATTGACCTTACAATCATTCTGCCAATTCTTCCCATACCGTTAATACCAACTTTTATCGTCATTTTTTTATAAAAAATTTTATTTTTTTACTAATTTTTTCACTACTTAAACCAAAATAATCATAGACTTTTTTATAAGGAGCGCTTTTACCAAAGTCTTCTATTGTAAAAGATAAGCCTTTCTCAATATATTTTTCCCAAGACATTTTTGAACCTGCCTCAATTGCAAAAGTGTTTTTGCTTTCTTTTAAGATTTTATTTTTATAGCTTTTGTTTTGTTTGTCAAAAATTTCTTGGCAAGGCATTGAAATTACTTTTGAATATATTTTTTGTTTGGCCAATTTATGACTAGTTTCAATTGCGAGATTGACTTCTGATCCTGAAGCTAGAATAGTTAAATTTATATTTTTTCCAGTCCTCAAAACCTCGTAAGCTCCCATAGAGCATTGATTTTTTTTGCTATACTTATTTCTTATGGGTTTTAAGTTTTGTCTGGTTAAGGCTAATATGCTAGGAGTTTTGTCGTTTTTTAAAGCAATATCCCAACATTCAATTGTTTCAGTTTGATCCGCTGGCCTTAAAACATTTAAGTTTGGAATAGATCTTAAACCAGCAAGTTGCTCTATAGGTTGATGCGTAGGTCCATCTTCTCCTAGTCCAATTGAGTCATGTGTCATTATATAAATTACCTTCTGTTTCATTATAGCAGACAGTCTTATTGAAGGTTTGCAATAGTCTGAAAATATTAAAAAAGTACCTCCATAAGGAATAAAATTACTATGAAGAGCCAATCCATTCATTATTCCACTCATTGCGTGCTCTCTAACACCATAATGTATATAATTACCATCAAAGTTACTTGAATTAATAATTTTATGTAACTTAGTTTTTGTATTGTTTGATCCCGCTAAATCAGCAGAGCCACCAATTAAAGTATTACTCTCTTTTAATATAGCTGATAAAAACTCTTCTGAGGATTTTCTTGTAGCTATAGTCTTAAAATTTTTTATTGCATCTTTTTTTTGCTTTATAATTGAACTTGAGAATTTATTTTTTATAATACTCTTAAATTTTTGAGTGTGTTTACTAAAAGTTTTATTCCATATTTTTTCTTTTTTACTGCCTTTTTCTCCAATTTTCCTCCAATGATTTAAAATATTTTGGGGAATTTTAAATGGTTTATAATTCCAATCTAATTTTTTTCTAACTAACTTAATTTCGTCTATTCCAAGAGGACTTCCATGAGAAGAGGCCCTTCCACTTTTATTTGGAGATCCAAATCCAATTTTTGTTTTACACGAAATCACAGTTGGTTTTTTTGATGTTTGCGCTTTTTTTAACGCATTATAAATTTCTCTATAATTATGCCCATTGATTAGAATATAATTCCATCCATAGCTTTTAAATCTGTTTTTATAATTATCTGATACTGCTAAACTAGTGGGACCATCTATTGAAATAGAATTATTATCAAAAAGCATTATAAGATTATTAAGTTTAAGGTGACCAGCTAGACTCATTGCTTCATGGCTAATTCCTTCCATTAGGCACCCATCACCAGCCAAGACATAGGTTTTGTGATTTATTAAATTATTTCCTAATTTTTTCTTTAAAATTTCTTCTGCAATTGCAAAACCCACAGAATTTGCAATTCCTTGACCTAAAGGACCAGTTGTTGTTTCAATACCTGAGTTTGGGTGATACTCTGGGTGTCCAGCACAAATTGAATTTAGTTGTCTAAATTTCTTGATGTCGTTAAGTGATACACTTTTATAACCAGTTAAGTACAATAGCGAGTAAAGCAACATTGATCCGTGTCCAGCTGACAAAATAAATCTATCTCTATTAAGCCAGTTTGGATTTTTTGGATTAAATTTTAGAAAATACTTAAATAAAATTGTTGCAACATCAGCCATACCCATTGGCATGCCTGGGTGACCAGAATTAGCGTTTTGAACTGCATCCATTGATAAAAAACGAATAGCATTTGATAAATTTTTCTCTATATTTTTCAAAAAGTATCCTATCTAGACTTAGGTGAATCAATTTATTAATATAGATATATATATGAAAAACATTGATGAAAAAGAAAAAAAATTAAAGGATACTTTAAAGAAGTTAGGAGAGATAAATATTCAACATAATCATAATGAAGAATTAGATAAAGTTGTAATTTTAAAAGATCAAAAAAATCAATTAGAAATTGAAAAAAAACAGATAACCACATCTCTCCAAAGCTTAGAAGAAGAAAACTTAAAACTTAGAAGTCAAATAAATGAATTAAAAAAGGATTACGAAACTTCAAAAAGAAAAGAAAATCAATTTAATGAAAAGATTGATGAATTAAATCAAGAAACAGATAATTTATTGGAAGAAATAGATAAATGGCAAATGTAAATATAAAATTTAATGGTAAAGAATATTTATTATCTTGTGAAGATGGTCAAGAGGAACATTTGGAAGAATTATCCTTGAGTTTAAATAAAAAATTTAATGATCTAAAATTTGATCTTGGAAATATTGGAGAGAATAAATTATTACTAATATCTTCTATAAAAGTCATGGACGAGTATTTTGAAACCAAAAAAAAAGTCGATGCGCAAAAAAAAGAGCTTCAAGAATTAAAAGAAAAATTTAAAGAATTAAAATCTTTAGTTTATCAGTACAAAGATAACAAAGAAAATGAAATTAAAAATTTAAGCTCAACACAAGAAGAACTTGAGAATGATATTGAAAACTACAAAATAAGTTATGAAAATTTAATAGACAAAGTAACTTTAGAAATAGAAGACTTTGTCAAAAAAAATAGCACAAATACTTCTGTTTCATAAAATATCAGTGTCAAAATTTAAATTAAGAAAAAAAATTATTAACATAAGAAAAAAAAAATATTTTGAAATAAAAATAGACAATAATATTATAAATAGTTTTCATAATAAAATTAATCTATCAAAAAATAAAATAATTGGAGGTTATTTTCCAATAAATTTTGAATTTGATTGTTTGCAAATACTAAAAAAATTTTATTCTAATGGTTATAGTATTTCATTGCCGATTATAAAAAGAAATCATCAAATGGATTTTTATAAATGGAGTCCAAATGATCCTTTAATAATAAGCTCATTAGGAATTCCTCAGCCGCTAAAATTGAAAAAAGTATACCCAGATATAATATTTGTACCAATAGTTGCTTTTGATAAATTCAGGAACAGAATTGGCTATGGTGGTGGATTTTATGATAGATATTTAGAAAAAATCTCTCAAATTAAAAAATGTACAACAATTGGACTGGCTTTTTCACATCAAAAAGTTAATAAAATTAATTTTGAAAATTTTGATAGAAAATTGGATTTAATTTTGACAGAAAAATTAATGTAAAAATGAAGATTTTATTTTTAGGTGATATAGTTGGAGACGCAGGCTTTAAATCAGTAAAAAAAAACTTGCCAAATATAGTTTCAAAAAAAGGTATAGATTTTGTTTGTGTTAATGGTGAAAATGCAGCCAGTGAAGGTGTGGGTCTAACTGAAAATATTGCTAATGAACTTTTTAATGTAGGTGTAGATGTAATTACAACAGGCAATCATGTTTGGGATCAAAAAGAAATTTATGAATACATAAAAACTGAAAAAAAATTATTAAGACCAATAAATATGAGTGGAAATTTACCTGGTAAAGGTTTTTCTATATTCAATTCAAAAAAAAATCTAAAAGTTGGTGTACTAAATCTTATGGGTAACGTTTTTATGAAAAAGTGTGATGATGTTTTTAAAATTGCCACTGAATTTATTGCAGAAAAAAAAAAATTAAAAGATTATGATTTTTTAATAGTGGATTTTCATGGAGAAATAACAAGTGAAAAAATGGCTATAGGTAATCTATTTGATGGATATGCAACTTTAGTTGTAGGCACCCATACGCACGTGCCCACAAATGATGCAAGAGTCCTAAAAAATGGAACTAGCTATATTACAGATGCTGGAATGTGTGGCGACTATGACTCTGTAATTGGTATGAATGCACAAAATTCAATTAACAGATTTCTAAAAAAAGAAGCTGTAAAACATTTTCCTGCCAATGGAGAAGCATCTCTGAGTGGAGTAGTTGTAGATTGCGATGTAAGAAATGGACTAGCAAAAAATATAGAAAGTTTCATTTTTGGTGGAAGTTTAAATAACGTAAATTAATTATGGCTGGACACTCACATTGGGCAGGTATTAAACATAAAAAAGGCAAAGCTGACAAACAGAGATCAAAAATTTTTTCTAAACTCTCCAGAGAAATTACTGTAGCTGCAAAATTAGGAGATAAAAATCCTGATATGAATTCGAGATTAAGATCAGCAATACAAGCAGCCAGATCAGCTAACATGCCAAAAGAAAATATTGAGAGAGCAATTGAAAAGTCTTCTAACAATGATCAATCAAATTTTGAAAATATTAGGTATGAAGGTTTTGGACCTAGCAAATCTGCTGTAATAGTTGAAGCATTGACTGATAATAAAAATAGGACTGCTTCTAATATAAGAACAATATTTTCGAAAAATAACGGTTCTTTAGGAACCCAGGGCTCTGCATCACATAATTTTCAAAGATTGGGTGTAATTAAAATAGATAAAAATGAAATTGAACAAGATAAAATTTTTGAATTAGCAATCGAGTCGGGTGCAAATGATTGTATTTCTCGTGATGAATTTCATGAAGTGCATACGGATATCGATGAAATATATGAGGTAAAAAAAAAATTTGAAAAAGTTATTGCAAATTTTCTTTCTACTGAAATCGAGTGGCTACCCATAAATAAGGTATCTCTTAAAGGTGAAGAAAATCAAAATATGGTAAAATTTTTAGAAACTCTTGACGATGAGGATGATGTACAAAATGTTTATACAAATGTTAACTTTGAAGATTAAATGATAATTGTTGGGATTGATCCAGGAATAGCAGGTGCTATCTGTTTTTTTTCTAGTGGGAATGTTATTGATGTAATTGACATGCCTACAATGGCTGAAGGAAAAAAAAATAAAAAGCAAGTTAATGGTAGGCAAATTTATAATGAAATAATGCTAATAAAAAATAAATTTAAGAACGAAAAAATGAGTGTAATAGTTGAACAAGTTTCTGCTATGCCAGGACAAGGTGTAACAAGCATGTTTAATTTTGGACAATCATTTGGAGTAATTAAAGGCATATGTTCCGCAATGGAGCTTCCAATTTTTTATGTTAGACCAGCAAAATGGAAAAAACATTTTAATTTGATTAATTCTGAAAAAGATGCCAGTCGAACTAAAGTAATAGATATGTTTCCTAAAATTTCTAATAAGTTATCAAGAAAAAAAGATAATAATAAAGCAGATGCTATTTTAATTGCTCAATATTTTGAAAACACAAGGGAAAACAACGATAACTAGACTATTAGAGTTTTTTGAAGACAAATTAATGACATATTTTAATGGGAAACGATTGAATGGAAGCAGATATTGCAACGCAAAGTTTAGGTTTAGTAAGTAACACAGATTTTTCTTTAATTAGTTTATTTTTACGTGCGGATATAATTGTAAAGTTAGTAATCATAATATTAATTGTAAGTTCTATTTATTCATGGGCAATAATATTTGAAAAAATAAGAATGTTTAGAAAAATTAATAAAAGCGCAGAGGAATTTGAAGAGAAATTCTGGAAATCAAAGTCTGCAGAAACATTTTATAACAGTCTGCCTTCAAATATTGAGGATCCTATGGCAAAATTATTTAAAAGTTCTATGCAAACAGTTATGAAAACTAGATCAAAATCAAATTTATCTGAGAGACTATCTAGTGTTTTAGAAGTAAATATTGAAAAACAAATGGTAGCAGTTGAAAAGTATAATAGTTTTTTAGCAACTGTTGGATCGACAGCTCCATTTATAGGATTGTTTGGAACTGTTTGGGGAATTATGAATTCATTTCAATCGATTGCAATTTCAAGAAACACTAGCCTTGCAATAGTAGCCCCAGGAATTGCAGAAGCCTTGTTTGCAACTGCACTTGGATTATTAGCTGCAATTCCTGCTGTAATTGCGTACAATAAATTTAATTCAGACTCTAGAAAATACTCACAAAAACTAGAAAATTTTTCAAAAAGATTCATATCAATTATTTAAATGGGATTTAAGCTCAAAAGTTCAAAAAATGATCCAATGAGTGAAATTAATGTTACACCATTTGTTGATGTAATGTTGGTTTTACTAATTATCTTCATGGTCACTGCACCATTGCTTACAGTTGGAGTCCAGGTAGATCTGCCAGAAACTTCTGCTGATACACTTCCTGAGGAAAATGAACCATTAACTTTAACAATTAATTCTAAAGGTGAAATTTTTATTCAGGAAACAAAAGTTGAGTTTAACAATTTGATTGTAAAAATATTAGCAGTATCAAATAATAGAACTGATACAAGAATTTATGTTAGGGGAGACAAAGCTATTAACTATGGAAGGGTTCTTGAAATTATGGGAATGCTTTCAGGGTCGGGATTTACAAAAGTTGCTTTAATATCTGAACCAAATAAAGAGAGATAGAGATTATGTATCGAGGTCTTTTAATCTCATCTGGATTTCATGTCGCTATTGTTATGGTGAGTATTTTGGCTTTACCATTTGTTGCCAAAAAACCTCTGGATATTCCACCTCTTATCTCTGTTGAGCTTATTCAAATAGCTGAAAAGACAAATATTCCTTTCGCACCAAAAGCATCAAAAATAATTGAGAAGGCAAAAAAAGAAAATGAAAAGCTTTTGTCTGAACAGGCCCCTCCTAAAAAAGTAAAAAAAGATGAAAAAAAAGAAGTTAAAACAGATAAAAAAAAAAATGAAATTTCTGAGGTTGCATCAAAAAAAACACCAACCAGTGAAAATAAAATAGAAAAGTTAAAAAAAGAAAAATTAAACGCTGTACCTATGCCAGATGAAGATAAACAGAAAATTCAACCTAAAGAAGAAAAAAAGCAGAAACCTTCAAAAGAAATCAATGACGAAAATATCAAAAAAATAGTTCAAACTAAAAAACCTATTTTGGATGAAAAAAAAGTTAAACAAGTTTCAGAATTTGAAAAGAAAGAAAAATTAGATTTAAATGAAATTGCAGCTTTAATAGATAAAAAAAAAGAAAATTTAGCAGAAACAAAAAAAGAAGTTGATAAGATTTCTCAATCAACTGATGAAACTATGGATTATTCAAAATTAACCCTAAGTGAAGAGGACGCATTAAAGGCCCAAATATTTACATGCTGGAGTGTTCCTATAGGTTTGCCATTTAGTGAAGATTTATTAGTTAGAGTTAAACTCCAATTAAAACCAGACGGAACAATTGAAAAACTTGAAATGTTAGATCATGTAAAAATGAACACACCTGGTAAAGAAAAATTTAGAACACTAGCAGATAGTGTAAGACGAGCTATTCAGTTGTGTAATCCATTAAAAGTTCCCACAAGTGGTTATGAAAGATGGAAAAATATGATTTTAAATTTTGATGCTCGTGATATGCTTGGAGGATAATGATTAGAATATTTAATTTATTTTTTATTATATTTTTTTTATTATCAGCCAAGGCTTATTCTTTAATAGAGATTGATATAACCAGAGGCAATTTAGATCCGTTACCAATTGCAGTTTCTCCTTTGTTTCAAGATGATAGTTCAAAAAGAAATTCAATTAATGAACTTAAAATTGAAAATGTTGGATCTGAGATTTCATTAGTTGTGGAAAATAATTTGAAAATTTCAGGTTTATTTAATCCTATTAGTAAAGAAGCATTTTTACAAAAGCCAGATATTGCTCATTTAAAACCAAGATTTGAGGATTGGGCATTGATTAAAGCTCAAGCTTTAATTACAGGCAAAGTAACAATTGAGGACAAAAAATTAAAAGTTGAATTTAGACTATGGGATATTTTAGCTGGAAGAGAAATGATGGCTTTAGCATTTACAACGGTTCCAAGTAATTGGAGGAGAGTTGGACATATAATTTCTGATAAAGTTTATGAAAGATTAACCGGAGAAAAAGGATATTTTGATACCAGAATTATTTATGTATCTGAAGAAGGACCTAAGACTGCAAGAGTTAAGAAGTTAGCTATTATGGATCAAGATGGTTTTAACACAAAATATTTAACATTAGGAAATGAATTAGTCTTAACTCCTCGATTTAATCCGACAAGTCAAATGGTGACTTACCTATCTTATTTTAAAAATCTACCAAGAGTATATTTATTAGATATTGAAACTGGTACTCAAGAAGTAGTTGGTGATTTTCCAGGAATGACATTTGCTCCAAGATTTTCACCAGATGGAAAAAAAATTATTATGAGTTTTGCAAAAGATGGAAACTCAGATATTTATACAATGGATTTGGAAAATAGAATTGTTGAAAGAATAACTAATCATCCATCAATTGATACATCGCCTTCTTACTCACCTGATAATCGATTTATAACATTTAATTCTGATAGAAGTGGGTTTCAACAAATCTATGTAATGAAATCTGATGGTTCAAATGTAAAAAGAATTTCATTTGGCAAAGGATTGTATGGCACGCCTGTATGGTCTCCAAGAGGTGATTTAATTGCGTTTACAAAATTACATAAAGGAAAATTTTATATTGGTGTTATGCGAACCGATGGTTCTGGAGAAAGATTATTGACTGAAAATTACTATCAAGAAGCTCCTTCTTGGTCTCCAAATGGAAGAGTGTTAATTTTTTATAGAGAGACCAAATCTAACGATAAAGGTGAAGGATTTAGTGCCAAGTTATGGTCTATAGATCTTACAGGTTATAATGAAAGGCAAGTTCAAACAGAGACAGATGCCTCTGACCCATCTTGGTCGTCTTTATTAAGTAATTAGGGCTTTTTTATTAATTTTTAATATAAATTAAGTTGATTTTTATGCTTGAAACATCTAATTAGTTGTGAAAAAGTTCTAATAAATTATTAAGGAGCATTAATGAATTTTAGCAAATCATTTAGAAATACTTTTCTAGTTATATTATTAAGTTTAATCGTATCGGCTTGTGCTACTAAAAAAACCACTACGACAGTAGAGGGTCAAATGCAAGGTGATGTCTACACAGGAACTGATACAGTTAAATATTTAGCTGACGGTGTTCCGGACAGAGTATTTTTTGCGACAAACGAATCTATTTTAACAACTAAATCAAGAGACACATTAAGAAAACAAGCAAATTGGTTAAGAGAGAATTCTAGCATCAATGTTGTAGTCGAAGGTCATGCCGATGAAAGAGGAACAAGAGAATATAACTTGGCATTAGGCGAAAGAAGAGCAAATGCTGCCAAAGATTATCTGATCACTTATGGAATATCTGCTGATAGAATTTCAGTAATAAGTTATGGAAAAGAAAGACCAGTTGACTCAGGTTCAAATCCACTTTCTTGGTCTAAGAATAGAAGATCTGTAACTGTAAAAGCTAATTAAAGTTATTTTAAATATTTAAAGACCCTGAAATTATTATAAATAATTTAAGGGTCTTTTTTTTGCCATCATTATAATTAAAGAATAATCTAATGTTTAAAAAGTTTATTAATATTTTTATTTATATAATTTCTATTTTTTTTATTACATTTAGTGCAGGTTCTGAGGAATTGAATATGAGAGAAATCTTAGAAATTATTCAAAAAGATCTTAGAACATTAGAAAGAGCAGTTTATTCAGAGTCATTTCAGAAAAAAACTGGAGCAGAAACCTCTTTGTCAAACAAAGAAACAGAAGATGCCTTGACAAGACATTTGTTAAAATTATCTGAAATAGAAAGACAATTTCAAAATTTGACTAACAAATTTGAGGAAATTAATTTTAAAGTAGATAAATTATCTTCTAGACTGTCCAAATCACAAGCTGATAACCAATTAAGATTTCAAGATTTAGAAAACAATTCTAGCCTTGTAAAAAAAAATGAAATTAATGAACAAAATTTATTAACAAATGAAAATTCAGAGACAAATCTAGCCAGCAAAAAAATTATGCCAGGCACATCTCAACCTCAAGATTTAGGAACAATATCTTATAAAGATATGACAGACACAAGTGAGACACAAGCAATTGAATCTGTTGAGACAACTAAAACTATTTTAACAGAAAATTTTATCAGTGAGGAAAAAATTTTACCTGATGCATCTCCATTAGAACAATATGAGTTTGCAACAAGTTTTTTAAAAGTTGGAGATTATAATATGGCAGAAAGAGCGTTTAGAGAATTTGTGGACACAAATCCTGATAATGATCTTTCTGGAAATGCACAATATTGGTATGCAGAGACTTTTAGAATAAGACAGCTCTATACAGATGCAGCATCTGCTTATTTAGAAGGTTATCAAAAATATCCAAAGAGTGAAAAAGCACCTATTAACCTTTTGAAGCTTGGTGTATCTTTAGTTCAAATAGGAGAGAAAGATCAGGGTTGTTTGATGATTGCTGGTGTTAAAAAACAGTATCCAAATGCTACTCAATCAGTTCTTCAAAAAGCTAAATATGAAGAGAAAAAGTTTGAGTGCAACAAAGAAAACTCTTAATTTTTACCTAACAAAATTAAAGGATCCCCAGGTAAGAAAATTATATAGCCTATTTTCAAATAATCTCGCATCTATGGATTTGACCAAAAAAAAGATTATGGTTGGGGTATCTGGTGGTGCTGACAGCTTAGCTGTTTTATTTTTCTCTCAGTGCTATGCTTTAAAACATCATACTAAATTGCACCCTGTAATAATAGATCATAAACTAAGAAAAGAATCTACAATCGAAGCTAAAAACTTGAAGTATAAACTTAAACAAAACTTTAAAATTAATTGTAAAATTCTCTCAAAAAAAATTGTTAAAACTAATAAGAATATACAATCTTATGCAAGAGACCTAAGATATGATTTATTTTTTGAAGAGTGCAATAAACAAAAAATAGACTATCTTATATTAGGCCATCATAAAGATGATCTAATTGAAAATTTTTTTATAAGATTTCTGAGAGGCTCTGGTTTAAAAGGACTTGTTTCTTTTGACAAAAAAGTAAGAATTTATAATGGAATTAAAGTTATTAGACCATTTCTATCTACTTCAAAAAAAGATCTACTTAAAATAAATAAAAAAACTTTTGGATTTTTTATAGATGATCCCACAAATAATGATGATAAATTTCTGAGGAGTAGAATTAGAAAACTTCTAAAAAACCTAAATAAAGAAGGTCTAAAATTTAATAAATTCTATTTAACTTTAAAAAATTTATCAAAAAGTGATCAAGTTATCGAATTTTATGTTGATAAAAATATTTTAGAAAACTCAAAGTATTTTGAGAAAGATAAAAAAATAATACTAAACCAATCCTTTTTTAATAATCCTGAGGAAATTATTTTGAGAAGTATTATGCAAGTAATTAAACGCATTAGTTGGAAAAAAAACTATCCAAGAGGCAAAAAGGTGAATAGCCTTATAGATTCTATAAAGTTTTCAAACAAAAACGTGAAATTGACACTTTCTGGATGTATTATTGAAAAAATTCAAGATTCGGTGATTATTTACCCAGAAAAACGATAATTTTTTTGTTAAATGATCAAAATGACACTTGTTAATTTATTAATAATTCTTAATTTAAAGATCTATGAATTTTAAAAACTTGGCCATGTGGGGAATAATCGTTATTTTAACGATTGGTCTTTATAATATGTTTAAGAACCCACAAGGTTCGATTTCTCAAAAAAATAAAATTATTTTTTCAGAATTCTTAACAGAAGTCGATAATGGAAGAGTTGTAAAAGTAGAGATACAAGGAAAAAATATAAAAGGTGTATTATCAAATGGAGATCAATTCACCACTTATGCTCCTGAAGATCCAAACTTAATCCAGAAACTAAGTGATAAAGGTGTAAGTATCTCAGCAAGTCCATTAGAGGAAAAAATGCCTTCATTATTAGGAATACTTCTTTCTTGGTTTCCAATGCTTTTATTAATTGCTGTTTGGATATTCTTTATGAGACAAATGCAAGGTGGAAAAGGCGGAGCAATGGGCTTTGGAAGATCGAAAGCAAAAATGATGAATGAAGTAAAAGGAAAAGTTACTTTTAATGACGTTGCCGGGGTTGAAGAGGCTAAAGAAGAGGTAGAGGAAGTTGTAGAATTTTTAAAAGATCCAAGAAAGTTTAGCAGACTAGGTGGTAAAATTCCAAGAGGATGTTTATTAGTCGGCCCCCCAGGTACTGGTAAAACATTACTAGCTAGAGCAATTGCGGGTGAAGCAGGTGTTCCATTTTTTACAATCTCTGGATCAGATTTTGTTGAAATGTTTGTTGGAGTTGGAGCTTCAAGAGTTAGAGATATGTTTGAACAAGGTAAAAAACATTCTCCATGTATAATTTTCATAGACGAGATTGATGCCGTAGGAAGAAGTAGGGGAGCAGGTCTTGGTGGTGGAAATGACGAAAGAGAGCAAACTCTTAATCAGCTCTTAGTTGAGATGGATGGTTTTGATACAAATGAAGGTGTAATTATTATTGCCGCTACTAATAGACCAGATGTTTTAGATCCAGCTCTTTTAAGACCAGGAAGATTTGATAGGCAAGTTGTTGTTTCAAATCCAGATCTAATTGGTAGAGAAAAGATTTTAAAAGTCCACGCAAAGAAAATATCAATGGCACCTGATGTTAATTTAAGAACAGTTGCTAGAGGAACACCAGGATTTTCTGGCGCAGATTTAGCAAATCTCGTTAATGAAGCTGCGTTGCTAGCTGCAAGAAAAAATAAAAGAATTGTTACATATCAAGAATTCGAGGAGGCTAAAGACAAAGTAATGATGGGATCTGAGAGAAGATCAATGGTTATGTCAGAAGAGGAGAAAAAGTTAACTGCTTACCATGAAGCTGGACATGCAATTGTAACAATAAATGAAAAAGCTGCATATCCCATACATAAAGCAACAATAATACCTAGAGGTAGAGCTCTAGGAATGGTTATGCAATTACCTGAAAGAGACGAAGTTTCTCAAACAAGAGAACAGCTTCATGCACAAATGGCTATTGCTATGGGAGGAAGAGTTGCAGAAGAAATAATTTTTGGAGATGATAAAGTAACTACAGGAGCAGCAAGCGATATTGAACAAGCAACTAAAAGAGCAAGGGCTATGGTTATGAGGGCCGGATTAAGTAAGGAAATGGGACCAGTTGCTTATGGAGAAAATGAAGAAGAAGTATTTTTGGGAAGATCTGTTGCTAGACAGCAAAATATGTCAGAGGAAACCGCTAGAAAAGTAGACAGTGAAATTAGAAAATTTGTTGATATGGGCTATGAGAGAGCAAGAAAAGTACTAACAGAAAAAATTGATGATTTGCACAAATTAGCAAAAGCTTTATTAACTTATGAAACTTTGACAGGTACAGAGATTGAGGATTTAATAAATAAAAATATATACCCAAAAAATAAAGAAGATCTAAAAGAAGAAGATGATGATCAAAGCTCAGCACTTGGTTCGATGGGCTTAAAACCAAAGATAGTGCACTAAGCACT
>CABYIV010000004.1 GCA_902519255.1 uncultured Pelagibacteraceae bacterium | reverse complement strand
CTTTTGAAAATGCTCTTAAAAGGTTTAAAGTTGAAGCAGATTGAGAATAAGCCTTAAACATCCTTTTTGGATCAGGTCTTCTAGCTTTCTCATTAAAATCTATTGCATTTATATTATCTCCCAAATAACTTGGTAATTCCTTATCACCTTGTTTTTCAGTTGGAGCACTTCTTGGTTTTGAAAATTGTCCAGCAATTCTTCCAAGTTTCACAATAGGTAAAGATGCTGAGTAAGTCATCACCAATGCCATTTGAAGAATAACCTTAAAAGTATCTCTTATATTATCAGGATGAAATTCTGCAAAACTTTCTGCACAATCGCCACCTTGTAATAGAAAAGCTTTTCCATCATTGACCATTGCCAACTGATCCTTCAAATGTCTCGTTTCACCTGCAAAAACTAGCGGAGGAAAGGTTTTCAATTTATTCAAAACCATCTCTAATTCCTTTTCATCTTCATATTGAGGAATATGTTTGACGGGGTATTTTCTCCAGCTATTAATTTTCCACTTTTTCATTTCAACTCAGAATTGTTTTAACAGACTTTATTATTTATTCAACAGTGACAGATTTAGCTAGGTTTCTAGGTTTATCTATATCATATCCTTTATCTAATGCAGAGTAATAAGCTAATTTTTGCAAAGGTATAGTGGTCAAAAAAGGAATAAGTTCATCAGATATAGCATCAACTTCTATTTGCTCCCAAATATTCTCTGAGTAAATTTCATCAGTACTTTTATTTGTTATTAGTAAAACTTTTGCACCCCTAGATATAACTTCTTGCATATTTGAAATAGTTTTTTTGTAATGCTCATCTCTTGGAGCAATTACCACAACAGGCATACCTTCTTCTATTAGTGCAAGAGGTCCATGTTTCATTTCACCTGCTGGATAACCTTCGGCATGAACATAAGCAAGCTCTTTTAATTTTAAAGCGCCTTCAAGTGCAATTGGATATGAATAACCTCTCCCCAAAAACATTGATCCTTTAGAATTAGCAAAATCTTTTCCAAGTGTTTGAATTTTATCTTCAATATTTAGTGTATTTTTTGCTGATTTAGATAAAGATAATAAATCTTTTATCTTCTTTTGATAATCCTTTTTATTAATTGATTTTTGTTCATAAGAAAGTTTAGTACACAATAAATAAAGAACTAACATTTGTCCTAAAAAAGCCTTTGTTGAAGCAACTCCAACTTCTGGACCACAATGAATTGGCAAAACTAGATCTGCGTCTCTTGCAATTGAACTTTCAACAACATTTACGACAGCACATGTTTTGACATTATTTTTTTTGCACAAATCTAACGCAGCAAATGTATCTGCAGTTTCACCTGATTGAGAAACAAACACATAAAGACAACCTTTTTTAAATTTAATTTTTCGGTATCTAAACTCAGATGCTATATCAACACTAGCATCTAAACTTGTATTTTGTTCAAACCAATACTTAGCAACAAGGCATGAGTGATATGCTGTTCCGCATCCAATTAAAACTACCGATGAAATTTCACTTATTTTCCATGGAAAATTGTAGATATTTATATCCTTATTATGTTTGTCAATGTACTCATTAATACAATTTTTTAAAGTGATTGGCTGCTCGTCTATTTCTTTGGCCATATAATATTTGTAATCTCCTTTTTCATAATTTTGATCATCTTTAGAAAGATTTAAAATTTTTTTGTTTACTTTAGTTCCATCAGCATCAAAAAATTCAACTTGATCTTTTTTTAATATGCAAAATTCTCCATCATTTAAATATGAAATTTTATTAGTCATTGACTTTAATGCGTAAGAATCTGAACCAAGATAATGTTCGTTAGGACCATAACCAACTGCAAGAGGAGATCCTCTTCTTGCCCCAACTATTAAGTCTGGTTGGTCTTTGAATATTATTCCTAGTGCAAAACTACCGTGTAATTTTTTTAAAACTTTAATAATTGTATTTTTAAGGTTATTTTTTTTTAAATAATCAGTTACTAAATGAACTATTACTTCTGTATCTGTTTGAGATTTAAACTTATAGCCTTTATTTTCTAATACTTTTTTTAAAATAGTTGAATTTTCAATTATGCCATTGTGAACTACAGATACATCTTCAGATGAATGAGGATGTGCATTAATTGAGCTAGGCTTACCATGCGTGGCCCATCTTACGTGTCCGATACCAATAGAGCCAGATATTTTAGTTTGTTGAATGTTTTTCTCTAAAGCGTCTACTCTTCCCTCACATTTTACTTCATTTATATTTCCGTCTGAAAGAGTTGCTATACCTGCAGAGTCATAACCTCTATACTCAAGTTTTTTTAACGAACTTATAATTCTGGGAGTAACCTCTTTAGAGCTTGTAATTCCAACTATTCCACACATTAGTTTTTATTCCTTTTGTAATTTTTTTTTTCTTGTTGCTTTGATCTTGTAAGTGCTAGTGATCCTTTGGTTACGTTTTTGGTAATTACTGATCCTGCCCCTATAACACTTTTTTCATTTAAAGTAACTGGTGCAACTAAGGATGTATTTGAGCCTACAAATACTTGATCTTTTATTTTTGTTTTACTTTTTTTTCTTCCATCGTAGTTACAAGTTATTGTTCCAGCTCCAATATTAACATTTTTGCCCAGTTCAGCATCACCAATATATGATAAATGATTAACTTTAGAATTGTTATTTATTGTAGATTTTTTTACCTCAACAAAATTTCCTATTTTTGATCCAGATTTTATTTTTGTTCCAGGTCTTAAACGTGCATATGGACCTACACTTACATCATTATCTATTTTAACACCCTCAAGATGAGAGAAAGATAAAATTTTTACATTGTTTCCTATTTGAACTTTATCAGCAAAGACAACATAAGGTTCTATCTCTACATTCTTTCCAATTTTAGTGTCTTTAGAAAAAAAAACTGTCTCAGGACCTTTCATTTTGACACCTTTTTTTAAAAATTTATCTCTAAGTTTATTTTGTAAATTTTGACTATTCATCAGATAGTTGTATATAACTGGGTATTGATTTAATTAATTCACAATTTATTTCTTATTAATACTTTTTAAATGACACAAAAATTCACAGTTCTTTTTGATTTAGATGGTACGTTAGTAGACACAGCACCTGACCTAATGCTCGCTCATAACCATGTTATGAAGAAATTTGGATACCCCACAAAATCTCTTGATGAACTTAAAAATGCTGTTGGTCAAGGAGCAGGAGCAATGATTGGTAGATCTATATGGAGTCAGGCCAAAAAAGAATTAACTTCGATTAATGAGAAAATTAAAAATGAAATGACAGATGAATTTATTTCTTATTATGGAAATAATATTTTAAATGAAAGTACTCTGATGCCTGGTGTAAAAGAATTTTTAAATTGGTGTAAAAAAGAAAATATATCAATGGCTGTATGTACGAATAAAACTGAACATCTTGCAGTAGATCTTTTAAAAAAAATTGGGATTTATGATTATTTCGAGTATGTTGCTGGTTATAATACTTTTGATTATTGTAAACCTGATCCAAGACACATAACAACAATCATTGAAATTTTAGACGGTAGTAAAAATAAATCAATTATGATTGGTGATAGTGAGTCGGATGCAAATGCCGCTAAAGCAGCAGAAATTCCAATGATTTTATTAGAGGATGGATATACTGAAAAAAAAATTGATGAAATTTATCATAATCACTTAGTAAAAGACTTTGTAGGTATTGAAAAAATTGTATCTCAATATCTTTAATATTGATTAATTTATTTTAACTATTAAAACAAAATCACAAATTAGGAGTTATTTTGTTATTGCATACAATTAAAGTATATCCATCAAAGATTAACCTTCCAAAGAAGAAACAGCTTGCCTGGAAGATAGCAGAGATAGCAAGTGACAATGCTAAATTAAATAAGAATTCAATAGAAATGGTTATTAATAGAATTATTGATAACGCCTCTGTTGCGATAGCTTCTTTAAATAGAAGACCTGTAATATCTGCAAGAGAAATGGCAAAAAAACATGTGAGAAAAAATGGAGCTAATCTTTTTGGTATAAATTCAAAACTTAAATTTGATTGTGAATGGGTTGCTTGGGCAAATGGAACTGCTGTTAGAGAATTAGACTTTCATGATACTTTTCTAGCAGCTGATTATAGCCATCCAGGTGATAATATTCCTGCTCTATTAGCGGTGGCACAACAATTAAAAAAAAATGGAAATGATTTATTAAGAGGAATTATAACTGCTTATGAAATTCAAGTTAATCTTGTAAAAGCTATTTGTCTTCATAAACATAAAGTCGATCATATTGCTCACTTGGGACCAAGTGTTGCCGCTGGAATTGGATCAATGTTAAAGTTAAATACAGAAACTATTTATCAAGCTGTTCAACAAGCATTACATGTGAGTGTTTCAACAAGACAGTCAAGAAAAGGTGAGATTTCAAGTTGGAAAGCGTATGCTCCAGCTCATGCAGGAAAATTAGCAATTGAAGCTGTTGATAGAACGATGCGAGGTGAAGGAGCTCCAAGTCCTATTTACGAAGGTGAAGATAGCGTAATAGCAAGAATACTAGATGGAAAAAATGCTAAATATATTGTTCCTTTGCCTAAAAAAAACGAAGAAAAGAAAGCCATTCTAGAAACATATACAAAAGAATATTCTGCAGAGTATCAAGCTCAGGCATTAATTGATATTGCAAAAGCTCTTAATAAAAAAATTGATAATTTAAATACAATTAAAAAAATTGATATATATACAAGCCATCATACTCATTATGTAATAGGAACTGGAGCTAATGATCCACAAAAGATGGATCCGAATGCAAGTAGAGAAACTTTAGATCACTCAATAATGTATATTTTTGCAGTAGCTTTGGAAGATGCAGATTGGCATCATGTAAAGTCTTATACTAAAAAGAGAGCTAACAAAAAAAGTACAATTAAAATATGGAGATCCATTAAAACATATGAAGATAAGAAATGGACGAAAAAATATCACGATCCTGATCCAAAAAAGAAATCTTTTGGAGCAAGAGTTGTAGTGACATTAAATAATGGGAAAAAAGTAATTGAAGAGTTAGAAAGAGCAGATGCTCATCCTTACGGTAAAAGACCTTTTCAAAGAATAGATTATATAAATAAATTTAAAATTTTAACAGAAAATATTATTTCTAAAAAAGAAAGTGATAGATTTTTAAAAGATGTTCAAAATTTAAAAAAATTAAAAAATAATCAGCTTACAAAATTAAATATTGAAGTAAGTAGAAGATACTTAAAATCAAATAATAAAAAAGGAATATTTTAGTGCACTTTGTTGAAAAGAAACCTGAAGAGAAAAGAATAGATTTAGATAATAAACTTAAATCAAATAAAATTTTAAGGATACCAGGTGCATATAATCCATTAACAGCAAAAGTTATAGAAGAAATTGGATATGATGGAGTTTATGTATCTGGAGGTGTTATGTCCAATGATTTGGGTTATCCTGATATAGGATTAACAACTCTTAATGATGTCAGTAACAGATCAAAGCAAATTGCACGTGTTACAAATCTTCCAACAGTTGTTGATGTCGATACAGGTTTTAAATCTTGTAAAGAAACTGTACAAACATTTGAAAATTTTGGTATTTCTGCAATTCATTTAGAAGATCAGATAGAACAGAAAAGATGTGGCCATTTAGACAATAAAGAATTGATATCAAAAGAGGATATGACAAAAAAAATTAAAGAATGTGTAGATGCAAGATCAGACAAAAATTTTAAAATCATAGCACGTTCTGATGCTAAAAGTGTAGAAGGTATTGATAAAATGATTGATCGTTGCAAATCTTATATTGATGCTGGTGCAGAAATTGTTTTTCCAGAGGCATTAAAGGATGAATCTGAGTTTGAAAAAGTAAGAAAATCACTAAATTGTTATCTTTTAGCTAATATGACAGAATTTGGTAAATCAAAATTGTTAGATTTTAAGCAATTAGAAGAGCTTGGTTACAATATTGTAATTTATCCAGTTACGACACAAAGATTAGCAATGAAAAGTGTTGAAGATGGTCTACGTGCCATTTTTACGGATGGACATCAAAATAATATTATAGATAAGATGCAAACAAGAAAGAGATTATACGATCTAGTTGAGTATGAAAAATATAACTCTTTAGATGAAAAGATATATAATTTTAATACAGAGGGACATGAATAATGAGTGAAGAAGTAAAAAAAGGTTTATTAGGAATTGTTGTTGATGAAACAGAAGTTTCTAAAGTTATGCCTGAAATTAACTCATTAACTTATAGAGGTTATGCTGTTCAAGATCTATGTGAATTTTGTAGATTTGAAGAAGCAGCATATCTTATTTTAAAGGGAGATTTACCAAACAGTATAGAGCTAAGACAATTTGAAAAAATTGAACGAGGACATAGGGATTTATCGAAAAATCTTTATGAAATAATTAAACACATGCCAAAGAAATCTCATCCTATGGATGTTGCTCGAACAGCGGTTAGTGTAATGGGATTAGAAGATAAGGAAACTACAGATAATTCTCAGGAAGCAAATACAAGAAAAGCTTTAAGAATTTTAGCTAAAACTCCAACTGCTTTAGCAGCATTTTACAGGATAAGAAAAGGTAAAAAGATTATTAAACCAAAAAAAGAACTAACTTTTGCAGAAAACTTTTTCTATATGTGTTTTGGAAAGGTTCCTCAAAAAGAAATTGTGAAAGCATTTGATGTATCTTTAATTTTATATGCAGAACATAGTTTTAATGTTTCTACTTTTACAGCTAGAACTATAACAAGTAGTTTATCCGATATTCATGGTGCAATAACAGGTGCCATAGCAAGTTTAAAAGGACCGTTACATGGTGGAGCCAATGAAGAAGTCATGCATATGATGAATAAAATCAAAAAGCCTGAGAATGCCTTAAAATGGATTAATAATGCATTAAAGAAAAAAGAGGTTGTGATGGGTTTTGGGCACAGAGTTTATAAGAGTGGTGACTCAAGGGTTCCAACCATGAAAGAGTATTTTAAAAAAGTTGCTAAAATTAAAAAAGATAAAAAGTTTTTAAAGATTTACGATATCGTTGAAAAAGTAATGATCAGTAAAAAGAATATTCATCCAAACGTAGATTACCCAACAGGACCAACTTATCATTTAATGGGTTTTGATACAGATTTCTTTACACCAATATTTGTAATTTCAAGAATTACTGGTTGGTCAGCTCATATAATGGAACAACATTCATCTAATAAATTAATTAGACCGTTAGCTAAATACAAAGGTAGTAAATATCGGAAAGTTATGCTGTTAAATCAAAGATAACTATATTTTGATATTTATACATTTTTCACTACTACACTTAGTTTTTTAAATTCTCCCAAAAGTTGTATAAGAAAAAAATGATTCGCACACATAAAGCATTAGTTATTTTTGTGATAATATTTTTATTATCAGGATGTGCAAATAAATCTGTAACAAACATATCAAGTGATTTACGTAAAGTTGATGTATTAAATAAAAACAAAGAAATTGTAAAAACTAATTATCAAGCGTTCAATAAGAAAGTTTATGATTGGTTAAATGTAACTTGTGATTTTACAAAAAAAAAGTTCAAAAAAATTGAAGACTGTAAGCTAACGCAATTATCAAAATCATTTATAAAAAAACAAGAAAATGAAAATTCTTCAGAAAATTCTAACGTCAATGTAGTTTCAAATAATAGAAGTTCTTCGAATGAAAAAAATTTAAAGTCTAATGATAATAATAATCAAGCACCCTCAAATAATCCATCTAATCTTCCTAGTAATAATCCAGTTGAAAATCCTAATCCTTCACCTAATGCTAATGATCCTTGGCACAATTAGCCACATATAATAAAAGTAATCTCAGAAATTAATGTTTTTAAATCAAAGATAATTACTTTGATAATAACTTTCCTAATATTCTAATATCTTTAACCTTTTCCAAATTCCTTACTGTTTCAATAATTTTTTTAGATTTAGATAAAGGCCATCTAGCAAATTCTGTACAACCAAGAAACTTATCTGCAACTTCATCGTAAGTCATTGGTATTGCAGGACTACCTTTTCCAAAATCACCTCTTCCAGATATTTTTTTTCCGTTTTTTAAATATATGTCTATTATAGTTGTCATTTTATCGTAGCCTGCAGCTTCAGCTATTTTGTTTTTATAAAAGTTCACTTTTTTAAGCATTTGTTGAACATCAGATTTATTGATTCTTTTATCTTGATATTCAGGAATGTATGCTCTTCTATCAATTAAAAGTATTGCCATAGAATACTCCATACTAAATTTAGCTTGAAACTCATTTTTTGGTTGATGATGTATCAAAGCATTTTGCATATTATGGTTTGTGCCAACATCTACTTTAACTACTTGCTCAGGCTTAATGTCATACTTGTTAATTAACTCTAACATCTTTGTCATCCCAGGATGGGTTAAAGAACCGCAAGGATGAGGTTTAATAGAAATGCCTGGAGATTTAAATGTCCATGGTCTTCCAAGTTTACCTTTTAACGCGTTTATATCGTAACCACCTCCATGAGCTTGAAAGAAACCTCTAGGAGATTCTAAAATTTTATCAGTTGAAGACCACCCATATCTTACTAAATCACAAGCTATCACTCCACTCTCTGCCGCTCTACCTGCGTGCAGTGGTTTTGTCATTGTTCCAAAATTTTCTCTTAATCCAGCGCTAAGAGAGGCCGCAATCCCTAAAGATCTTAAAATTTTGTTATGATCATATTTTCTAATTTTAGCTGCAGCAGAAGCAGATGCAAAAGTTCCACAGGTTGCTGTTGAGTGAAAACCATGTTGATAATGACGTGGAGACATGGCTTCAGATATTTTACATTCTACATCTACACCAATTAAATATGAATTTAAAAAATCTTTTCCATTAATTTTATTTACTTCACCTTCTGCAAAAGCGCTTGGCAAGCAAGGTGCAGTAGGATGTGTTAATAACCCATAAACTCTATCTTTTGCTACAGCTAATTGCGTATCATCGTAATCGTCAGAATGTATTCCTACACCATTTGCTAAAGCTGCAAAGTGCGTTGGAACCTTCATTTTTGAACCAATAACTGTTGCCTTCCCTTTTGCTGAACTTTTTTTGATATGTGCAAATAAATAATTACCTGTTCTTGCAACAGAGCCTGATAATGCTAAACCAAAACCATCCAAAATATGTTTTTTTGCTAACTCAACAACTTCTTTTGGAATATTTTTAAATTTTGTTTTGTGAACAAAGTTAGCAACGTACTTTGTTAAGTACTGTCCTCTTTTAGATTTAATATTAGGTGTAAAAGCTTTAGTCATTATTTTCCTTTCATTATTAGATTTTTAATAGGTCTGTAAAATAAACTTAAAAAAGTTAATGTAAAAAATACAAGTACAATTGGCCTTGTGAAAAACATAAATATATTTTGATCAAATATTATGATTGATTGAGCTAATGAATTTTCCACTAATTCACCTAATACAATTCCCATAATTATTGGTGCTGGAGAAAATCCTGACCGTCTTAAGAAAAATCCAACAACACCTGAAATTAGCATTATGTAAACATCTACCATAGACTGAGATAATCCATAAGATCCAACAAGACAAAATACAAATACAGATGGCCATAAATAGCCCCTTGGTATTAAAGAAATTCTTGAGAATATTTTAGCTCCAAGTAAACCAAAAATTAAAAAGATAAAGTTTGCTAAAAGCATGCCATAAAAAATTGTGTAAAGCAGATCTGGTTGCTGTTCAAACAAATATGGTCCTGCTCTTAATCCATGAATTTGAAATCCGCCAAGAATTACTGCTGTAGTTGCTGAACCTGGAATACCTAAAGCAAGAGTTGGTATCATTGCACCACCAGTCGCAGCATTATTAGCTGATTCTGGAGCTGCAACTCCTTCTATTTCTCCTTTTCCAAAGTTATCTTTATTTTTTGACCATCTTCTTGCCTCGTTATATCCAATCATTGCACTAACTGTTCCACCTTCAGCTGGAAGAATACCTATAAAAGTTCCTATACCTGATGATCTTAAAATTGTTTTAACACAACTCTTAAATTCTAAAATTGAAGGAAGTTTTATTGCTGAAAACTTAATTCTTTCTAAAAGTAATTCACTTTTTGATGCTTGGACTAATATCTCAGACATTGCGAATAAACCAATTAATACAGGAACAAAACTTATCCCTTCAAAAAGTTCAGCAACCCCAAATGTAAATCTTGAAATACCAGTTGTAAGGTGAACTCCGATTGTTGCAACAAATAAGCCTATCAAACCTCCTATAAGATTTTTAACTGGAGACTTTGAGCTAATAGAAGCTAACATTGATAATCCAAATATTGCCAATGCAAAATATTCAGGAGGTCCAAATTTATATGCAATTCTTGCAAGTGTTGGTGCAAAAATAATAAGGACAATCAAAGAAATAATTCCACCTACTACACTAGATACTGCAGCCATTCCTAAAGCTTTACCTGCCTGACCTTTCTGAGCCATTGGAAAACCATCAAAAGCTGTTGCAGCAGCAGGTGGAGCACCAGGTGCATTAATTAAAATAGCTGTGATTGATCCTCCAAATGTACCACCACAATATAATGCTGCCATTGCTGCAATTGCTTGACTAGGTTCTAAATAAATTGTGAATGGGAGTAGCAATGCAATGGCCATTCCTGAACTTAATCCAGGAAGAGCACCAATCAATACTCCAACAATTGTAGATCCTAATATTAAACCAAATGTTGTTGGATTTAAAATTAATGAGATATTTGATAAAATTTCCATTAATAAAAATTCCTAATTATAAATTCCTCTAATATCCCTTGAGGAAATTTTAATTGAAGTACAAGTGTAAAAAAAACAAAAACAAATATTGATATAGTTAAAGAATAAAAAAAGATTTTAATATAATCTTTTCTTTGCCATAACATAGGTGTAACTAAAGTGAACAAAAATATTGAAATTAAAAATCCAAGTTTATCTGCAATTAAAACTATAAATAATGTATAAGCAAATGTTACAAACGCATTTCTTCTAATTAATTCTTTTTTATCAGACTTTAAATTTTTATTTTGAATTAATTGAAATATAGATAAAAAAATTATTAAAGAAAAAATTAATCTTGGCATCATTGTAGGTTGCATACCCTGAGCTAAAATTTCAGGAACTTCATCAAATGTGAATGTGTATGCAAATAATGCGACTGATATAATTATAATAATACTAAGAATTTTTATATCTTTAATCATTTTGATTTAAATGGGGGTTATATAACCCCCATTAAGTAATTGAAATTATTTAGCTAAACCTAAACTTACTAAAGCAGCTCTTGCTTCTTTGTAAATAGATTTAATTTCAGCATCCCAAGCTTTAGCTCCTGCAACACTTGATGCATCCAAACCAGCACCTTGTAAATAGTTTTGGTAAACTGGATGTTTCATTGCTTTAAGGAATCCTTTTTCAAGAGTATCAATAGTTTTTTGTGGTGTACCTTTAAGCACAACAACGCCTCTAACTGTAGCAAAAGACGCATTAATACCTTTTTCTTTTAGAGTTGGTGTATCTGGCAATGCAGACATTCTTTCATCTGCCATTACTGCTAGTACTCTCAATTCGCCTGCATCTAATTGATCTTTTCCTTCATCAAGGTTTAATCCAGCAGCTTCGATTTGATTTCCTACTAAACTAGTCATTATCGCTCCACCACCTTCGAATGGTACAAAAGCAATTTTTGTTTTTGCTTCCCTTGCGAATATTAATCCTGAAATATGATCAACACTTCCTACGTTAGTACCACCATATTTAATTGGTTTTTTTTGACCAGCTTTAATTAAATCTTCAATTGTTTTGTAAGGACTTTTTGCATTTACAAATATTACAATTGGGTCAACTGTAGTTCTTGCAACACCAACAAAATCATCAATTGTCAGCTCCGCTTGCCCTCTAGCCATTCTAAATAAATGTGTTGGGGTAATAGCTAGTACTGTATGACCATCTCTAGGCTTCGATTTTACGTAAGCCATTGCCTTGTTACCTGCATCACCTCTTTTTGGAGTGATGTAAGCATTATTTTTAAGATTTTTTCTTGTTCTAATTAACAACATTCTTGCAGTTGTATCAGTTCCTCCACCTAGACCGGCGTGAGTAACAACTTCAATTGGTTTAGATGGAAAACCATGACCGTCAGCAACGGCAATATTTCCCAAACCAATGAATGATGTAACTACTAAAATAGCGCTAAGTAACAAATTTAACGTTTTTTTCATTGTTTTCCTCTCGTAAAGTTAAAATTTATATAATCAAAGTGAAATTGCTAATACAAGGATCATTTGACCACACCTAAATGGGATTTACAGATAAAAGCAACTAAATATTTGATTTTAACTTCTCTTTATATAATGAGATACCCTTTTCGACCTTATTCTTATATGATTTCTTAAAACCTTCTAATTGCCAGCCTGAAAGTCTATTCTCTAGCTCTTTTAAGTTATTGCTCTTCCAATCATCAGTTGTTTCAGGATCTTTCCAGATTTTTTTCTCTTCATCAGATCTTCCACATCCATAGCATAGACCTGATACTGGATCAGTTTTACAAATACTTATACAGGGGCTTACTATCACTTAATCCTAGGAGAAAGCGTCTATCCAATTACCTTGTGTAGATGCTTTTGAATATTCAGTGGCTCTACCTTCAAAGAAGTTCATATGCTCTACTGCATTTAACATCGTGTCTAACCATGTTAATGGATTTTTCTGAACATCATATATTGGCTCAAGACCTAACTGAGTTAATCTTCTATTACCAATGAACCTAATGTAATCTTTAACTTCTTGAGCAGTTAAACCTTGCATTGGACCCATTTCAAAAGCTAGATCAATAAATGCATCCTCATGTTCAATTATAGTTCTGCAAGCTTCATAAAGTTCTTTTTTAAGTTTTGGCGTCCAAATCTCAGGGTTTTCTTTAATGAACTCTTTAAAAATTCTAATCATAGAATTACAATGAAGAGTTTCATCTCTTACTGACCAAGTAACTATCTGACCCATTCCTTTAAGTTTGTTATGTCTTGGAAAGTTTAATAAAATAGCAAAACTTGCAAATAATTGAAGACCTTCTGTAAAGGCACTAAATACTGCAACAGTCTTTGCGATATCTTCTTTTGAATTTACATTAAAGTTTTGCATGTAATCATATTTATCTTTCATCTCTTTGTATTTCATGAATGCAGAATATTCAGATTCTGGCATTCCGATAGTATCTAATAGATGTGAATAAGCTGCTACATGAACTGTTTCCATGGATGCAAATGCTGTCATCATCATTAAAACTTCTGTAGGTTTAAATACAGTTGTGTAATGTCTTAAATAACAGTTATTAACTTCAACATCTGCTTGAGTAAAAAATCTAAAAATTTGTGTTAATAAATTTTTTTCTGATTCTGAAAGATTTTTTTGCCAATCTCTGACGTCATCACCAAGTGGAACTTCTTCTGGTAACCAATGAATTCTTTGTTGAGTCAACCAGGCATCATAACACCATGGGTATCTGAATGGTTTATAAACTGGGTTCTCAACTAATAGACCCATTTTTTTTGGTTCTATAATTTTTTGTTTTGTATCTTTTAGACTTTCTACTGACATGATAAACACTCCTCATATTCTGGTTGTTGATTTTCTTGTTTCTTAGATTTGTAAACATTTGCAGTTACATCTGTAGAATTTGCATCGTTTACGTTTTCCGCTCTTTGTATTGATTTAGATCTGCAGTAATAAAGGCTCTTCAATCCTTTTTTCCAAGCTTGGAAATGGATTTGGTGTAAGTCCCTTTTATGAATATCTGCAGGTATAAATATATTTATTGATTGTGCTTGAGAAATATGAGGAGTTCTATCTGCACCTAACTCCACAATCCATTTCTGGTCTAGTTCAAAAGCTGTTTTAAATACGTCTTTTTCTTGTTGTGTTAAAAAATCAAGATGAGAAACTGAGCCTTGATTAGTTGTTATACTTGACCATGTTTCATCATCATTTTTACCGTGCTTCTCTAATAATTTACTTAGATATTTATTTCTAACATTGAATGATCCAGACAAAGTTTTATGTGTATAACTATTTGCTGCAATTGGTTCAACTCCTGGAGATGTTCCACCACAAATAATTGAAATTGAAGCAGTTGGAGCTATTGCAGTTTTATTCGAAAATCTTTCATTAATACCATAATCAGCAGCATCTGGACATGCACCTCTTTCATCAGCCAAATCCTTTGAAGCTTGATCAACTTGTTTTTGGATGCTTTCAAATATTTTTTTATTCCAAACTTTACTCATCACTGACTCGAAGGGAATCATTTTTTGTTGGAAGAATGAATGAAGACCCATAACGCCTAAACCAACACTTCTTTCTTTTAAAGCTGAATAAACTGCATCACTAAATGACTCGGGGGCTTTTTCAGTAAAGTCAGTTAATACATTGTCTAAAAATCTCATTACGTCTGGAACAAAGTTTTCATCGTCTTTCCATTCATCATAAGTTTCTAAATTTAAAGATGATAAACAACATACTGCTGTTCTATCTCTACCCTCTTTATCAATTCCTGTTGGTAAAGTTATCTCACTACACAAGTTAGATGTCTTAACAGTTAAACCAGCAAGCTTATGATGTTGAGGTATCATTCTATTAACCGTATCAATGAAAACAATATAAGGTTCACCAGTTTCAATTCTTGCAGTTAATAATCTAATCCATAAATTTCTTGCAGAAACAGTTGCTTGAACTGATTGATCTTTTGGACTTTTTAGTGCCCATTGTTCGTCTAACTCAACAGCTCTCATAAATGCATCTGAAACTAAAACACCGTGGTGTAAATTTAATGATCTTCTGTTTGGATCACCACCTGTTGGTCTTCTCATTTCAATAAATTCTTCTATCTCTGGATGATCAATTGGAAGATAACAAGCTGCAGATCCTCTTCTTAAAGAGCCTTGACTGATCGCCATTGTCAAAGAGTCCATAACTTTTATAAAAGGAATAATGCCTGAAGTTTTTCCAACTCTACCAATTTTTTCTCCAATAGATCTTAAGTTGCCCCAATAACTTCCAATACCTCCGCCTTTGGCAGCCAACCAAACATTTTCACTCCATAGATCTAATATTCCAGTTAAGCTATCCCCTGCTTCATTTAAGAAACAAGAAATTGGTAAACCTCTTTTTGTTCCACCATTTGATAAAACTGGTGTTGCTGGCATAAACCATAAGTTACTTATGTAGTTGTAAAGTCTTTGCGCGTGTAAGTTGTCATCTGCATAATGACTCGCAACTCTTGCAAATAAATCTTGGAAAGACTCGTTTTCTCCAAGGTATCTATCACTTAGTGTTGCTCTTCCAAAATCTGTTAAATTATTATCTCTAGATCTATCTATTTTAATAGTTATCCCTTTAGAATTTTGAAACAACTCAGTGTTGTTATTTAGTGAAAATAAGTCTGGTCTTTTGTCATTATTGCTGATTTTTTCCGCTGGTTTGTAATCAGAGACAGCCTTCCTGATTGCCTGAGACAATATTTTATTCATTAAACTCCCTTTTTATCTTTATACTAAAAAATCTAGTAAATAACTAGATATAGTGTGTAGATTTACTTGATATACTATATAAATTGTAAATCAATAGAACATTTATAGAACTTATTAAATATTTATCAATAAAAATTTTAAAAAAATGTACATATATCCACATGAATAATTCGGGAAAAATTGATCCTTACGGCTTTCGGGAATATGACGCACGATGGGTATACGAAAAAGACATAGATGACGATGGAATCGTTCAACTTGGTAAAGGTCTTGGAACTCAAATAATTAATCATACAAAGAAAAACAATCCTAGAATTATAGTTGGCCAAGATTACAGGTCTTACAGTGAACATATCAAAGAAAAATTAAAAGAGGGTTTGGTTTCAACTGGGTGCAATATAGAAGATGTAGGATTATCTTTATCCCCAATGGTTTACTTCGCACAGTTTAATTTAAATTCAGATGCAATAGCTATGGTTACAGCTAGCCATAATGAAAATGGTTGGACAGGTGTAAAAATGGGCATCAAAAAAGGATTAACTCATGCACCTGAAGAAATGAAAGAACTAAAAGATATTACTCTTAATCAAAAATTTATTAATGGTGAGGGAAATATAAAAAAAATTGATGATTTTCAGAATGTTTATAAAAATGATTTGATAACAAAAAACCCATTAAATAAAAAAATTAAAGCTGTAGTTGCTTGTGGCAATGGAACAGCAGGAATATTTGCACCAGAAATTTTAAGAAGCATTGGGTGCAAAGTAATTGAACTTGATTGTGAGCTTGATTGGACTTTTCCAAAATACAATCCAAATCCTGAAGACTTAGAAATGTTACATGCAATTTCTTCAGCAGTTAAAGAAAATAAAGCTGATATAGGATTTGGTTTTGATGGAGACGGAGATAGAGTTGGTGTTATCGATGACAAAGGTAATGAAATCTTTTCAGATAAAATAGGACTATTAATTGCTAGAAATCTTTCAAAAGATCATCAAAATAGTAAATTTGTTGTTGATGTAAAATCGACAGGACTTTATTCGAATGACAGAATATTAAATGAGAATAAATGTGAAACAATTTATTGGAAAACTGGTCATTCCCATATAAAAAGAAAGGTAAATACCGATAACGCTTTAGCAGGATTTGAAAAAAGTGGTCATTTCTTTTTTAACAAACCTTTGGGATATGGCTATGATGATGGAATTAATTCAGCGATACAAGTCTGTAAGTTACTCGATAAAAATAACAAAAAAATGAGTGAAATACTTGCTGAATTACCAACAACTTATCAAAGCCCGACTATGGCTCCTTATTGTAAAGATAGTGAAAAATATGATGTAGTTGAGAATTTAGTTAAAGAAATAACAAATATTAAAGAAAATAAAACTAAAGTAGATGATCAAGAAATTAAAGAAATATTAACTGTTAATGGAGTAAGATTTTCTTTTGATGATGGGTCTTGGGGATTAATAAGAGCATCTTCTAATAAACCCTCTTTAGTTGTAGTTACTGAAAGTCCAACCTCTGAAGATAGAAAAAAGAAGATTTTTGACTTTATTGATAATCTGCTTCAACAAACTGGTAAAGTTGGGGATTACGATCAAAAAATTTAAAATTCAACTATAAAGAGTTAAGAAAAAATTAGAGAATCGATTAATATGTAGCTGAGGTGGCGGAGGGAGACTGAAACCACCTCGTCTCCTAGGTCACTAAAAATCTATATAGAAATAAAGTACCAATAACATAAAGAAAAACACCAAATAATCTTTGTGTTTTAACTCTATCTAGATCTTGAACTGTTTTTGCTCCAATCCTTGCCATGAATGTCGTTATAGGAACAAATATTATAAATGCAGGTATATTAATAAACCCTATGCTTAATGGGATATCTGCTTTTAACATCATGCCAGATGTAAAAAATCCGATTGATCCAAATAAAGCTATAATAAATCCAATGGCTGCAGAGCTTCCTATTGCTAAGTTAATAGGATAACCAAAGTATCTTAATATAGGAACATTCATCATAGCTCCTGTTATGCCCATAGGAGCAGATATTAGTCCTGACAAAAATCCAAATATTATTCTTGGGAAAATATTAAATTTTTTCTTAATTTTTTTTTTCTTTTCACTTTGTAACAACAAGTAAGCTCCAAAAAAATAAACAACAGCAGAAAAAAAGAATAACAATGTTTTAGTATTCATCAATGCCGCCATCAATGTTCCAGAGAAAACTCCAATAATTACAAATGTTCCATAATTTTTAATAATATTAAAATCAACAGCATTATATTTCCTATGAGTTAGTACTGAAGCTGTAGCAGTTAAAATTGTTATTGAGAAAGCTGTCCCTACAGATAAATGCATTAAATAATCTTTATCAACGTTAAATGCTTCAAAAACAAAAAATAAAAATGGGACTGAAATTAACCCTCCACCGATACCAAAAAAGCCTGCAAAAAAACCAACCGGAACAGCGGCTGCCATCATTAAAAAAATAAAATAAATGTTGTTAATCTCAAGAAGCGTATTATTCAATTTGACCTGCCGATATACTTTGTGGATTAAACTTTACTTTATCCATTATGTGATCAATTTTCTTAACATCGGCATCTCTAACACACATATTTTCACTTAAATATCTTTTCCAAAAACTTGAACCTGTTTGTCCATGAAACAAACCAAGAGTATGTCTCATGATTTGATTTAATCTTGTACCCTTTTTAATTTCTTCTTTTACATACTCAATTAGTTTCTCAACAACTTCTTGTCTAGTCAAAACTTCACTATTATTAAAAATTTGGTTCTCAATATCCGCTAACATGTAAGGAGAATGATAAATTGACCTTCCAATCATAACACCATCTACATTTTCTAAATGTTCTTTAATTTGATTAGTGGAAGTTATGCCACCATTTATTATTATTTCTAAATCTTGAAAATCTTTTTTTAATCTATTTACATATTCATATTTCAAGGGTGGTATATTTAAATTTTGCTTAGGTGTAAATTTTCCTAACATTGCCTTTCTGGCATGAATTATAAAAGTTTTAACACCTGTTTCTTTTAGAATATTAATAAAATTATATAAATTTTCATATTGATCGACATTGTCATATCCAATTCTAGTTTTGACTGTCACGGGAAGTGACGTTTTTAATATCATGGAACTTAAACAATCAGCTACAAGATTAGGTTCTTGAATTAAACAAGCTCCAAATCTATTTTTCTGAACTTTTTTACTTGGACAGCCTAAATTTAAATTTATTTCATCATAACCATATTCTTCACCTAAATATGCTGCATTTCCTAATAATTTTGGAGAAGAGCCTCCTAGTTGCAGAGCAACAGGTTTTTCCCTCATATCAAATTCTAATAATTTCTTTTTATCTCCTCTATCAATAGCTTCTGAGACAATCATTTCAGTATAGAGAAGAACGTTTTTACTAATTAGTCTTAAGAAAAATCTTTCATGTTTGTCTGTGCAGTCCATCATAGGAGCAACAGAAACAGTTCTATTTAATCTAGACATATTTTTTAAGTTTGCTTGATATATTAATTTTTTTTTCGTTTACATACTCTTGATGATTTTGCTCAATTTTACCAAGTTCATATTTGTAATTAACCATGATTCCAAATGACCTTTTAAATCCTACATCTGAAACGTTAGCATTAATTACAATATCATCAATTTCAGCTCCATTTTTTAAATGAAATCTACACACATCGTTTATAGGAAAACCTAGATCATTTTTCTGTACAGCCAAGTAATTTAAAGCAAGTTTTGTTAGTAAATCTTTATTATCTATAAATTTTCTATCTCCAATTTTAAGATCTAATGATTTTAAAAACTCAACTTTTACAAAATTATTTTTTTGAACTATATCACTTATTTTCTCATTTTCTGATGATTTAACCCAATCAGCAAAACCTTGCATTGGTGACAAGGTTCCAAAATTTTTTACATCAGGTAACTCTTCTTGTAACTCGTATACTACTCTTTTGATTAAGAAGTTCCCAAGTGTAACTCTTGATAGTCCCTCTTGACAGTTGCTAATTGAATAAAAAGTAGCAGTATCATAATCTTCTTTTTTTCCATCATTAGGTCTTGTTAATTCCTGAATAGATTTTGCTAAACCTTTAGTTAATGCAATCTCAACGAAAATTATTGGCTCATCTTCTAATGCTGGATGAAAGTATGCAAAAAATCTTCTATTTTCTCCTAATCTAATTTTTAATTCATTCATATCCTTCATTGAATGAACTTTTTCATATTTTAGTAATTTTTCTAATATTGCAGCTTTTGTATCCCAAGTAATTTTTCTTAATTTTAAAAATCCAGGATTGAACCAATTTTTAAAAATATCAATCAAATCATAATCTAATTCTTTTAATTCAGGATTTTTTAATAAAAACATTTGTAGATCTTCTCTTAAAGAAACAATCTCAGCTGTTCCATTAGGAGCCATGTTTAATCTAATAAACAATTCTTTTCTAATTCCTGATGTAATTCTTGATAAATTTAAAATTGATCTACTATTTTTATTTTCTGTATAATCTTTAATGGCATTGTCAATATTTGCTGTATCAGGTTTATATTTTTCATTTACTTGAAGTAAGAATTTTAATTTATCTTCATGAGATAAGTTATGATATCTAAAAAGAATATCCCTAGCTAATGTAATTCCAAATGCTGCTCCTTTGGATGATAACAGGTCATCACATAGATCAATTAAATCTGTTTTTTTAGAGAATTTTTTTAATGATTTTTTCTCTAAAATTTTTTGACCAGCATCAGCAATCGTCTCGAATATTCTTTTTATATTTAACATGGTGTTTTTTATATATTAAAAACCTAGACTTTTACCCATTATTTTGTCAGGTAACCAAGTCACAATCTCAGGAAAAATACACAAAATAAGTATAGCTAAAGCCATAATTATCATAAATGGTATCGATCCCTTTAAAATTTCTGACAAACTAACATCTGGTGTTATACCTTTTATTATATAAAGGTTTAATCCAACGGGAGGGGTAATAAGACCAATTTCCATATTAATTGTAAACACAATTGCAAACCAGTACGGATCAAATCCCAGTTGAGTTATAACTGGCAATAATATTGCTGAAGTCATAACAATCACGGCAACAGGAGGTAAAAAGAAACCTGCAATCAAAAGAAATATATTTATTAAAATAAATACTACCCATTTATTAGAGCTCATCTCTACCATACTTTGAGCTAAGGATTGAGTTACGTAAAGTTGTGATAATGTAAATGCAAAAAGATAAGAAGCTGCAATGATAAACATTATCATTACACTTTCTTTCATTGAAACTTTAACAATATTCCATATTTTTTTTGGTTGATAAATTTTGTAAACAACAGCAATCAAAACAAAAACTAAAAAGGCTCCAACCCCTGAAGCCTCTGATGGGGTAGCAACACCACCATATAAAACATATAAGACACCAGCAATGATTGCTAAGAAAGGAAGTATTCTTGGTAAAACTTCAATTTTTTCTTTAAAGGTTGGTGGAGTTCTATTCTTTAAAGCTTTAGCTGAGTCTTTATCTATAAAGTAACTGTGTATCAGTGCCCAGATAGCAAACATACCAGCAAGCATAAATCCAGGTATCAATCCGCTTAAAAATAATCTTCCGATTGATGTTCCAGTTGCGATTCCATAAACAATTAAAACAATACTTGGAGGTATTAAAACTCCCAATGTTCCTCCCGCTGCTATAGTACCTGTTGCAATTTGATCTGAGTATCCTCTTTTTCTCATCTCAGGAATTCCCATAGTACCAATTGCAGCACAAGTTGCAGGACTTGATCCACTTAACGCAGCAAAGATTGAACAAGCTCCTATATTTGAGATTACTAACCCTCCAGGCACTCTCCATAGCCACCTGTCCAGTCCTGTATATAGATCTTTTCCTGCTGGAGAATTAGCAACTGCCATTCCCATTAAAATAAACATTGGTATTGAAAGCAGAACAAACGAATTTAGACCTGCATAGAAAGTTTCAGCAAAAACATCTAACATTTGAAAACCTTCGAAAGCAACTAAAAGAGCTATTGATACAAAGCTTAAACCAAAAGCAATAGGTATTCCCGAAAACAAAACTATTAAAGTAAAAACTGCTACGATTATTGCAATTATTAATGGATCCATTAGTTAGTATCCTTTTCGTCAGTAAGCTTAATAATCTCTGCTATATATTGTAAAATCATTAGCGCAGCACCTATCATCATTGAAGAATATGGTACCCACAAAGGAGGATCCCAAACAGTTCCTGTTGAATAATTTTTAGTAAACGCTTCCTCAACCATTAAAAAACCAAAATAAAATAAAATTAAAAAGAATAATAAACTGACTAATGAGGTAAAAATTTTTAGTCTTAAAATATTTTTTTTTGATAAAAAATCGTAAATCCACTCCATGCTGACGTGAGCTTTTTCACTTAAAACATATGCACTTCCTATAAATGTTGAAGCAACAAGAAGCATTGTAACAAGCTCAGTTTGCCAAGTTATCGCTCTTTGAAAAAAGTATCTTTCAAAAACTAATTCAACAATTACAAGAATTGATAAGAGTAAAGCTAATACAGCAAAGGCTCCACAAGCTCTTGCAACATAATCACAGAATTTTAAGTATTTTTCTTTCATAAAAAAACCCCTACTTATAGAGAATAAATAGGGGTTCTTTATATATTATTTTATTTAACTGCTAAAGCCATTTCCATTAGCTTATCGCCACCTGGAACTTTTTCAGCAAAAGCTTTATGAGATGACTTTATTGCTATATCAACCCACGCAGCATGATCCTTAGCATCCATATATACTAATTTCACACCTGCAGCTTTGTATGCTTCCTCAAACTTTTTATCTAAGTTTTCTACTTGAGCTGTCATATATTTCTCAGCAACTTTTCCTGCTTTCATCAAAGCCACCTGTTGGCTAGAATTTAAAGCATTGTAGCTTTTCTTAGACATTAAAATTGGCTCATACATAAACCATAAACCAAATTTTCCTGGAGGAGTTGCACATTTTACTTGTTCATATATTTTGTAACTCACAAAACTTCCTGAACTAGTATTTGCACCAGTTAATACACCAGTTTGTAATCCAGTATAAATTTCAGATGATGGCATACTTTGAATACCTGCACCAGCAGCTTCTAACATTTGGTTGAAAGCTTTTCCTGCAGCTCTCATAACTTGTCCTTTAGCATCACTTGGATTCTTGATACATTTAGTTTTTGATGCGAAACCACCACCTAACCAAGCATCAGATAGTACTACAACACCAGCATCACTAATTATTTTTTTAATCTCTGTCATCATTGGACCTTTGTTAAATCTCAATGCATGCTCATGATTTTTTACAGTTCCTGGCATTAATGTAGCATCAAACTCTGGATGGAATTTTGATGCATAAGCTAATGGGAAAGCAGAAATATCTAATTGACCTGTAGTCATAGGTTTCCACTGTTCTTTTGGCTTATAAAGTGACTTAGCTGGATAAATTCTAATTTCTAAATCAACGTTTGCTTTTTTTACTTCATCAGCAATAATTTGTACCATTTCATGACGTGGGTCAAAAGAGCCATCAGCTCTTGGTGTACCTGGCCATTGGTGACTTGCTTTTAATGTAACTGCATATGCAGATCCTACTATTGAAAAAGCTATAATTATTGAAGACAAATATAATGTTATTTTTCTTAACATAGTTTTCCCCTTTTTATTTATAATGATGATATTAAATTGAACTTGAGCAGAAGAGTCAATATAAGGAAATGACGTACTTATTATGGATGGTCCTTTAAAAAATTTATTAGTTGTTGATCTTACTAGGGTTTTAGTAGGTCCATATTGTACAATGATTTTATCTGATCTCGGTGCACGTGTAATCAAAGTAGAAGCACCAGAAATTGGTGACGATTCAAGAAAATTTGGACCTTTTGTAAAAGACTATTCAGCATATTTTATGTCACTTAACAGAGGAAAAGAAAGTATTGCTCTTAATTTAAAAAATGAAGATGATAAAAAAATCTTCGATAAAATTTTAGCAAAAGCAGATATTTTAGTAGAAAATTTTAAACCAGGTACATTAGAAAAATGGGGATATGGTTGGAAAGATGTAAGTAAAAAATATCCAAAATTAATATATGCATCTGCATCTGGTTTCGGTCAAACCGGACCTTTAAAAGAATTACCCGCTTATGACATGGTAGTTCAAGGAATGGGTGGATTGATGAGTGTTACAGGTCATCCAAATAGTGAACCAACAAGAGTTGGAACATCAATTGGTGATATCACAGCAGGCCTTTTTACTGCAATCGGAATTAATGCAGCTTTGTACGATAGACAAAAAACAGGCAAGGGAATGTTTATAGATGTTTCAATGTTAGACTGCCAAATTGCGATTTTAGAAAATGCAATTGCAAGATATTTATCTAAAAATGAAATTCCTAAACCGATGGGATCTAGACATCCTTCAATCGCTCCGTTTGAGGCATTTAAAACAAAAGATAGTTATATAATTATTGCTGCAGGTAACGATAAATTATATGAAAAACTTTGTGAAGTATTAGGAATACCTGAAATGGTCAATGATAAAAGATTTAATACCAATTCACTAAGATGTGAAAATATGAATGAACTAAAATCAATTTTTGAAGATAAACTTTCTTCAAAAAATACTTCTGAATGGGTAAATGAAATGGAAAAATTAAAGATACCTTGTGGACCGATATTTAATATTAAAGAAGCGGTTGAAAATCCTCAAGTCGAAGCAAGAAACATGATTGTTAAAGCATATCATAAGGTAGTTGGTGATTTTAGATTAGCAGGCAATCCTATAAAAATGTCTTCATACGAAGATAAAAGTACTAGAGGGGACATTCCTGATCTTGATGAACACAGGGCACAAATATTAAAAGAGTTTTCTTAATTAAGAATTATTTTCTTCGTCGCTTACGTTATCTGAAACTTGTTCTTCTGCTTCTGAAACTTGATCTAGTGAAACGTCATCATTTTCTTCAGCCTCACTTGGAGCTTCTACATTAACATCAGGTTGAGCTGATGGTGATAATTCAGCAAGATCTTCTTTTGAAACCTGAATTTTTTCAGGGATTTTTCTAGCTCTTTTAGAGGGAAGAATTGGTACACCACTTTTTGAGATTTCACCTTTGTACAAATTCTCAAAATCATCACCAATATCTTCATCTTCTTCAGCAGTATCATCAATTTGTTCTACATGTTTTCTTAGTTTGTAAACTGCAGCTTCAGTTAAATCTGGAACTTTAATTGTTTCTTCAGCTATTTCCCTTAAAGCAATAACTGTGTGCTTGTCGTTATCTCTATCTAATGTTGGTTCAATTCCTGAATTAAGTTGAGTAGCTCTTTCTTTAGCAACCAAAACTAATTCATAAGGGCTATCTACTTTGTCTATACAGTCTTCAACGGTAACTCTTGCCATGGGCGATTAAATATACTCCAAGATCAACAAAATCAAGTGTTTTATACTAAAATTGGATTTAATTTTTTTCTAACTAAAAAAAGAAGAATAAAAGAAATAAGTATATAAAGTGCAGATATTATAGCAATTTTCTCAATTGAAAATCCAATATCAATTAAAATTCCAAAAAGAGCTGTTCCAAAAGCTGTTGAAAAAACCATAAGTGCAGTGGTCAAAGCTTTAATAGATCCAATATGCTTTACACCATAAACTTCAGCCCAAGTGGAAGATCCCAAAACGTTTGCCAAACCATTTGATATTCCAATTAAACCTAAAAATATAAATGCAGTTAATTGTGCATCAAAATAAATAATTACAAAAGTCGATAGAAATAAAGGAATATTCATAAAAATTAAAAGTTTTCGACTTGTGAATTTATCAATTAAAAAACCAGATATTAAAAGAGTAATTACTGAAAATACTGAATAAGACATAAAAGACTGAGCAATTACAAATGGTCCCCAGTTTTTTGATTCAGTAATAAATGACTGATAAACAAATACACCAGTTGCTATCCAAGGCATAGCTAACATATTCATGCTTACAATATAAAATTTGTAATCTTTTATTACTTCAATTCTTTTCCATTGTTTAATATTTTCCTCTTTAAATTCTTCACCTCCAGTACTTTCTCTTGTATCAAGTTTAACAGTCCGAACTAAAAAGAATGATGCAATCGGTAAAAATATTAAAATTAATAAAGCAATTACTGTCCAAATATTTTGCCAAGTTGTTAATGACAACAAAAATACCATTAAAACAGGTAAAATAAATTCAGCACTAGATAAACCAAACCAGCAAATACTTAATGCCCTACCCCTTGATTTTGTGAAATACCTTGAAACTGTTGTTGTTGCAGTATGAGACATCATTCCTTGACCTGAAAATCTCATTGAAAAAATTGCAATGAATAAAAAAATAATTGATGAAATCTTTGAAAAGAAAAAACAAGAAAAAGATAAAAGCAATGTTACATAGACTGCAAATCGGAAAATATTTATATCATCAATTTTCTTTCCAACCCAAATAAGTAATAGACTACTGCACAATGTTGCAGATGCATATATTGAGCCAAATTGTCCATGAGTTATCGAGAGTGTCTCTCTTATACTTGTATTGAATATTCCAAGAAAAAAACTCTGTCCAAAGCTTGAAAAAAATGTAAATATAAAACCAAATACAATTACTTTTAAACTTAAATTTTTAAACATAAAAAAATATGACTTCTAAAGTTGCTTTCATAGGTCTTGGTGTAATGGGTTATCCAATGGCAGGATATATATCAAAAGCTGGACATAATGTAACTGTTTTTAACAGAACAAAATCAAAAGCAGAAAAATGGATTGGTGAATACAAAGGTAATATGGCTGATACACCATCTGAAGCTGCTAAAGATGCTGATTTTATTTTTACGTGTGTTGGGAATGATGACGATTTAAGACAAGTCTCTTTAGGTGATCATGGGTTATTTCATAATGCTAAAGAGGGATGCGTATATATAGATAATTCAACAGTGTCTGCTGAAATTTCTAGAGAACTTTATAAAGCTGCAAAAGATAAAGGATTTGGTTTTTTAGATGCTCCTATATCAGGAGGACAATCGGGTGCTGAAGGTGGGATATTAACTGTCATGGTTGGTGGAGATGAAAATGATTTTAAAAAAGCAGAGCCAATAATTGATTGTTATAGTAAAAAAGTAACTTTAATCGGACCATCAGGAAGTGGACAATTAACTAAGATGGTTAATCAAATGTGTATTGGTGGTTTAGTACAAGGTTTATCTGAAGCAGTAAATTTTGGAATTAATGCAGGATTAGATATGGATAAAGTTATGGAAACTATTTCAAAAGGTGCAGCTCAATCTTGGCAAATGGAAAATAGATATAAAACTATGGTAGCGGATAAATTTGATTATGGATTTGCTGTGGATTGGATGAGAAAAGACTTAAAAATTTGTATTGAAGAAGCAAAAAGAAATGGTTCGCCTGTACCAATAACTGAAATTGTTGATAGCTATTATGCAGAAGTTCAGAAAATGGGTGGAAACCGTTGGGATAGCTCTAGCTTAATTGCTAGATTAAAAAAGAAAAAGTAATTGTGTCTACCACTGTTCCCTACTACGAGGATTTTTCCGAAATAAAAAAGAAAATTTGGTTAATGTTAACTGATGCAGTTACTAATAGATCCTCACCTTTTAGAATACCTGTTTTTTCATGTGGGAGTGAGAGTGAAATAGAGAGTAGAATTGTTGTTCTTAGAAAATCAGATGAACAAAATAATTTAGTGCAATTCCACAGTGATATTAGATCTGATAAAATTAAAATCTTAAAAAAAAACCCGAATTCATCGATGTTATTTTATGATAAAGATGAAAAAATTCAGGTTAGATTAAAAGTTGAAGCAATTATAAATCACAATAATGATATAACAAAACAATCTTGGGAAAAAACTCAACATATAAGTCGTAAATGTTACTTAGTAGATAATGGACCAGGTACAGAGTCAGATATTCCAACATCTGGTTTAAAACCTGAATTAGATAATTTTGATTACACAAAAGAACAAAGCGAAGAAGGATATAAAAATTTTACTGTTATACAGTGTAAAATTAAAACTATAGAATGGTTATATTTAGCCGCAAAAGGTCATCGAAGAGCTAGATTTGACATTGATAATAGTAAAGATACTTGGTTGGTACCATAATGAAAAAATATGAAGCTATGGTTTTGTCGTGTATGGATCCAAGGTTCCAGCCAAAAGTTTTTAATTATTTAAAGAAAAAAAAATTAACTGGAAAATATAGCTCATTTACTATTGCTGGAGCTGCCATCGGAGTAACTTCTAAAAAATTTATAAAATGGCAATCAACCTTTTTAGATAATTTATCAACTTCAATAAATTTACATAATATTAATAAATTAATTGTGATTAATCATGAAGATTGTGGTGCAGCTAAAATAGTAAATGGAAAGAAAGAATTTAATTCAACTATTGAAAAGAAAATTCACAAGGATTCTTTTAAAAAAATCAAATCAATTATGGATAGAAAGTTTCCAGAGTTAAAAATAAATTTTAAAATTTTGTCGCTAAAAGATTAATCTTTCAAAGTCCTTTAATTATTATGTTTGTCCCCTCAGCATTATCTAATCTTATTTGTTTTATTGGTTTATATTCCTCTGAATTATACCACTCTAGCGCCCTTTCATAACTTGGAAATTTTAAAATGATTATTCTTGGAAATTTAGTTTCACCATCAAATATTTGATACTCGCCATTTCTAACTAAAAACTCACCGTCAAATTTTTTTACAATTGGATTAACTTTTTCAATGTACTCTTTATAATTTTCTGGATTAGTTACTCTTAATTGTGCAATTACATACCCTGCTGACATATTAAAAAACAGTTTTTACGTATCTTTTCCAATTATCTTGGTAATGTTTTGCGTTCTCTGTAATTTTACCTATCTCTTCGTCTGTAAGTTTTCTAACTACTCTTCCTGGAGCTCCAACTACTAATGAGTTATCTGGAATTTCTTTGTTTTCAGTTATTAGGGCTTTGGCGCCAATGATGCAGTTTTTGCCTATTTTTGCATTATTTAAAATGACAGCTCCAATACCAATTAAACTATTATCTCCTATTGTACATCCATGAAGCATAACGATATGACCGATAGTTACGTCTTTACCAATTCTTAAAGGGCAACCTGGATCAGTATGTAAAACACTTCCGTCTTGAACATTTGAACCTTCTCCGACATGAATGTTTTCATTATCTCCTCTAATTACAGCATTAAACCAAACACTGGAGTTTTTTTCTAACGTGACATCTCCAATTATAGTTGCATTCGGTGCTACCCAATTTTCGCCAGAGTTTTTTGGTTTTTTATCTTCCAAATCGTAAAACATAATTTATATATTATTACATTATGCCTATTAAAACACCAGTATGTGATTTTGGAAAAAAAGCAGAAAACTTTGAATTAAAATCTACAGAGAACAAATTAATATCTTTAAATGATATTAAAGGTGAAAATGGAACTTTGGTAATGTTTATTTGTAATCATTGTCCATATGTAAAAGCAATTATTAGAGATGTAGTGGAGGACTGTACTAAACTTAATGATTTAGGAATAAATTCAGTTGCAATTTGCTCTAATGATCCAATTAATTATCCAGAAGACTCTTTTGAAAAAATGATTGAATTTGCAATTAAACATAAGTTTAATTTTCCTTACTTAATCGATGAAACACAAGACATAGCAAGAAAATACGATGCTGTATGTACTCCAGATTTTTTTGGTTATGATAAAGATTTTGGTCTCCAATATAGAGGAAGAATAAGAGAATTAAGAGAACTAAAGCCTGTGAGATCTGGAGATAGTGATTTATTTATTGCTATGAAACAAGTTTCAGAAACAGGCAAAGGTCCTGAAGAACAATTCCCAAGTATGGGTTGTGGTATAAAGTGGTCATCTAATTAATGTATTTAATAATAACTAGAACTTTCCCTCCTGAAGTCGGTGGTATGCAAAACCTAATGTGGGGATTAGCAAGATCTTTATCAAAACTTGATATGGTCAAAGTATTTGCAGATTATCATGAAGATCATAAAAAATTTGATGATAAAGTTTCATTTACAATTGAAAGAGTAAGTGGAGTTAAATTATTAAGAAAATACAGAAAATCTCTACTAATAAATGAATATTTAAATGAAAATAAAAATGTAAATTGTATTATTGCAGATCACTGGAAAAGTTTAGAACTTATAAAGTCTTCAAAAAAGAAAATATGTTTAATTCATTCTAAAGAAATCAATCATCCTAAAGGATCTAGACTGAACAAAAAAGTTCTGGAGGTTTTAAATAATGTGGATCATGTTATAGCAAACTCAAATTTCACAAAAAATTTAGCAGTTAGTCTCGGAGTTGAAGAAAAAAGATTAATAGTTATAAATCCAGGAGTAGATCCTGTTGAGGAAATTCCAAAAGATGAACTTAAACAAGCTGAAGAAATTCTAAAAGGAAAAAAACAAAGACTAATTACTGTATCAAGACTTGATAAAAGAAAAAATCATGAAAAAGTTATAATGGCTATTAGAAATTTAAAAGAGAAATATCCTGATATTACTTACACTTGTGTAGGATATGGAGATGAAGAAGAAAATTTAAAAAAATTAGTGATAGAGCTAAATCTTGATAAATATGTAGTTTTTTTAAGTGATATCTCTAATGAATTAAAAAATGCATTAATTGCAAAATCTAATATTTTTATAATGCCCTCAATAATTCACAAAACCTCAGTTGAGGGCTTTGGAATTTCTTTTATCGAAGCTGCACAATATGGAATTCCATCTATAGGTGGTAAAGATGGAGGTGCTTCTGATGCAATAGTTCATAATAAAACTGGATTAATTTGTGATGGAAATAGTCTAGATGAAATTTATTCAAGTATTGATAATTTATTTGAAGGTAATAAATATATTGAGTTTGGAAAAGAGTGTAAAATACACGCTGAAAATTTTCTTTGGGACAAGATAATTGAAAACTACAAAAGAATCCTATAAAATTAAAATATGTTAGATAAATTTAATGGAATAATTTATTTAAGCATTTTCATTGTTCATTTTATCGTTTACGCTGTTTATGCTTTTAGAACTGTAGTTGCTACCAAGTCCTTTTTAAATCAATACAATATAGATGACTCAGCAGCCGTAATGGTTAGATTTTTTGGAGCCCCGTTTATTGCATCAATTTTAGTAGCACTATACATAATGTTAATCAAAGCAGATGGTTTAGCAGGTACATGGGGTTTCTTTACACTAATTTTTGCACAAAACGTTTTATATTTTTTAATTGGGATATATACAATTTATATCAATAAGCTTGGACATAACGAAAAAACAAATAGTGAAGGTGTTATTGCATCAGGAATTTTAACAGTGTTAAGTGGAATTCTTTGTTACGGTCTAGCTGATAAAATTTATATTTAATTTTTTTTTTTAAAAGTTGAAAATATTTGCCACCCAACAATTGTGATTGTGATCAATAGTATTATCAGAGTTATAGGTCTATCCCATAAAAAATTAGGTGAGCCATCACTAATTAAAAGTGATCTTCTCAATGTTTCCTCCATTAGTCCTCCAAGTACAAAAGCTAATATTAAAGGCGGCATAGGAAAATCGTAGAGCCTTAAAAAAGTTGCCACAACCGCAATACCTATCATTAAAAAAATATCGAAATTGTTGAATGACATTAGATATATTCCTGTAACTGAAAAAAATAAAATTAAAGGAATTAAGTAATTTCTAGGTACCGCTAAAATTCTAGCTATATAAGGAATTAATGGCAAATTTAAAATTAAAAGCACAACCATGCCAATGTACATTGACATGATAACTGACCAGAATATTTCAGGGTTAGTTTGATAAAGTCTTGGTCCTGGCTGAATACCAAATCCTAAAAGGGCTCCAAGCATAACTGCAGTTGTACCGCTTCCAGGAATTCCTAATGTTAGCAATGGAACAAATGAACCAGAGCAAGCTGCATTATTTGCAGTTTCTGGTGCTGATAAACCATGAACGCTACCTTTTCCAAATTTTTGTTTTTCCTCTTCATTTACATAATTTCTTTCCATTCCATATGCTAAGAAAGATGCAATAGTTGCACCTGCTCCAGGTAAAACACCAATTAAGAAACCAAGTATTGAGGATCTAGGTATTGTTTTGGCCATTTTGATGGTTTCTTCTTTATTAACTTTAATTGAACCTAGTTCTGTTAATGAAATTTGTTTTGCAGCTCTGTTCGGATCTTTCCCTCTAAAAATAATCGTTAAAGCTTCACTCATTGCAAATGTTGCCATGACAATTAATACAAAACTTATTCCATCAGTTAAATTCATGTTGTTAAAAGTAAATCTTGTAATATCTGATAATGAATCTTGTCCAACGGTTGCTAACATCAATCCTAAAACTACCATCATCATTGCTTTTAAAAACTGTCCTTTAGATGAAAATGCAGAAATTGCAGTTAAACCTAAAATCATTAGCGCAAAATAGTCAGGCGACCTAAAAGCTAAACTTACTTTTGACAAACTAGGGGCTGCAACTAATAAAAATATTGCAGAAATCGTTCCGCCTGCAAATGAACTATAAGCAGCGATTGCTAAAGCTTTTCCAGCTTTCCCTTGTTGTGCCATCGGATAACCATCAAATGCAGTAGCAACAGTTCCTGGTATTCCAGGTGCATTTAATAGAATAGAAGATGTAGATCCTCCAAATACTGCACCATAGTAAACTCCTGCCATTAAAATTAAACCTGTTGATGGATCAAAGCCGTAAGTAATCGGTATCATTAATGCAATTGCAGTCATTGGTCCAAGTCCAGGTAACATTCCAATTATTGTTCCTGCAAAACATCCAACCATCACCATTAAAATATTAGTTAGAGATAAAGCAGTTGATAGTCCAATTAATATTCCTTCGATCATCCCATAACTCCAATGTATTTTAAAAATGGATCACGAAGATAAATGTTTAATAATCCGTGTAACAAATACATAAATGCAGCAACAAATGGGAAAGATAAAATAAACATCAGTCCCCATCTTCTTTCACCTAAGAAATAGTAAGATGCAAAAAGAAATAAAGAGGTTGATATAAAATATCCAATTTTTAAAATTACAGCAGCATATATTAGTGAGATAATTATTAGATAAATTATACTTTTGTAATCTAAGTGTTTATGATTTACCTCTGTAGTAACTTTTTCAGGTAAAATTATTTTTAAACTCGATAAAATTATTCCTGCCCAACCTAAATATATTGGGAAAGTCCTAGCATTGAATGGTGCGTTCTCATCAAATGCAAATACTTGAATGTTGTATGCAGTGTATAGATAAAATACTGATAAAACTAAAAAAAGCAGTGAGATAAATTTTGTAGGACTTATTCTCACTGCTTTACATTCTTTAATAATCTATAAAGATTATATTACTCCAAGTTTTTTCATCAGAGCTGTCATTTCAACTGTTTGTTTTTCTAAAAACGCATCAAATTTAGAACCTGGGTTATAAATATTTACCCATGCATTTCTTTTTCTTACAGCTTCCCACTCTGGCGTCTTTTGAACATCACCAAGCATTTTAGAGATTTTGTTATAGTCACTCATACTCATGCTTTTTGGTGCAAAGAAACCTCTCCAGTTAACAAACTGAACATCGTATCCTTGCTCTTTTAATGTTGGAGCTTCTGGTGCATCACCTACTCTTTCAGGAGCTGTGATACCTATTATTCTTACTTGGTCTCTAGCACCCATTACTTCGCCTAAACCTGTTGAAAGTATTTGAGTTTCTCCAGATAAAAGTCCAGCAAGCGCTTTTCCACCAGCATCATATGGAACATAGATCACATCGTTTGGATTTGCTCCAGCTGCTTGGAAAGCTAACGCACCAATTAAGTGGTCCATGCTTCCTCTTACAGATCCTCCAGCCATTTTAATTGACTTTGGATCTTTTTGATATTGATCAACTGCATCTTTGAAATTTTTGATAGGTGAATTTTTTGCAACAACTATTGCACCATAATCTCCAATTACACCTGCAATTGGTTTAACATCTTTATAAGATAAAGTGCCAGTACCTTTTACATAACCCTTGTGTCTTGTAATTGATCTTAACACCAATGGTGTTGACTGAACTAAAACTGTATCTTTCGGAGCGTTATTGATTAGGTAAGCCAAAGCCTTACCACCTCCACCACCTGACATGTTTTCAAATGATGCACTTTTCAAAAAACCAGCTTTTGTTAATGCTTCTCCAGTACCTCTAGCAGTTCCATCCCAACCACCACCAGCACCACCGCCAATTAAAAAATGTAATTTTTCAACTGCAAATGAACTTGTTGATGAAAATAGAAGGAAAGCAGAGAATAAAACTGAAATAAAAGTTTTAATTAGTTTCATTATTTCCTCTCTTATTATATTTATGAAACCATCATTAAACATAAGTTATAAATTTTAGTCAATGCTCAAATATAATTTTTCTAAAAACATAAAGGAATATATTTTAGCTTTAGTAGGTAGTTATAAAGCTCTATTTATAGGACTTGTTGGTGGATACTTAGGTACTTTAGTTAATCTACCTTTGCCCTGGTTATTAGGATCTCTAGGTTTAAATTTATGTTTCGCATTTACAAATTTTAAAATAGTTTTTCCTACTAAATTATTAAATCCTATATTTTTAATTGTGGGTATAATTCTTGGTGGAACTTTAAATGTAACATTATTGTATAAAATTCATCTATGGATTTTTTCGTCATTAGCGATGTTAATCTGCACAATAGTCAGTACTATTCTTGCTGGTTATTATTTTTTTAAAGTTTGTAAATTTAGTAAATTCATTTCAGTTTTAGCAGCTCTTCCAGGTGCATTTGTTCCAATATCTGCAGCTTTATTAGAATTTGGTAAATCAAAAAATGATAAAGGTGTTTTGATCCCTCAGGCTACTAGAGTGATATTTATTGTAAGTTTTGTTCCGATTTTTTTTATTAATAATTTAGGTTTCTCAGAAATGACCGGTTACAATTATGAAAATATCTATAATGAAAGATATTTTTTAGAAATATTATTTTTATTAATAATCTGTTTCATTTTTGCAAACATCTTAAAAAATTATAAAATTCCATCACCTACTTTAGTTGGTGCAATGGCTTTATCTGGTGCTTTTTATACTTTTGAAATAATTAATGCCAGATTTCCAGATACATTTATAAATATTGCATTTATATTTCTAGGCACCGCTTTAGGTACCAGATTAAACGGATTAAAAATTAAAGAGTTATTATTTTTTATATTTCATGGAATAATAGTTAGTTCAATTTTGGTAATTGTTGCAATGATAACTGCTTATTTGCTCACATATATAGGGTTTGAATTTATCCCAACTTTTTTAAGTTTTGCACCTGGAGGAATTCATGAAATGGTTGTTATTAGTGTTGCTTATAACATAGATCCAATATTTGTGAGCTACCATCATTTTTTAAGAATTTTCATAATAGTTTTATTTTTGCCTTTTTTATTATCAAAATTTAGAAAAACTAATTAATTGCTTCTTGCATTCTTTGAAATACTTTATCTGCTGAAAGTTTAGACAAATCTGAAACTTGGATTGCTTTAAAATGCTCTCTTTCAATACTAACTTTTTTTGCAGTAGTATGTGATCCAAATAAAACTAATCCTTTTACATTTAAATGTGCAGCCATATGTGCTGGCCCAGTATCATTAGATATAACAAAATAACTATCTTTTATTAATGACGAGAGTTGAGAAATACTTAATGCTTTATCATTATCTAAAATAATATTAGCATCAATATCATTTGCCAATTTGATTTCATTTGGACCAGGGGCAATTAATATTTGGACTTCATCTCTAAAAAAGGATTTAATTTTTTTTATCAATTCATTGTAATACGGCCATCTTTTTATAGTTAAATGAGATGATGAAAAAGGGAATAAAATTATATACTTATTTAAATTATATTTTTTTTTGATTTCTGAAATATCCTCACAACTCCATGAAAAATCTGGATTGATTACTTTATCAGTTTTGATACCAGACACATTTAATTGATGCTCAAAACGATTTAAAACAGTATCTTTGTCAAAATCTGTCTTATTAGTTCCCTTTGGGAGAGTTGTTTCAGAAGAGGACCAAACATCTGAAGAAGCTTTAGGGTAAAGAATTTTTTTATAAAAACTTGTTCTTTTAGAATTTTGAAGGTCATAAACTTTAATAAATTTATATTTTTTTATTTTTCTCATTAATAAATATAAATAAATTAAATTAAATCTAGAGAGTCGTTTATCCAAAATAACATCTGTTATATTTGGATTCTTTTTTAATAAATCATGATAAGGTTTGGTTGTTAGTATATAAATATCGTCATTTGGATGGTTATCAGATATATCTTGAATTGCACCACTTGCTTGGGCTATATCACCTAAAGATCCATGTTTTATAATAAGTATATTAGACATATTTTTAACAACTTAACATAATATAAATTTATATGAATAAAATTTTAGTAGAAGTATCAGTTGGAGAATTGCTAGATAAAATTTCAATTTTAGAAATTAAATCTGAAAAAATTAAAGATCCTGAGAAACTAAATTTTATAAATGATGAATATAAAATTTTAAAAGATCAATTAAATACAAATATTAAAAATTACAGTGAAATTGAAAGTTTATATAACTCACTAAAAGAAATTAATTCAAAGCTTTGGGTTATAGAAGATGATAAAAGATTATGTGAAAAAAATTCTGATTTTGGTGAAAAATTTATTAAACTATCAAGAGATGTTCACTTCTTAAATGATGATAGGGCAAAATTGAAATTAGAAATAAACAATAAAACTGGTTCTAAGATAAAAGAAATTAAAGAATACACCAAATATTAGTATTATTCCCAGTCAAACCTTTGAAAAGAGTCAAATATTTTAAAAATACCTTGTGACCATTGATTACAAACTTTAGAAAATTCAGGATCATTCATATTTAAACATTTAAGTGATGCTATTTTGATTTCATCTTTTTTTATCACAGCAAAGTCTATTGGTGGACCAACAGTTAAATCACTTTTTAATGTAGAGTCCATTGATATCAGTGCACATCTCGATGCATCTCCAATTGAGACTTTTGGTGTGATTACTCTATCTAAAATAGGTTTTCCATATTTTACTTCACCTATAACTAAATACGGTTTGCTATCTGCTGGACGAATATAATTACCCTGAGGGTAAATTAAGTATAATTCAGGAGGTTGATCTTTTATTTGACCACCAACAATAAAAGTTGAACCTAATAAAACGCTATCAGTATTAATTCCTTGAGGAGATGAATGTTCAATATTTAAAGAACCAATATAGGAAGCAATTTGTTCAAAATCACTACAGGTATTTAAATTCATAATACCTGTTTCGCTTTTTAAATCTTTTTTTATTGAATTATAAACTGCTTGGGAGGTTCCAAGATTTCCTGATGTAACAATTACTATTGTTCTATCCCCAACATCGTGTGTAAGCATTTTAGAATATATATTTACATTATCTAATCCAGCGTTTGTTCGAGAATCTGATGCAAAAACTAAGCCTGTCTCTGTTTTAATGCCAATGCAATAAGTCATATTAAAGTTAAATATTTAAATTATATGTGATTACAATAAAACCCATTTATTTCATATCAGATATCTAATTTAATCATTTGCTTATTTAACTCTTATGTAAAAAAATTAAGCTATTATGTCTGATTTCTGGAAAAATTATGATTCAAAATCAACTTTTGATGGATATATCAGCAAAGAGAAGAAGTTGAGAAGTCACGCTAAGATCATTGCGGGTATACTTGAAAAATATGGAAAAAAAAAATTACAAGAGATTGAGAAAAATTGTCAAAGTACAATAAGTGCAAGAGGAATAAATTTTAGAGTTTATGCTGCAAATAATAGAGCTGAAGAGAAAAAATGGCCTCTAGATATTATTCCACGAATAATACCAAAAAGTCAATGGTTAAAGGTTGCAAAAGGACTTGCGCAAAGAGTTAAGGCACTAAATTTATTTATCGATGATGTCTACAATGCAAAAAAAATATTTAAAGACAAAGTAATACCTAAAGAATTAATTTTTAATTCTCCTTTGTATTTAAAAGAATGTGAAGGTTTCTCTCCAAAACACAAAGCATGGTCTAATATATCTGGAATTGATCTTATAAAGAATATTAATGGAGATTTTTTGGTTCTTGAAGATAACTTAAGAGTTCCATCTGGAGTTTCATACATGCTGGAAAATAGAATGGTTATGAGAGATATTTTTCCAGAATTATTTACAAGGTATAAGGTTTCCTCAGTCCATCAATATGCAAATAAATTATATAATTGTATGACAGAGTGTATTCCAAAGAACACTAACAACCCACACATGGTTTTATTAACACCTGGTATTTATAATTCAGCTTATTTTGAACACTCTTTTTTAGCTGAACAAATGGGGATAGCCTTGGTGGAAGGCAAAGATTTATTTGTTGAAAATGATCATGTTTACATGAAAACCGTTAAAGGTCCTTTGAAGGTAGATTGTATTTATAGACGAATAGATGACAATTTTATGGATCCAAAAGTTTTTTTTAAAGGATCCTTATTAGGTGTGCCAGGTGTTTTCAAATGTTGGAGAAAAGGAAATGTTGGAATTATAAATGCTTTAGGAACAGGAGTTGCGGATGATAAAGCAGTTTATTCTTATGTTAATAAAATGATCATTTACTATTTAGGAGAACAACCAATTATTGATCAAGTTGAAACTCTTCTCTGTGGAGATAAAAAAAATAGAGAACACGTTATAGATAATATCTCTAAATATGTAGTTAAACCTTCAAATGCATCAGGTGGGTACGGAATTATGATTGGTCCAAAAGCCTCTAAAGCTGAAAAAGAAGAAATGATAAAAAATATCAAAAAAAATCCTAGAAATTACATTGCACAACCACTAGAAATTCTTTCTACTGTTCCTACAATCACACCTGATAATATCGAACCAAGACATTTAGATTTAAGACCTTTTATTTTAACAGGTAAATCAACTTATGTTACAACTGGTGGATTAACTAGAGTTGCTCTAAAAAAAGGTAGTACAATCGTTAACAGTTCCCAAGGTGGTGGATCTAAAGATACATTGATTGTGGATAGTAGAAATTAAATTAAACTTGGTATTATTTTTCTTAAATCCATAGAAAGCTTAGGGTTAATTTTTGAATAAATTACACCCTTCCCTAATTTTTTTAATGCCAAAATCTTCCCATCTGGAGAAATAATCGTTGTATGACCAAATGTTTCTCTTTTAGGGGTATTTTTACCAGTTTGAGCTGGTGCAAAAATATAACAAAAATTTTCTATCGCTCTTGCTCTTAAAAGAGTTAACCAATGTTTTTGTCCCGTAAACTTTGTGAAAGCTGATGGAACGGCTATAAAACTTAAATTTTTTTTTGATAAATTCCTATAAAGTTCAGGAAATCTCAGATCAAAACAGATTGTAAAACCTATTTTGCCCCAAGGTAAATTAGCTGTGACTAATTTATTTCCTGCTTTAAAAGTTTTACTTTCTTTGTGTTGCTCTTTATTTGGAATTTTAACATCAAACATATTAATTTTATCATAATATTTGACAATTTTTCCATTTGGTCCAACCAGTATAGATCTATTTCTGAGTTTGTTTTTAACCTTAACGCAAATTGATCCAAGTAAAATCCATTTCTTATATTTTTTTGAAATTTCTCTAATTTTCTTCAAAATTGGATCTTTATTCATTTCAAATGAATATTTAAAAAGTGTTTCTCTACTACTAGACATCAAAGAAGAGGTTTCAGGTGTAATAATTAAATCAGATTTTTTTTTTATAGCTTGATTTACATATTTAACAATATCTTTAAAATTATTTTCATAATTTTCTCCACTAGATAATTGTATGCAAGCTATTTTCATGTTTGAAATCCATATTTTTTTTCTAAAAATTTAATAACATTATGAATTATAAAAGTCATAAACAAGTAAATACCTCCTGCCACAATAAATACCTCTACTGGCTTAAACGTTGTTGAAATTATATATTTTGCAACACCAGTTAAGTCCATAAGTGTGACTGTGCTTGCTAAAGATGTTCCTTTAAGCATCAAAATAATTTCATTACCGTAAGCTGGTAAAGATTGTTTAATTGCTATGGGAATTTGTATTTTTGTAAAAATTATTTTAGAAGATATGCCCAAACTTCTTCCAGCTTCTAAATATCCTGGTTTTATAGTTTGAAAAGCTGATCTCAATATTTCTGAAGTATAAGCCCCAGTATTTAATGAAAACGCAATTATCGCACACCAGTATGGTTCTTTTAAAACTACCCACAAAAATGTTGTTCTTAAGTATTCAATTTGACCTAATCCAAAATATATAATGAAGATTTGTACCAAAAGAGGTGTTCCTCTAAAAATATATGAGTATCCGTAAGCAAATTTATTAATCAACTTATTATTATTCATTCTCAAGATTGCAAAACCTAATCCAATAAAAAGACCAAGAATTAAAGATACAGATAATAGTTTAAGAGTAATCAAAGTTGCATTTAACAACTTAGGAAAACTATTAATCATTAATTCAATATCCATTAATAACCTTTACTATATTTTATTTCTAATCTATTTAATAATTGCATACTTAAAAATGTAAGCATTAAGTATAGAACTGCTGCAAATGAGTAAAAAAATAATGGATCTCTAGTTGAACCAGCTGCAATATAGGATTGTCTCATTATTTCAACTAAACCCGTTACAGATATAAGAGAAGTATCTTTTAATGTAATTTGCCAAACATTGCTTAAGTTTGGAATTGCTAATCTTAGCATTTGAGGCAAAATAATTTTAAAGAAGTAAATATATTTATTAAAACCTAAAACTTTTGCAGCCTCGAACTGACCCTTATCGATTGATTGTAGGGCTCCTCTAAATACTTCGGTTGAGTATGCTCCCGATATTATCCCTATTGAAAATGAACCAGTTAAAAAAGCATTAATTTCGATGTAATCATTGTAACCAAATATTGAAGCAACAAACATAATTGCTCCACTTCCGCCAAAGAAAAATAAATAAATTACTAGAAGCTCTGGTACACCTCTAATAACAGTGGTGTATGCATTACCAATAGAATTAAGAAATTTATTATTAGATAATTTTAATGGAGTAAATAAAGCAGCAAAAATAAAGCCAATTATCATTGCGGTTATTGAGACCGCAATTGTCATTAAGGTTGCAAAGAATAACTCGTCTCCCCAACCTTTATCACCAAAATATAGAAGTTCCATAATATAGGTGGCTAATAATAGCCACCCATAAATAATTTATTACATAGAAGCGTCAAAACCAAAATGTTTTATAGCAAGCTTACTAATAATGCCATCATCTCTAGCTTTATCAATTGCTGCATTGAAATCATTTAAAAGTTTAGAGTCACCTTTTCTAATACCAACACCAACACCATTACCAAAATCTCCACCTGCAAATGTTGGTCCAGTTAATACAACTGCTTTACCAGATTTCTCTGCATAATCTGTAAAAGCAACTGCTGCAGCTAGTGCCGCATCTATTCTACCAGCAGATAAATCTAAGTTTACTTCATCTTGAGTTTTGTAAGTTCTAATTTTTACATTACCCATTAAACCAGACTCTAGAAAGTTCTGGTGAATCGTTGCTGTTTGAACACCAATAGTTTTACCTTTAAATGCTTTGGTCAAAACATCTAGTGTTGCTTGTTCATCAGCACTTACGTCAGATAAATTTATAGCTGACATTGTTTTAAGGCCTTCGTTTTTCGATCCTTTCATAACAGCTAATGATGCAACTTCATCAGCATAACCTTGAGAAAAGTTTATTGTTTTCATTCTCTCACCAGTTATTGACATTCCTGCCATGATGGCATCAAATTTTCTTGAAACTAAAGCTGGTATCATTCCATCCCAGTCTTGCTCTACAATTGTGCAATCATGATTCATAATTTTGCATAATTCATTTGCTAGTTCGACTTCAAAGCCAATCAAATTTCCAGCTGAATCTTTAGAATTCCAAGGCGGATATGCACCTTCAGTTCCTATTTTAATTTGATCTGCAATTGAAGAAATTGTTAGAAATGATGATATTAAAATACCAAGTCCTAATACTTTTAATTTTTTCATTTTTTCCTCCAAAAATTTTTAAGATTATTTCATAAAATTATTGTTTTAAAAAGAAAAATTAATGATTTATTGACGAGGAAAAATTCCAAGAACAATCGAAACTTGGTATATAAACTCTTGAAAGTTTTGTATTTCCAAAATTTTTGTTAAAAACATTTAACCAATTTTCAACTTGTTTTGGTTTTTTGTCTTGGCTTCCTACTTGAGCGGTAATTACACCTTTAGGTTTTAAAATTCTTTCTAAAGATGACATATTTTTTGCAGCCAAATCTATACAAAATTGATCATCATTCAGATCTACAAATATTTGATCATAAGTATTGTCTTTGACAGATTTAATACTTTCAAAAGCATCTCCCCAAACGCATTTAACTGAATTCTTTTCTGTGGCCTTCTCACCAATTTTACTTAGGTGTTTATCACACACATCAACAACTTCAGGATCTAATTCATACCAATCTATAAAGCCAAAGTTTTGTGAAATGCATTCTCTTGCAACTCCACCGTCACCTCCACCAATAATTGCAGCTTTTTCTTTGTTTGAATTTAAATTAAGACCTGAATTTACAAAGGTTGAGCTATATAAATGTTCATCACTTTCAGCTACTTGTATTTCATTATCAATAAATAAAGCTTTTCCAAATTGTTCTAAATCAAGTATTTCAATATATTGACCTACTTTAGATTTAAAATTTTCTAAAACTCTATTAACAACATATGATTTTTTTAAACCTGGGGAACTATAATTGTCATGATAAAGATCAATAGTATCTCTAATAAATTCTTTAATTATGATATTTGTATGTTCCATTTCATTTTTTATTATATCTAGAGAAACTTTTGGTGATACTTTTCCACATGTGAAAAAATCAAAGCTTACAATTTCTTTTTCTGGGAAAGTATGAAAACTAATGTGGCTTTCGGCAAGCAAAGCGACCAATGTAAATCCTTGTGGCTCGAATTTATATTTAGAAATTTTTAAAACTGTTACTTTTGCTGCTTTAGCAATTTTATAAACTAACTTTTCATAAAATTCGGGAGTATATTCCTTTTTAGTTCCAACTATATCCAGTGTTATATGTTCCCCAACTTTTTCCATAAGAATTTAATATATATCTTTTTTAACTAACGAAATTTTTTACTTCTTTCAAACAAAAAACTATTATAATAATTTATCGAGGATAAACATTGAAAAACAATTGGTCAGAAATCGAAGCTAAAAAATATATTAAAAAGTATAAGAAATTAGGTCATTCTGAAGATATGGCTTTAAGAGTTTATACAACTAGGCTTCTAGGAAGAAATCCAGAATTGGTATTGCATGGTGGCGGCAATACATCGGTTAAGACAAAAATCAAAGATATAGATGGTAAATATTATGATGTTCTTTGCGTAAAAGGCAGCGGATGGGATATGGCGGAAATTGAACCAGCGGGTTTGCCAGCAGTTAAATTAAATCCATTGCTTGCTATGAAAAAAAAGAAAACACTCTCTGATGATGACATGGTTGCTTTTCAAAAAAAAAATTTGATAGATACAAAGTCGCCTAATCCATCAGTTGAAACTTTTTTACATGCATTTTTACCATTTAAATTTGTTGATCACACTCATTCTGATGCAATTATGAAAATCACTAATAGACCAAATGGAGAAATGCTATCAAAAAAAATATTTGGTAAAAAAACTGCAATAGTACCCTATGTAATGCCAGGATTTAAATTAGCTCAAAAAATAAATGAAGTTTATTCTAAAAACCCAAATATAAACTGTTTAATTTTATTAAACCACGGAATTTTTACATTTGCTGATAATGCAAAAGATGCTTACAGTTTAATGATTAAGTATATATCTGATGCTGAAAAAACTTTAACCAAACTAAAAAAGAAAAAAATAAAACAGATAAAGAAAACTAAATTTAATTTCTCAACTGCAGATATAGCTCCTATATTGAGAGGTCTTTTATCTGAAAAAAATGATAACAAATTTATCTTAAATTTTAAAAAAAATAGTAAGTTAGATTATTTTATTAATGGTAAAGATATAAATAGATACTCAAATGAAGGAACAGCTACCCCTGATCATGTTATAAGAGTTAAACCATTTCCTTTAGTAATATCCCCAAAAGCAAACTGTACATTAGATGAATTTAAAAATTTAGCTGAAAAAAAATTCAAAGAATATAGGCAAAAATATAAAAAATATTTTGAATCTAATAAGAAAAAAACTAAAGAAAAAAAAGTAATGCTTGATACATCTCCTAGAGTAATTCTAGTTCAGAATTTTGGTTTATTTACAGTAGGAGATACCTTAAAAGCTGCAAAAATTGCAGGAGATTTAACTCAAACTAATGCCAATGTAATTTCAAGTGTTGAGGAAACATCCAGATATAAATTTTTATCGAAAAAAGACTTATTTGATGTTGAGTATTGGTCCTTGGAACAAGCAAAATTAAACAAAGCAAAAAAAGAATTGCAAGGCAACGTTGTTGTTATAACTGGTAGCACTGGTGAAATTGGTAAAGCAACTTATAAATTATTTAAAAAATATGGAGCTGAGGTTGTTTTGCTTGATATTAATAAAAGTAAGATAAATGATTTACAGACAAAAATAAGTGATCTTTGTATTTATTGTGATGTAACCAACAAACAAAGCGTAAAAAAAGCATTTAGTAAAATTTTGGAAATATATGGAGGTGTAGATATTTTAATATCTAATGCTGGTACTGCTATAGGTGGATCAATTGCAGAAGTTAATGATGAAATACTTCGAAAAAGTTTTGAAGATAATTTTTTCTCACACCAAAATTGTGCTTCAGAGGCTGTAAAAATTATGAAAAAACAAAATATAAATGGGTGCTTGTTATTTAATATATCTAAGCAATCAGTTAATCCTGGTAAAAATTTTGGACCATATGGATTGCCTAAGTCTGCGCTTTTAAATTTGTGTAAACAATATGCTGTTGATTATGGACACCTTGGTATAAGATCAAATGGTGTAAACGCTGATAGAATTAGAAGTGGTTTATTAAATGATAAAATGATTAAGCAGAGAGCAAAAGCAAGAGAAGTAACTATGGATCAATATATGAGTGGAAACCTACTGCTAAGTGAGGTCAAAGCAGATGATGTGGCCAAAGCTTTTTATCATCTTGCGATATCAAAAAAATCAACTGGAGCAGTATTAACCGTAGACGGTGGAAATATTGCAGCTTCTTTAAGATAATTAATTAAATAACTTTTTTAATCCTTCAGAAGAAGCATCGCAAACTCCCTTTTCTGTTATTAATGCAGTAACATATTTAGCAGGTGTTACATCAAAGGCTAAATTTAATGATTTACTTTTTTCAGGATATATTAAAACTTTATCAACTTTATTATCTTTGTTAATTCCATCCACATGAGAAAGTTCTTTTGGGTCTCTTTCTTCTATTGGAATATCTTTGGAGTTTTTTAAATTCCAATCTATCGTTGAACTTGGTAAAGCAACATAAAAAGGTACCTTATTATCATGAGCTGCTAGGGCTTTTAAATAAGTGCCAATTTTATTGCACACATCTCCGTTAGATAATGTCCTATCTGTTCCAACAATACACATATCAACCTGTCCTCTTTGCATTAATATTCCACCTGTATTATCTGCTATAATTGTATTTGGAATTTCTTCTTCATTAAGTTCAAATGATGTAAGGTTTGCTCCTTGATTTCTTGGTCTAGTTTCATCTACCCAAATATGTATTGGTATTCCTTTTTTATGTGCATGATAAATAGGAGAAGTTGCTGTTCCCCAATCTATTGTAGCTAACCAACCTGCATTACAATGTGTGAGAATATTTACGGTATCTTTCTTTTTATTATATATATCTTCAATAATATTTAATCCATTTTTGCCAATACTTTCACAAAATTCCTCATCCTCTTTACAAATTTCTTTAGCTTCATTGAGTGCAACATTAAATAAATCTCCAGGTTCAACAAATGAAAATTTGTTATTCATTCTATGAACTGCCCACTGAAGATTTATTGCTGTTGGTCTAGATGCAACTAATTCCTCTGAACTTTTTTTTATAAAATCTAAACTGTTATTTTCTTTTATAGCTAGAACTAATCCAAATGCAGCCGTTCCTCCAATTAATGGTGCACCTCGAACTTCCATTGTTTTGATAGCATTTATAGCGTCTTTAACTGAATTTAATTCTTTTATTATAAATTTATGTGGAAGCTTTGTCTGATCTATAATTTTTACAACTTGTTTTTCTTCATCAAACCAAATTGTTTTATATTTAACACCATTAATTTTCATTAATTAAGAACTCTTCCTGCTATTGTTTTTAATTTATCTTTAGTTTTTTGAGTTCTTTTTTCTGGAGCAGTAATTATTGCTACATCTAAGCAATTGTTAGTTGGATCATTAGGATCAATATGATTTTCAAAGTTCTCTATCAAGTTTTTAATCATGTATTTTGCTTTCGCGGCATTATCTAAAAGCACTTTTATTACTTGTTGAACATCAACATTTTCATGATCTGGATGCCAACAATCATAATCTGTTACCATCGATACTGAAGCATATCTGATTTCAGCTTCTCTTGCTAGTTTAGCTTCAGGCATATTTGTCATTCCAATAACATCTGCTTTCCACGATCTATATAAATTTGACTCTGCTAATGTTGAAAATTGTGGACCTTCCATTACAACGTAAGTTCCACCTCTTTGATAAGAAATATTTTCTTTTTTAATGGCATCTTCACAGGCGTTCATCAGCCCACTTGAGGTTGGATGTGCCATTGATACATGAGCAACAATCTCATCATCAAAAAAAGTTTTATTTCTTGCAAAAGTTCTGTCAATGAATTGATCAACGATAACAAATTTACCTGGAGGTAAATCTTCCTTTAAAGATCCTACAGCTGAAACAGATACTATATCAGTAATACCAAGTTGTTTAAGAGCATCAATATTTGCTCTAAAATTTATTTTTGATGGAGAAATAAAATGGCCTTTTCCATGTCTTGGTAGAAAATATGTTTCTTTATTATTATATTTTGCCTTTAATATTAAATCTGAGGGTTTTCCCCATGGAGTATTTAAATCTAAAGTTTCTCTATCTTTAAATTCCTCAACATCATATAGACCACTTCCACCAATAATTGCCAATTTATTATTTGCCATAATACATTTTAGATTATAATTAAGTTTTATGGATTTAAAAGAACATATTAGGTCAATTCAAGACTATCCTAAAAAGGGAATTTTATTTAGAGACATCACAACTCTTATTAAAAATGAGAATGCTTTCAAGGAATGTATAAATCAAATTGCAGAGAGATCTAAAAAATTTAATTTTGATAAAATAGCTGCTGTAGAGTCTAGGGGGTTTGTATTTGCTTCCGCTATTTCATATATCTTAGATAAGCCATTTATAATGTTAAGAAAAAAAAATAAATTACCTGCAGAAGTACACTCTGTTGATTTTGAGCTTGAGTATGGAGCTGCAACTATTGAAGTTCATAAAGATTCTTTCAATGAAAACGATAAAGTATTAATTATTGATGATTTAATTGCTACAGGAGGTACCGCGGAAGCAGCTGCTAAATTAATTGAAATATCAAAAAGCAAAGTTGTAGGATTTATTTTTGTAATTAATCTATTTGATCTTGGTGGTACTGATAATCTTTTGAAAAAAGGATATAAAGTTGAAAATCTTTTAGATTTTCCAGGACATTAATTTGCAGACATTATAGCCTGAAAAGGTCCACTACCAATAAATAATTTATTACTCCCACCATTAACAAGGTGCATTCCCTCACCCACATTAAATGTCATACTTATAGAAGTAGTATCTGCTGTTACGACTACTGGATTTGCAAATGTTACTAAACCTTCTAGTTTAACAACTTCGGCCGAATTTGCTGCTCTATGTTCATTAGTGTCAACTAAAAATCCAGCAATATCTGCTGAAGTTCCATTAATATTTTCAGCTTCAGCTTTTGATAAAAAAGCGTCTCCAGCTCCAGCAAAATGTTTTAAGGTTTCTACAAACTTTCCGGCAGTGATAGGGCTTGAGCCACAAACTGAACTATTTGTATGAGTGCTAGCTTGTGCATGTGTTCCTGAACCAGTTACTGTTCCACAAAAAACTCCTGTGCCTCCAGTCATGCCAGTCATTGATGCGCTGAGCTCACCTGCCCAAGTTATACCAAAAGTATTATCCATATAAGCATATCCATGAGTATAAGTCCCTGATGGAGGTCTTGTATAAGTTCCATCTAAAACTATTTCTGCTCCTTGAGTTACAGACGCAGTTGCTCCGCTTGAATTATTAAAAATTTGTGTACATGGAGTTAAAACAACCGTAGATGACGTAGTAGCTTCTGTTGGAGCACTTGTGCATAAATATAATTTATAAATTACTATTTCATAAAGAGCTGGAGCTTCATCGCATCCATCATCAATAAAATCAGCACCATCACCACTTGCCTTTGCCACAACTCCACTATTAACTGTGCATGCCTTTGCTTGTTCAGAATTTACTATCTCAAATACAAAAATTAATGATAAGACTAAAAATAAATATTTTGCATATTTCATCTAAAATCCTCCTGCTTTAACAGTAAAACCTGTTCCTTTTTTCTTTATAATATTTTCTCTTCTAACCTTTTCATACATTCTATCTTTCATAGAAATTTTTTCAAAGGCTTCACGACTAAATAAAGACGTACCAGGATTTTTTATACTATTACTATATCTAAGGTTGATAAAACTTTGATCATTGTGGTGATCGTAATCAGTGTGACCAATTTCAAATGATAATCCAGAATTCGGTACTTTTAATAGTGTAGAAAATTCTAAACCTTGAAAGTCTTTTCCATTAGGAACTTCAAAATCGAAAGCTTTCAAATAAGCTTTTAAAGATGGTATGTATGGAAGATGTGCGCCTAATTCAACATCAAATCCATCGATAGCCTCTTCGTCTTTACCATTTTTTCCTTTTTTACTAGAGCTTTGAGCAAAATACTGGTTGTAATTTAAATCTAAAATAGAAGATTTAATTTCAGCACCAATACTAAATCTTTGGTGTTCATAATCAAATTCATAATCATAAAAAGCATTTAAACCAAATAATATACTTTCATCATTAGATAAATATCTTTGTCCAAATCCTAAATTAAATGTTTCTCTGTCACTGTCGTGTAAAAATAAAGATCCTTGGAAAAAAGATAAGTCTGAATTATCTTCTGAAAAAATCTTAAATGTTTGTATTCCTATTTCTGGTTTAATAGTTTCAATTTTTTTTATTGAAAAATCTGTATTTTCAAAATTCTCCTCCAAAAAGCTTTCCAAAGAAGAATAAAATTTATCTACTACCTCATCTACTTTTGCAAAAGAGACAGATATAAATAACAACTGAAATATCAGAATTTTTGCGAAAAACTTCATAAGTTATTTATAGAGATATATATATCAATTAAAAGGACTAAAAATGATAGTAGGAAGCACAAACTCTAATACGAACGTTCTATTTGCCGTATCATTTTCTAAAACCAGACATTTTTCTCTCTGAGTGGACCAAAAAAGGATCATCGTTCTAGAATGGTAGCGGGAAGTGGGATCGAACCACTGACCTCGGGCTTATGAGTCCCGCGCTCTAACCAACTGAGCTACCCCGCCGTAAATGATTGTTGGTTTATACTACTTTTATTTTTTCTTTCAAATAAAAATTAACAAACAATGTTTAATAAAGTTTTAAGTACAAATATAGATTATTTAACTTTTCCAGTTTTTCTTCATTGATTTTTATTTCTATAAAAAAAATTATAGCCTAGATATTTTTTATTTTTAAAGTCACTTGGATATATAATGCAAGGTAACTTGAAATCATTACAAAAACCATGGTTTACGTCAGATTTATAAAAATCGATACCATCAATATTTTTAAATAATTTTATATTAGAATTATCAAATTTTATTATGTTTATATCATTTATATAATTAATATTTTTGTAATTTTGAATCAATAATACCAATATAAAAAAAATCGGTAAAAATTTAAAATTTCTAACTAATTCAAATTTTTTAATTATATATTGGAAACTATAAGCAAAGATTAAACAGCTGAATGATATAAATAATCCATACCCATATCTAAGCGCAGGTGCATTCAACCAAATATACAAATTAAATAAATAAAATATTATAAAAAAATAAAAAACTTTATTAATATTTATTTTCTTACCATTAATAAAAAAACGAAAAAGAGCAAATAATAAAGAGATAGAAGTAATGAAAACAAATATAATAAAAAAGCTTGTAGCAAAAAAATAAGTTTTTAACCAAGGATAAAACCATTTGAGAGAATTGAGAGTATAATCAAAGTTCATAAAATCTACATTTGCAGAATGTGCTTTTGGATATGATGAAACAATTTTTGAATAAAGGCTAATTTCTTTAATTGGAGTTGACCAAATAACCTCGGGAAGACATGTAAAAGTTATGGGAAATAGCCAACAACCAGATAAAATGAAGCTTTTAATCAACCAAATAAAAAAAAGAATGAGACATATGATTAATACTCTACTTATTTTTGGTTTTGAAAATAAAAATATTGAAATTGGAAGTAAAAGAATTCCAATATGGCTAATCTTTGTAATTGCGGCTAAACATGAAAAAATAAAGCAATATACATAATCTGAATATTTTAAATCTTCAAAATACTTTAAAAAAAAATACACTGAAAATATGAAGAAAAACATTGCTACAGTATCAACTTCAGGAGACCTCAAGCTATTAATAATCGGACCATTTGTATTGGAATGAATTATTGAAAATAATAAAATAAAATTGAAACAACAAAATATATATATAAAGCTTAATTTAATCTCTTTTTCTTTTGGTATGTGAAATTGATTAATTAAAATAGCTATAGGAATACAATTCACGAGATATAAATATTGAACATTATATTTTGGATTATTAAATATTGATAAAATTAATTGCCAAAAAGAATTTGTTCCAAAACGTAATTCCAAATTTGATAGACCAAAATTAAGTTTATAAAAAGAATTCCAATTTAAAATTTGAAGATGATACAGATTTGTATCATAAACAGTTTGAGTATTGTAAGTTATGAAAACTAAAGCTAATAAAATTACAAAATAAAATTTGATATTAAAGTCTATTATAATTTTATTTTTAAAATAAATAAATAAAAGTATTCCGATTAAAAAAAAAATCTCAGTAAAATAAATTAAAGGGAGAATAATATTAAATAAGAAAGCAAGTATAAATACTAGTATGAAACCAAAAAAAATATCATAATCATAAATTTGTTGGTAATTATGCTTTGAATAAAAAACGAATTTTTTAAGTAATATTGAGTAGCCCAAAAATGCTATGGAAGAAATGACTAAAATTAAAAAATTTACAATCAATTGTTATGTATTAAGTATTTATAAACTCTTATATTTTTGAATTTAACTTTATCTTTTAAAAGAATTTCACTTATTTTTTTTTTTTTCATTTTTAATTTTTCTTTTTTCCTTTAAGGATAGTTTTGCTTTTTTCATTACACTAGAGTCTTTAAATGATTTTCCACTATATCTTTTTGACATTTAATTTATCTTTTCAAAATACTTATCTTTTAATTGATAGGTAAAAGGATATTCTTTTCCAAGTGGTTGGAATTTAGTCTTAATTACTACCACGTTTTGCTTATCAAGTTTAAATTTCCAAGTTAATTTAATATCTCCAGAAAAAACTCTTAATTTTCCTAGATTTGTAAAACGCCATCCATCTTCTGAAATAACTTTTCCATTTTGGTATCTTTTGTAGTTCTTTTCATCAAAGATGTAAGTAACAATACCTTGATTTCTCTCATCTTCCAATGTTATTGCATAATTATTTAAAAATTCTGCTGTTTGAGATTTATTTAAACTTTTTTTAGTTATAGATTTTAAAAAATCAGTAGTTTTATCAATGGTTTCATCTATTTTATCTTTCGCCATCGATATTGATGATAGAAAAAGAAAAATAAAAAGAATGCTAAATATTTTTTTAAACATAATAATTTAACTTAATAAATTTATAGTAAATAAAAAAGTAAAAATTGATGCAAATGTTGAAATAAATATTGCCTTGATAATATTTTCCGGACTTACATTATATGCAGAACACATAACAATTGAGGTAGCTCCACAAGGACCAACACTAACCAACAAAGCTCCAGCAAAATCGATTGGATTTGATAAGCTAAAAAATGTGTATCCTAGAATTAACAAAATCAGTGGTGAAATAATAAGTTTTAATATTGAAATAGTGATTGTTAATTTATTGAAAACTTTTTTTGAGTAAAAAGATAAAATGATACCGATTGCAAATAGACCAACTGGCATTACACATGCTGCCAGTCTTTGAAGAATATACTCAAATGGGGTTTCGTCTATATTGATCTTTGAAATTCTTATTATCAATCCAATTAAAATTGCTAGTATCATTGGATTTAATATTAAATTTTTTAAAAACTGAAATAATTTAATTTTTTTTTTGACAGTAAGCTCTAAAAAGAAACTAACTATGGATAATAAAACTACACTATCCATTAAAATAATACCTGATATTTGAGTTATCGTACTTCCAGAAAAGAAAATTTCTGCAATAGGTAAAACTAATATTACGTGATTAGATAAAGCAACTGTTAGAGCCCAAATGATAGATTCTTGTATTGATCTTTTGAAAGTATTTTTTGTTAATAAGAAAGCAAATATTCCACTGGTTAATTGCATTAAAAAATATGATGAAATTTGAGACACATCTATTTCACCAACATCACTTTGTGCAACAAGTTTTATGATTAAAGCTGGTACCGCTATATAAAATGAAAATAAATTAAATATTCTAGCCTTCTGTAAATCAAATATTTTAATATATCCTAAAAGATAACCAATAAAAGTAATACCTATAAATGGAGTTAAACCTAGAAATACCTGAAACATTATTGGACAGTAATTCTATGCATAATTCTATTACCTTTAAAAGCTGTAGCTTGATGAAGCATAGATCTATTATCCCAAATGGCTAATTGGTTCTTTTCCCACTCTAAAGAATATTGAAAACTTTTTTTTAATTGGTGTTTAAATAAATAAGTTTTAAATTTTTTGTCAATTTTACTATTATTAAAACGTATAAAGTGTCCTGGACTACAATATAAAGTATATTTACTATTTATTTTCCTTATTAATTTATGCTTTGAGATAAGTTCTTTCGTTTTTTTCCCCTTTTCTTTCTCTCTTTCCAATCTAGTTACAGAAATAGGTCCCTCTGATGAAAATATACATTTTTCATTTTTAAACTTTCTTTTGAAACTAGCTGGTAATTTTTCATAAGCTAAATATTGGGAACAGAAATCTGTGTTTGCCTGCCCTTTTTTTGGAACTAACTTAGATAGTAACATAGTAAATCTAGGTGGCTTTTTAGTATAAATTGAATCAGTATGAAATTGCTCCCCAAAACTAGGTCCTTTATCAGTAGATTTTCTTTGAACAACAGTTATTTGAGGATATTTTTTATTCAATCCTTTAAGTCTTGGATAGTTTGCAAGTTTTCCAAATTTTTTTGCAAATTTTACATAATGATCAGAGCTTAATTTTTGGTTTCTAAAATAAATCATCCCATATTTTGAAAGAGCAGATTTTATTTTTTTTAACGACGAATTGTTAATTTTATTTAAATCGCAGACTAATTCTGCACCTATATTTTTTTTATTAGGAATAATTTTAAACATTTTTTAAAAAGAAACTTTTTAATTGTTTAATTGTTTCTTTGGGATTTTGCTCTGGTATAAAATGTCCAGATTTAACAGCAACTCCGACAACTTTTTTATTTGAATATTTTTGCCAAATTTTAATAGGTTTAAATTGTTTGTTTATAACTCCATTTTTTCCCCATAAAACTTGAACAGGAATATTTAATTTTTTCTTACGATCGTTCCTGTCATGATCAAGATCAATTGTAGCAGATGCTCTATAATCCTCACATGATCCGTGTATTCTTTTTGGTTGCTTAAAGCACTTTAGATAACCCTCTTCAACTTTTCCAAATTTATGATTGCCAGACCATTTATCTAAGCAATACTTCATCCATTTCCTTGGATCACTCATTATCATTCTTTCTGGTAACCATTTTGGTTGAATTAAGAAAAACCAATGAAAGTAAGCTTTTGCAAAATCTCTAGTTGTTAATTCATACATATCTAAAGTTGGACAAATATCTAAAACGCTTAGAGCAAGCACGTTTTTTCCGTGGTCTCTTGCTAATCTATGAGCAACTCTTCCACCTCTATCATGACCTGCAACAAAAAATTTAGGATATCCCAATTTTACCATCATTTGTTTCATGTCATTAGCCATTTCTCTTTTTGAATAATTAAAATGTTTATTATCAGATGGTGGAGCTAAACTGTCTCCATAACCTCTTAGGTCTGCTGCAACCACTGTAAAACTTTTAGATAACTCTGGAGCTGTTTTGTGCCACATTAAATGAGTTTGAGGATAACCATGAAGTAATAATAAAGGCGGTCCGTCTCCTTTAATTTTACAGAACACTTTTCCTTTTTTAACTTGTACGTATCTACTCTTAAAACCTTCAAACATTTATTTATTTTAATTTATATTTTTATAATTCAATCAGTAATTTTAAAATTGTTAAAATACAACGTTAATAAGATCAATTATTAAATTGAATTATTATTCATTGGATGTATACCTTCATTTTTGTGAGAATTGAAGAAGAGCTAAAACTAGATTATTCCGATGTACTTTTTAGACCTAAAAGAAGCACTCTTAAAAGTAGAAAAGATGTAAATCTAAAGAGAACTTATCGTTTTAAATATAGTAAAAACGAATGGTCTGGAATTCCTATTATGGCAGCCAATATGGATGGTGTAGGCGTACTTGGTGTTGCCGAAAAATTATCTGAATATGGAATGATCACATGTTTAACAAAACAACATGATGTAAAAAAAATTAAACAATTTAAAAAAATTAAATCAATATATCCAAATGTTGCTTTAAGTATAGGGACAAAAAAAGAAGATTTTCAAAATTTAGATAAAGTTTTAAAAGAATTTAGTTTTATTAAGTTCATTTGTATTGATGTTGCAAACGGTTACTCAGAACATTTTAGTAAATTTTTAAAATCTGTTCGAGATAAATATCCAACAAAAACAATAATTGCTGGTAATGTTGTTACAGCTGATATGACTCAAGAATTAATTTTATCAGGTGCAGATATTGTTAAAGTTGGAATTGGACCAGGAAGTGTCTGTACTACACGCATACAAACTGGTGTTGGCTATCCACAGTTAAGTGCAGTGATAGAATGTGCTGATGCAGCTCATGGATTAGGTGCACATATAATTGCTGATGGTGGATGTACATGCCCAGGTGACGTTGCTAAAGCATTTGGTGGTGGAGCTGATTTTGTTATGCTTGGGGGAATGTTTGCAGGTCACGATGAAGGTAAAGGAAAATTAGTAAAATCTAACGGTTCAAAATATATAGAATTTTATGGATCAAGTTCTGAAACAGCTAACAAAAAACATTATGGTGGTTTATCTGATTATAGAAGCAGTGAAGGTAGAACAGTAAGAGTTAAGTATCGTGGTAAAATTAACGATACAATTTTAAATATATTAGGAGGTGTGAGAAGTAGTTGCACATATGTTGGAGCACCCTCATTAAAACAATTAAGTAAATGTACAACTTTTGTAAGAGTTACAAAGCAATTTAACGATACATTTGTAAAATGAAAGAATATTCAATAGCATCAATTGCCGGTGACGGTATTGGTAAAGAAGTTGTACCTGAAGCACAAAAAATATTAAAAGAAATTTCTCAACAACATCAATTCAAATTGAATATAGAAGATTATAATTTTGCATCATGTGATTATTACGAAAAGCATGGAAAAATGATGCCGGATGACTGGAAAAATAAATTAACTAAGCACGATGCAATTTTCTTTGGTGCAGTTGGTATGCCAGATAAATACCCTGACCACATAACACTTTGGGGATCATTATTAAAATTTAGAAGAGAGTTTGATCAATTTATAAATTTAAGACCTGTAAAACTTTTTGAAGGTGTAAATGCACCATTAGCTAATAAAAAGCCAGGTGATATTGATATGATAATTGTTAGAGAAAATACCGAAGGAGAATATTCATCAGTTGGCGGAAAAATGTATCAGGGAACTGATAGAGAAGTTGTTATTCAAGAAACAATAATGTCCAAATATGGAATAGATAGAGTTCAACAATTTGCATTTGAATTAGCTAAAAAAAGAAAAAGAAAAAAACTAACAAGTGCTACAAAATCAAATGGAATATCAATTACTATGCCTTATTGGGATGAAAGATTTAATGAGAATAAGAAAAATTTCTCTGATGTAGAAACAGATCAATACCATATTGATATATTAGCAGCTAGATTTGTTTTAAGCCCTGAACGCTTTGATGTAATAGTTGCATCGAACCTTTTTGGAGATATTTTATCAGATCTAGGACCTGCTTGTACTGGAACTATTGGAATTGCACCTTCTGGTAATATTAATCCAACAAATAAATACCCATCATTATTTGAACCCGTTCATGGATCGGCACCAGATATTGCCGGCCAAGGGATAGCTAATCCAGTGGGACAGATTTGGTCAGCTGCAATGATGTTAGATTACTTAGGTGAAAAAGAAGCTTCTGATAGAATAGTAAAATCAATTGAATTAACTCTTAAAGATAAAGACGGTCGAACAAAAGATCTTCAAGGCTCTAGTAACACAGAACAATGTTCAAAAAAAATTTTAGATAATCTTAGTTCAGTCTAAAATTTAATCAAAATTATGAATTTTCTTAAAAATAAATCTATTACAAAAGTTATAATTTTATCTATATCTGGATTTTTTATTTTAGTTTGCCAAGATTCTACTGCAAAATATCTAGGGACATTAATGCCATTAAATCAAGTAATTTGGGGTAGATTTTTTTTTCACTTTGTTATTATTTTAATTTTATTTGCAATATTAAAACCTAAGTTAAACTTAAAAAGAAATTTTAATATTAATATCATTCGATCAATCCTCATGGTTTTTGCTACTTTTTTTTTCATTCATTCTTTACAAAAATTTGACCTTGTAGATATCTATGTAGTTTTCTTCTCAGCACCTTTAATAGTATCAATTTTAACAGCATTATTTTTAAAAGATATTCTTTCACCCAAAGGTATTATTTTAATGTTGTTAAGTTTCGGGTGTATAATTTATTCAATGAGTCCAAGTATGAAAGTTATAAGTGTAGACTTAATTTTTCCATTGGTGCCTCCAGTATGTTGGGCATTGTATCAATTTTTTACAAAATTTATCTCTGGTAATAATGATCCTTTAGTAGCTTTATTTTATGCTGCTATTTTAGGGACCATTGTTTTCTCAATTTATGTAATATTAGATTGGACTCCTATTGAGAATAAAAAACTGTGGGTTTGGTTGATATTTCTTGGTGGATTGGGTTTTGCTAGTCATCTTTTAATTATATTTGCAATTCAGCTATCTAATTTATCATTTGTAACTAATTTTCAATATTCTCAATTAATTTGGTCAACTTTAATCAATTTTTATATATTTGGGGTACCATTTGATTTTAATAAAACTTTTGGAGTTATTGGAATAATAGTTTTTGGAGTTTTATTTGTTCAGGCCGAGAGTAGAAAAAAGAAACTTAGTTCTTAAAATCCTTATTGTTTAAAGGTTTTTCTAATACCTCAACTGGATATTTTTGTTTTTCAATTTCAATGTATATATTTTTGTCTTTTAATGTTTCAACTGTATTTCCAGAATTGACATATCCAAATGAAAGATTTTTATCATAACAAAAAGAATAATTTCCTGAAGTTGTTCTGCCAATTATTTTGTCATCCATATAAATAGGTTCTTCATGTAGTAAAAGTGGCTCACCAGGTTTGCTATCTTTAAGAGTAAACATCATCATTCTCTTATCTAATTTTTGGTCTTTAATTTTTAATAGAGCATCTTTTCCAATAAAGTTTACATTTTTCTTATAACTAATTGCAAATTTTAAACCTGCTTGATACTGATTTTCTTCTGGCGAAATATCATGTCCCCAGTGAACAAATCCACTTTCCATTCTCATAATATCCATTGCATGCATTCCACAATGAGATATTTCGAAGTTTTTCCCCTTTTCAATTAGAATTTCATATAAATCCTTAGCTAAACTTGAGTCAACATAAAGCTCAAATCCTAATTCACCTACGTAAGAAAGTCGTTGAGCCCAAACTTTAACACCATTTATCATTATGAACTTTCCAGTTCCAAACTTAAATTTATCGTTACTAAAATCATCATTGCTTATTTTCGAGATCATCTCTCTACTCTTTGGACCAAACAATCCTAAACAACAAATATCTTCTGTTACATCTTTAAAAGATACGTCTTCATCTAAATATTTTAAGATATGGTATTTATCGTGTTCTCTTGTGGCTGCAGAGCTTACAACTCTAAAAAAGTTTTTATCCATACATACAACAGTTAAATCTGTTTCTATTCCACCATCTTCATTCAGCATATGAGTATATGTTGTTTTACCAATTTCATTTTTTATGTTAGCGGTACATAACTTTTGAAGTTCTTGATGAGTTTTATCCCCTTTTAAATCAAACTTTGAAAAAGTTGAAAAATCAAAAAGTCCAACATTTTTTCTTGCATTTACAGTTTCATGCTTTGCTGATGGGTACCAATTTTGATAATTAAAACTATATTCGTACTTAGGCTCTTTACCATTTAATGAATACCACATTGGTCTTTCAAAACCTCCTGCAACTCCAAAACAAGCTCCAGCATTTTTTAATTCCTCGTGATAAGGTAAAAGCTTTTGATTTCTTGATGTATTGTGCTGTTTAAATGGCCAATGCATTCCATACAAATCGCCGAGTGTTTCTGTAACTCTTTCCATAATAAAGTTTTTTGAAGAGTGAAATTTCTGAAATCTTTTAATATCTAATGAAAATAAATCCTCATTTATATGTCCGTTCATCATCCATTCAGCTGTTACTCTGCCCGCTCCTCCTGAGCTAGCAATTCCTATGCTATTAAAACCACAACATGTATATAAATTTTTTACTTCAGGAGTTTCTCCTAATAAATATTGTGTATCTGGGGTGAAAGATTCTGGACCTGAGAAAAATTTTCTAATTCCTGCACTTTCTAACATTGGTAATCTATGAAATGACTTTTCTAAATACGGTTCAAAATGATCAAAATCATCAGGAAGTTCGCCAAAAGAAAAATCATCAGGTACTCTTCCCGTCTCCTTAAATGCTGGTTTTGCATTTGGTTCAAAAATTCCAACAAGTATTTTCCCTGCATCTTCTTTCAAATATAAACAAGCATTATAATCTCTTAAAACAGGAAGATTTTGAGGTAAATCTTTCATTGGTTCAGTGATTATATAAAAGTGTTCATTTGGGTATAAAGGAACACTAACATTTATTTCTTCACCTAATTGTCTTGACCACATTCCTGTAGCCATAACTACATACTCACAATCTATAATACCTTTTTCTGTCTCTACTCCACTTATTCTTGAATTCTTTGTAAGTATTTTTTTTACAGGAGTTTTTTCAAAGATTTGAGCACCTTCCATTCTTGCAGCTTTTGCAAGCACGTTAGTAACTCCAACAGGATCTGCCTGTCCATCTTTTGGCATGTAAACACCACCTACAAGATCTTCACTATGAATCACTGGATATAATTCTTTTAGTCTTTTGTGATCTAAGACCTCTACTTCAACATCAGACAATTGTGCAGTCGTTGCTTGTCTTAGCAATTCTTGCATTCTTTCTTTAGTAGATGCAACTGTAATTGCACCATTTTGCTTCATACCAGTTGATAATCCCGTAGTCTTTTCTAATTCTTTATAAAGATCTAAAGAGTATTTTCTAATTTTGGTAATTGTAGATGATGCACCTAATTGACCTAGAAGACCAGCGGCGTGCCAAGTAGTTCCTGATGTTAATTGATCTCTTTCAAGTAATATTACATCTTTCCAACCAAATTTAGCTAAATGATAAGCACAAGATGTTCCCGCAACACCTCCGCCTATAACTACTACCTTAGTACTTTTTGGTAACTCCTTCATACTTAAAGTGATTTATACAATTAAATTTAAAAGCAGACAATATGATCGATATGGATGGGTCTTTTTATACCAAATTTTTCATCAACTTCATGTTGATGAATATGATGAGAATGCACAAAAACTGGTATTAATTTATTACTTAATGTTTTTAATGTATAAATAAAATTTGATCCTCTGAATTTTCTATCTACTACTTCAAGTTTAAGATTGCTTGCATCATCATGTTGTAAGTCTTCTGGCTGTATTAATAGTTTTACTTTAGATCCTATTGGAAACGGTCTAGCGAAATTTCCAGTTATTGTACCTAAATCTTCATTTTCAAGACTTTTCGGACTAGTAACTTCTGCTGGTATTAATGTACCTCTATTTAAAAAATTAACTACTTCTACTGAATTTGGTAAATGATAAACGTTATATGGATCATCATATTGCTTTAATTCACCATCTAATATTATTCCACATTTACTGCCTAGATAAAAAGCTTCATAAGAGTCGTGTGTTACAATTATTGTAGTTATTTTAGAATTTGTTAAAATTTGTTTTAATTCAACTTGAATTTCCTCCTTAAAACTTTGATCTACATTAGATAATGGCTCATCAAGCATTAATAAATCAGGTTGAGAAACTAAAGATCTTGCTAGAGATGCTCTTTGGGCTTCGCCAGCACTTATCTCATGCGGAAATTTATTTAATATTTTGTTTAAGTTTAAAAAATTAATTACTTCTTTAGTTTGTATTTTTTTATCATCTTTCACTCTATCTGAGCCAAGATTAATATTTTTTTCTATATTGTAATGAGGAAATAAGCTGTTCTCTTGAAATGATAGAGCAATATTACGATTTTCTGGTTCGATATGAATATTTTTAGAAGAAATTGTTCTGCCTTTTAGATTAATTTTACCTTTATTAATTTTTTCTAAACCTGCAATAGTTCTTAATATTGTGGTTTTACCTATGCCAGATGGACCAAGTAAACATACAATTTCACCTTCATTTTCAATTTTTAAAGAAACATTATTAACTTTATTTTTCCCACCAGCTGCAAAAGATACATTTTCAATTTCAAAAAAATTATTAGCCATTAGTCTTTCAAAATAAATTTAGACGTAATCAAAATAAATGTACTTGCAATTAATATCAAGAATAATGATGGAACTGCTGCAGCTTCTAAGAGATCTTGAGATGCAAAAATATATGCCGTTGTAGCAAATGTTTCAAAGTTAAATGGTCTCAATATCAAAGTTATAGGTAATTCTTTTATTACTTCTATAGTAATCAATATCCCTATAAGAAAAACAGAATTTTTTAAATAAGGAACATGAATTCCTAAAAAGGTTTTTATTTTCGAGTAACCAAGAAGATAAGAACTTTCATCAATTGACCTATTTATTCTTTCATAACCAGTTTTCAAACCGTTATAAGCTAATGAATAAAATCTGATAAAATAAACTATTACTAAACCAAAAATAGATCCTATAAATACTTTCTTTATAGAATTAAATTCAAAGGCTTTTATAAAAGTATTATCAAACCAAGCAATAAAAGTGATGAATGCTACAGCTAAAATTACACCAGGGATTGCATAACCAGTAATAGAAAATGTTGTAAGATAATTTAAGAATTTACTTTTAGTTACTCTGTTTCCATAATTTGAAATAAAAGAAAAAATTACTAGAACAACACTTGATAAAAATACCAGGTAAATTGTGTTTATAAATAATTGAAAAGTATTTAAATCAAATAAATTTTTTGGAAAAATTATTGTCCAATACAACATTTGTAAAACAGGGAATAAAAAACTGACTAAAAAAACTAAAAAACAAAATCCGAATGCTAAAAAACCTTTTGAAAAGTTTAATTTAATTTTCTTCTTTTCTTTGATTCCTCCCTTAACTGGAGAGTGATATTGAGCTTTTTTTCTTGAGATATTCTCAATAAAAAAAAGTCCTAGAATAAATAATAGTAAAAAAAATGAGAGTTGATTTGCAAAAGCTAAATCATCAAAAGATATCCATGAATCATATATTCCAGTAGTAAGAGTTGCTATTCCAAAAAATGATACTGCTCCAAAATCTGATAATGTTTCCATAGCAACTAATGCTAAACCCGCAACTATCGCTGGTCTTGCAGATGGTAAAATGATTTTAAAGAAAGATTTATATTTTGAAAAACCTAGATTTTGTCCTAATTCTATTAAATTTTGAGACTGATAATGAAAAGATGCTCTAGTTAAAACGTAAACATATCCAAATAGTGAAAAAGAAATGGAAAAAATAGCACCAAGCATACCATCAAATTTTGGAATGGATTGATTATATTCACCAGGTCCAAATAAAGATTTCAATATTGAGTATAGTGTTCCAAAGTTTTCAAAAAAAGCAGTTAATGAATAAGCATAAATGTAAGCAGGTACTGCAAAAGATAATATTAAAGCCCATTTAAAAAATTTAACGCCTGGAAAATCATAAAATGAAACTACATATGCACTGCCAACACCTAAGAATAATGTAAGAACTAAAACTCCTAAAAGTAATATTAAGGAATTATAAATATATTCAATTAAAAATGTATTTTTTAAAATATCAAAGTAATTAGTTGTTTCTTGGAAGAAACTTGCAAACACAGTTAAAATTGGAATTGCAACAACAAATGAAACTAAAAATGAAGAAAGGTACCAGGAATTAAATTTCATATATTATAATCCGCCTTATAATCATGAAAATCAAAAGTGCCCATGGCTTAGGAGACCAAACCATAGGCACAAACTTTAGAAAATCAAAAATTAAATACTTTTAGGATATGCGGAACCTCCTTAGTTTTAATTTCAGACAATTTTCTATTATTTACACGTTTATTGATTTTTTCACACTCCGAAGCACATGCAGGACATGCTTTGGAAGATTTATTATAATCAACTTCCGTAGTAAATTTTTTTTTAACAGCTATCATTTACTTCCAACCTGCAGCCAACATTACTTCTAATGCATCTGCTTGTTTTGCACCGTATGACTTAACACTTGTTTTAGTATCCATTACAAAGTTCATCTCTTTGCCTGGAACTAAATCATTAGGTGTTACACCACTGATCATTGGATACTCAAAAGTATTATTTACAATGTGATTTTGAGCCTCTGTTGATAATAAAAACTCAACTAATTTTACAGCATTAGCTTTGTTTGGTGCATGTTTAAGCATACCAGCTCCACTAATATTAATGTGCGTTCCTCTATCTTGTTGATTAGGGAAAAAAGGCATTACTTTTTTTGCTGCTTCTTGTTGTTCAGCACCTTTTTTTCCAGATAACATCAACGCATGATAGTATGTGTTTGCAACAGCAATATCAGCTTCTCCAGCCGCAACAGCCATGATTTGAGCACGGTCATTACCTTTTGGAGTTCTAGCCATGTTTGCTACAACAGCTTTAGACCATTCTGCAGTTTTAGCTTTACCATTATTCTTAACTAGTGAAGCAACTAAAGACTGGTTATAAATGTTGTTAGATTTTCTTATTACTAATCTACCTTTCCATTTTGGATCAGCTAGACCTTCGTAAGTCATGCCATTTAGTTCATTTGCATTTACTCTTTCAGGTGAATAATAAATTATTCTTGCTCTCTTAGCTATTCCAGTCCATTTAGCAGATCTAAATTGTGCAGGTACAGCATCCTTAATAGCTTTTGACCAACCAGCGTTTTGCATCATGCCTTTAGCTGCAAATGCACCTAATCTTCCAGCATCAGCTGTGATGTATAAATCTCCAACACAGTCTGCTCCCTCTTCTGAAATTCTTTTCTGCAGGGCTTTGTCTTTACCTGATACTACGTTTACTTTAATTCCTGTTGCTGCTGTGAACTTTTCATATAATTGAATGTCAGAATCATAGTGTCTTGCACTAAAAATATTGACCTCAGCTGCAATCGTAAAACTTGAAATTAAAGCAAAAAACAATGAAATTATTGTCAATTTTCTCATTCTACTCCTTAAATTTATATTTATATTAAACGTAATTAGTCCTGCAATGCGGATGATAACTATTCTCAATGAAAATGATTATCAATTGCAATATTGTCGCAATTGATAATCAATCGCAATTAGTACTGTTTTTTGGATAAATTATTTAAAATTCCCACTCAGAAATTTTACTGTAAAGGAAGTTTCTAAAAGCTTGAACTCTAGCAACATTTTTAAGTGATTGAGGATATACAAAGTGTGCCTCGGTAGTTGGACCTTGAACGCTTGGTAAAACTTTAACAATATTTGGTTGTTTCACAGTTAAGTAATCTGGAATTGCTGCTAGTCCTACACCGCTTTGAACAGCTAATAGTAAACCATAAACACTATTCACTCTCATTACAGTTTTTCTTTTTTTATTATCTTTCATTCCAAGTTTTAATGCCCAATCTGGATTATAAACTGGTGATGGAGCTCCTCTACCAAATGAAATAAAGTTGTGCTTATTTAGGTCATTAACTGTCTTGGGATATCCATGTTTTTCTAAGTATTTTGGTGATCCGTAGATGTGATAATTGATATCTATGAGCTTTTTTTGAATATAATTAAGTTGTTTCGGTCTTCTCATAAATATTCCAATATCTGCTTGTCTTGTGCTTAAATCTAACTCCCTATCATCAAATATGAGTTCAACTTCAATTTCTGGATTTAATTGCATAAATTCTTGTATTCTTGGCGTCAGCCAAGTTGTTCCAAAACTAACAACGGTTGTTACTGATAGTTTTCCGGATGGTTTATGTTTTTTATCTCCTAAAGTTGTTTCTACCTCTTTTAATTTGGAGATAACTTCATGAGCTGTTTTAAATACATATTCACCATTTTCAGTTAGTGTTAAACCTCTAGCATGACGTTCAAATAATTTAACTTTTAAATCTTCTTCTAAAGATTGAATTTGTCTACTAATTGCAGATTGACTTAGATTTAGAATTACTGTTGCACTAGTAAAGCTACCTGCCTCAGCAACTGCATGAAATATCTTTAATTTATCCCAATCCATTATTTATTTACATCCACTACTATTTTATTTTTTAAATTTCCTTTTAATATATCAGGATAGACATTTAATAATTCATCTAATCCAATAGTATTTACTGATTTTTCTAAAATATTAAAATCTAGCAAAGCAGGAAATTCTCCCCATACAAACTCTTTTCTTTTTTTACTAATATTAACCGAGTCTACTCCCCATAATTTGACTGCTCTTAAAATAAATGGAATTACTGAGGTATTTAATTTATTGCCACTAGCATTTCCACATATGGCAACAATTCCTTTTGGTTTAGTTTGAGCTATTGCATTAGATAAAATGTTACCACCCACAGTATCTACAACACCATCCCATGTTCCTTTATCTATTAATCTTGCTTCACCTTCAAATTCTTTACGATCTATAACGTTTTTAGCACCAAGTTCTTTTAGATAATCTGCTTTATCTGGTTTACCAGTTACAGCTGTTACATTAATTCCCATCTTTGCAAGAACCATTACTGCCACCATTCCAACTCCACCTGTAGAACCTGTTACCAACACATCATTTACTTTTGATTGCATCAATAGTTCCTCTCTTGCTTTAACTGCAAAGGCACATAACAAACCTGTAAGACCAGCAGTTCCTAAAATCATAGCTTGTTTATTTGTCATTCCTTCAGGCGTTTTTGTAATATGATCTTTTTTAACTTTTGCGTATTGAGAATATCCACCATCAAAGAGTTCTCCAGCTCTACAGCCTGTTAATATAACTCTGTCTCCTTCTTTAAATTCTTCACTATCTCCTTGTGCAACAGTTCCAGAAAAATCAATACCAGGTATTCTTGGATACTCTTTAACTAATTTACCACCATCTTTTAGTATCATTGCATCTTTCCAATTAAGATCGGAATAATCTATCTTAACTAGCACCTCACCATCTTTAAAATGATCTAAACTTAGTTCTTTGACTTCTCTTGTAAAATTTTCGTTCTGATTGTTTATTACAACTGCTTTAAATGAGTCCGCCATGTTTATCAGTAAATATTATTTTGCAATAAATCGCAAATATCTATTTTGATAACTTAAATCGTCTTTAAACTGTCCAAGATAAAAATTTGTAACTGTGGTAGCTTGCTCTTTTTTTATACCTCTCATAGTCATACACTGATGAGTTGAATCTATTGTTACCGCAACTCCTTTTGCATCCAACGACTCCATTAAAGTATTAGCGATCTGAACAGTTAATCTTTCTTGTGTTTGTAATCTTTTAGAAAATACTTCTACTACTCTTGCTATTTTACTTAATCCTACAACTCTTTGATTTGGAATGTATGCTACATGAGCAATTCCTATAATTGGTGCCATGTGATGTTCGCAATGACTTTGAACTGAAATATTTTTCTGAACAACCATATCGCTATAGCCTTCAACATCACCAAATGTTTTGTCTAAAACTGCTTTAGGATCTTCTTTGTAGCCTTTGAAATATTCTTTAAATGCTTTTGTAACTCTTTTTGGAGTTTCCAATAAACCTTCTCTAGTAGGATCTTCACCTAGCCATTTAAGGATTTTGACAAAAGCTTCTTCAGCTTCTTTATCAGTTACTTCATTAATTTTTTTTTCGTTTTCGTTTTTTACTAATTTCATGACGTGCTTTTATATATATAAAACCTTAATTTTAAAATATTTAATATATTTATTATTATGTTAGATAATTCCACATATATGTTTAAAAAAAGAGAAAATGTAGCAGAAATAGAAGAAGGTAAGCTTTTATCTCCAAAATTTGACAATGATGGATTGATTCCAGTCATTACAACATGCTCAAAAACAAAAGAAATATTAATGCATGGGTATATGAATGTCGAAGCCCTCAAGTTAACTATTGAAACTAAAGAAGCTCATTACTGGAGCAGATCAAGACAATCAATTTGGCATAAAGGAAAAACAAGTGGGTTTGTTCAAAAAGTAAAGGAGATTCGAATTGATGATGATCAAGATGCAGTTTGGATGACTGTAGATATTGGCGAGGGTGCTAGTTGCCATGTTGGGTACAGATCCTGTTTTTATAGATCTGTCCCTTTGGGTAAAATTGATAATGCAAGACAAATCGAAATGAAATTTGAAGAAAAAGAAAAAAAATTTGATCCAGAGGTTGTTTATAAAGGACAACCTAATCCAACAAAAATATAAAAAATTAATGAAAGTTTTAAGTCCGTTTGGACCAAAAATTGCTGTTGTTAAAATTCCATTAAACTTGGTAAAAAAAATTAATGATGAAGTTGAAAGTATTATTAAAGATAAAAAAAAATTGAAATCAAATGACTACTCAAAAAAGTTAGTAGGTCAAGTTGAGCAAGAAATTGAATTAAAAAATAAATTTATTAAAAAAAATTTAAAAAGTTTTATTTCTAAAAGTGTAAATCTATATTTAAAAAAAAATCTTAATAAGAAGTCAAAAAATATTAAAATTAAGAATTTATGGGTCGTAAGACAATTTAAAAATGATTATAACCCTGTGCATTTTCATGATGGCAATGTTTCTGGAGTTGGTTATTTAAAAATTCCAAACAATTTAACAAAGGGACATAAAAAAATTAAAACTAATGGAACAATTGATTTTATTTATGGTTCTAAATCTTTTTTAAATAATTCTATATTTAATCATAAACCAAGAGTTGGTGATCTTATCTTATTCCCAAATAACTTAATGCATACTGCATATCCATTTAAATCTGATGGTGAAAGAAGATCATTTTCTTTTAACATAGATATTGATAAAAAATTAACAAGATTGTTTCATGGCTGATATACAAAAAAACGTTTTAGACGAAGACTTGGAGTTATGTTCAAATGATCCTTTAACAGGATGGTATAGAGACGGATGTTGTAATACAGATGAAAATGATCATGGTCTGCACACTGTTTGTGCAAAAGTAAATACTGAATTTTTAGAATGGTGTAAAGAAGCAGGCAATGATTTAATTACACCTCATCCTGAGTTTGGTTTTCCAGGTTTAAAAGATGGAGATAGTTGGTGTGTGTGTGCAGGTTGGTATGCTAGAGCTTTAGAAGCGGGAAAAGGATGTCCTATTTATTTGAAAAAAACTCACAAAAACACTTTGAAACTTATTCCAATTGAAACTTTAAAAAAGTTCGCAATCGATTTATCTTAATTACATATTTCCGTATTTAGGTCCGCCTCCACCTTCTGGGGTTACCCAAGTAATATTTTGAGACGGTTCTTTAATATCACACGTTTTACAATGTATGCAATTTTGAGCATTGATTACAAATTTTTGAACAGAATTTACTTCTTGAACTTCATAAACTCCTGCTGGACAATATCTTTGTGCAGGCTCATCAAATTTCTCTAAAGTATATTTTATAGGCAAATCTGGATCTTTAAGTTTTAAATGCACTGGTTGATTATCATCATGAATTGTACCCGTTAAATAAACCGAACTAGTTTTATCAAAAGTAATAACGTTATCAGGCTTAGGATAATCAATTTTTGGCATTTTATCTGCTGGTTTTAAAGCTTCATGATCAGCATGTTTATGTTTTAATGTGAAAGGAAGCTTTCCTCTAAATAAAATCTGGTCAATTCCAGTAAATAATATACCTAGAATTAAACCCCAAGAGAAACTTGGTTTTACATTTCTTGCCTCATATAATTCTTTGTAAACCCAACTTTCTTTAAATTTTTGTTCATATGTAGATAAATTTATATTTTTTGTAAGATGCTCATAAATTGTTTCAGCAGCGATCATTCCACTCTTCATTGCAGTATGAGACCCTTTTATTTTAGGCATATTTAATGTTCCCGCATCACATCCAACTAACAAAGCACCTGGCATAAACATCTGAGGTAAACTCTGTATACCACCCTCAATTAAAGCTCTAGCGCCATAAGAAATTCTTTTACCACCTTCAATTATTTTTTTTATATCTGGATGAGTTTTAAATCTTTGGAATTCATCGAAAGGTGAGAGATGAGGATTTTGATAATCTAATCCAATTACATAACCAAGAAAAACTTGTTTATTTTCTGCATGATACATAAAACTTCCACCGTAAGTGTTATTGTCTAAAGGCCATCCAGCAGTATGCATAACTAAACCTTCTGTATGATTTTTTTCATCTATCTGCCAAATTTCTTTAAAACCAATTCCATATTGTTGAGGATTTTTACCTTTATCCAACTCAAACTTCTTGATTAATTCTTTTCCTAAGTGACCTCTGCATCCTTCTGCAAATACTGTAACTTTTGCATGTAATTCCATTCCAGGTTCATAAGTATCTTTTTTATTTCCCTCTTTGTCGATACCCATATCTTGAGTAGCAATACCTTTAACTGATCCATCGTCATTATATAAAACTTCACTTGCTGGAAATCCTGGGAATATTTCAACTCCTAATCCCTCAGCCTGCTCTGCCAACCATCTACAAAGATTTGCAAGACTTATAATATAATTGTTATGATTTTGTTGAACCTTGGGAAGTAACCAAGTTGGCCAACTTAATGATTTTTGTTTTCCTAAAAATAAAAATTTTTCTTTTGTAACTTTTGTTTTAATTGGAGCATTTAATTCTTTCCAATTAGGTATTAGTTCGTCTAAAGCACGTGTTTCAAACACGTTCCCTGATAAAATGTGTGCACCTATTTCAGATGCTTTCTCTAAAAGGCAGACATTAATATCTGGATTTAACTGCTTTAATTTAATTGCAGTTGAAAGTCCTGATGGTCCGCCGCCTACGATGACAACATCGTATTCCATCACTTCTCTGGACATAATGATAATTTCTTACAGTATTTGCTATTTTTGTATAGTGTTTAATTTGTTCAATTCTGACAAAAACTGAGGAAGCGCCTCAAAAAGATCTGCTTCTAATCCGTAATCTGCGACACTAAAAATTGGAGCTTCACCGTCTTTATTTATAGCTACAATAACTTTACTTTCTTTCATTCCTGCTAAGTGCTGTATCGCACCTGAAATGCCAACTGCAATATATAAATCTGGGACCACAACTTTACCCGTTTGTCCTACTTGATGATCATTCGTAATATAACCAGCATCAACTGCTGCTCTTGATGCTCCAATTGCTGCATTAAGTTTATCTGCAATATCGCTGATTAATTTGAAATTTTCACCATTTTGCATTCCTCTGCCACCAGAAATAACTATTCTAGCTGTTCCAAGCTCTGGTCTGTCTGACTTAACTTCTTCTTTCTTTAGAAATTTAGTTGATGAACTAGCTTCAGCTGGATCAGATTTTGTAATTTCAGCAGATCCACCACTCTTATCAGCAGGATCAAACGACGTCGGTCTAATAGTAACACATTTTTTCTTGTCATTACTTTTAACCGTAGCAAAAGCATTTCCTGCATAAATTGGTCTTAAAAAAGTATCTTCAGAAATAACTTTAATTATATCGCTTACTTGAGAAGTATCTAGTAACGCTGCAATTCTTGGCATTAAATTTTTACCAAATGTATTTGCTGAGCTTACAATGTGTGAATAATTTTCTGCATGCTTGATTATTGCTGCTGTATAATTTTCAGCAATGTAATTTTCGTAAATCTCATTATCAACATGAATAACTTTTTTTACATTTGGAACTTCAGATAAAGATTTTGCAACATCATCAGCTTGATGACCTAAAACCAAAACATGAAGATCATCGTTTATTTGAGAAGCTGCTGTAATAGCATTATATGTAAATGGTCTTACTTCTTTATTGTTATGTTCTGCAATTAATAATACCGACATTTAAATTACCTTAGCCTCATTTTTTAATTTTTGCACCAATTCTTCAACACTAGCGACTTTTATTCCAGCTTTTCTTTTTGGTGGCTCTTCAACTTTAATTTGTTCGATTCTAGGATTAATATCAACTCCTAAATCTGAAGCATTTATCTGTTCTATTGGTTTTTTCTTAGCTTTCATAATATTTGGAAGTGAGGCATATCTTGGTTCATTTAATCTTAAATCACATGTAACAATTGCTGGAACATTTACTTCAATGGTTTCCAACCCTTCGTCAATTTCACGTGTTACCTCTAATGCATTATCTTTTACTTCAATTTTAGATGCAAAAGTTGCTTGAGGCCAATTTAATAAAGCTGCAAGCATCTGACCAGTTTGATTACAGTCATCATCAATTGCTTGTTTTCCCATAAACACTAAATCAGGATTTTCTTTTTCTACAATTTTTTTTAAAATTTTTGAAACTGCTAATGGTTCAATCACATTATCAACTTTGACATGTATTCCTCTATCCGCTCCTACTGCTAATGCTTTTCTAACTGTTTCTTGAGCTTTTTCTTCACCAATTGTAATTGCAACTATTTCTTTAGCTTTGCCAGCCTCTTTAATTTTTACTGCTTCCTCTATTGCATTATCATCTGGTGGATTTGTTGACATTTTAACGTTGTCAGTAACAACGCCTGAACCATCTTCTTTAACTCTTATTTGAACGTTATAATCAATTACTCTTTTAACAGCGACAAGTATTTTCATTAAGCTCTTAATAAATTGTTTTCTGGATCGTAAGGACTTTCATCTAAAATTGTTGCATCATATTTCTCACCTAATATTTCAATTTTAAGTTTTTGTCCAACATTTGCTAATTCTGGTTTAACCATTCCTAATGCTAATGATTTTCCAATTCTAAAACCAAAGTCTCCTCCTGTAGCTCTTCCTATAACACTTCCATTTTCATAAATTGGGTTGTTACCCAAAACATCTGCATCCTTTGGATTATGAACTTCAAGGGTAACAAGTTTATTATCAAAACCTTTTTCCCTCCATTTGTTCAATGCATCAAGTCCAATAAAACTTCCTTTATTAGGGTGTATAAATCTATCAAGACCACTTTCATAAGGTGAGTATTCTATTGATAGTTCTGTTCCAACTAATTTGTATGATTTTTCTACTCTCAAACTATTCATGGCTCTAATACCATAAGGTTTTAGTCCAAGATCTTGTCCCGCTTCCATAAGTTTATCAAAAATATGATTTTGATATTCAATTGGATGATGAAGTTCCCAACCTAATTCACCAACAAAGTTAACTCTCATTGCATTAACCGGGGCATAACCGACATCAACCATTTTTGCACTTAGCCATTTAAAATTCTCATTTGAAAAATCATCTTTAGAAACTCTTTGCATTAACTCTCTAGCTTTTGGACCTGAAACTACCAAAACCCCATTGCTATTGGTTAAATTTTCAAATTGTACTGAACCATCTGAAGGCATCCATTTTAAAATCCAGTCATGATCTAATCTTTGGAAGGCACCTGCTGATACTAAATAAAAGCTATCATGTGACTCTCTCATAATAGTAAATTCAGAATGAACTCCGCCTTTAGTATTTAAAGCGTGACATAAATTAATTCTTCCAACTTTTTTTGGTAATTTGTTTGCAACTAAATTATCTAAAAATTCTTCTGCACCAGGACCTTTAATTCTACATTTTGCAAATGCAGTCATATCTAAAAGACCAACGTTTTCTTTTACGTTTTTGCATTCTTTTTCCATTGCATTAAACCATTTAGATCTCCTAAATGACCAATCGTCTTTTTGCTCCATTCCATCAGTTGCAAAAAAGTTAGGTCGTTCCCACCCAAATTTTTGACCAAACACTGCTCCTAAATTTTTCATTCTGTCATAACATGGCGCTGTTCTTAATGGTCTTGCCGCTGGTCTTTCTTCATCAGGAAAGTGAGTTATGAAAACGTGACTGTAGGCTTCTTCATTTTTAGCTTTTAAATATGATTTAGAGCAATAATCTCCATACCTTCTTGGTTCAACACCAAGCATATCAATAGTTGGTTCACCATCTACGATCCATTCAGCAAGTTGCCATCCTGCTCCACCTGCTGCAGTGATACCAAAACTGTGACCTTCATTTATCCAAAAATTTTTTAATCCCCAAGCAGGTCCAACAATAGGGTTGCCATCAGGTGTGTAACAAATTGCACCATTATAAACTTTTTTTACACCCACTTCTCCAAAAGCAGGTACTCTATGTATTGCACCTTCAATATGAGGCGCTAATCTATCTAAATCTTCCTGAAATAACTCATACTCAGAATCTTTTGATGGTCCATCTACATAACAAGCTGGTGCACCATCTTCATATGGTCCTAAAATTAACCCACCCGCTTCTTCTCTCATATACCATCTACTATCACTATCTCTTAAAACTCCCATTTCTGGTAATCCATCTTTTTTTCTTTTTTGAATTTCAGGATGAGGTTCGGTAACAATGTATTGATGTTCTACTGGGATAACTGGAATATCTAAGCCAACCATCTTTCCGGTTTGTCTTGCAAAATTTCCTGAACAAGAAATAATATGTTCACATTCTATAGACCCTTTATCTGTCTCAACAACCCAACCATCTTTGGTTTGTTTCATTCCAACGACATTTGTATTTCTATAAATTTCTGCTCCTCTATTTCTTGCGCCTGTTGCAAGTGCTTGGGTTAAATCAGCTGGTTGGATATATCCATCTTCAGGGTGTTGTATTGCACCAACTAAATCTGATGTATTACATAATGGCCAGATTTCCTTAACTTGGTCTGGAGTTAAAAATTTTACATCAACACCAATTGTTTGAGCAACACCAGCGTATTGAAAGTATTCATCCATTCTATCTTTAGTGCTTGCTAATCTAATATTTGATACAACACTGAAACCTACGTTCTTACCTGTCTCTTCTTCTAAAGTTTTATACAAATTGACAGCATACTTGTGGAGTTGTCCAACAGAATAACTCATATTAAATAGTGGTAATAATCCAGCTGCATGCCAAGTTGAGCCTGATGTTAGTTCTTTTCTTTCAATTAAAACAACATCTGACCAACCTTTTTTTGCTAAGTGATAGAGTGCACTAACTCCTACTACTCCACCGCCTACTACAACAACTTTTGCTTTGGATTTCATTATCAGATTCCTACTAAATTTTAATTACTAACGAAACAAAATTCTATTATTCATCATCTGCGTCACGCCAGCCCATTCTGAACATTAAATAAGCGGCAACTATAACGGAAATTGTACCTACTACCATACCAATATTAATCCCAACTTCACTTCCCCAAAAATACCATCCAAGTTGAGTGGATGAGATTGTTGGAAAGCATAATATAAACATTAGAATTGCGTACCTAATATACATTGGAGGCTTTTTCATTATATTGATGATCCCATTGGTATTGGTTGTGAAACTGCTGTTGTTAGCCAGCAATCTAAAAGATTGCCTTCTTTATTATTCTTTTCAACTTTCCATTTAAATTTAAAATATTGTTTGTCCTTATCCAAGACAACAACTTCATAAGTTGCCATTGTACTTGATTTGTAAATTTCAGTTACTGTATTTTCTTTGTGATCAATCAGCATCGAGTATGAAGCCCCTTTTAACATTCTTTTAAATCTATCTAATGGACCTGTCATCCTTTGATTATTTGGATGTGCAAATTCCCATGTTTGCTCAATCCCTCTATCTTTATATGGACTGTCATTTTTCATTAACGCCTTTAATTGAATTAAAACAACTTGTTTTGGATCAATATTCACACTTGGTTTTAAAACATCGGCAAATGAAGAATTAAAATAAAAAAATGTAATTAAAAAAAATAAAATTTTGAATTTCATATTTTAAATTTATCTTAAATTTAAAATGAAATAAAAGGTCTTAATATCACACTTAATAATTTGATATTATATAGATTTGAATAATCTATCGTATTCGTTTTTAATACATTTATTAGAGATATAATAAATTTTATTTTGAGATACTAATTTAGCTGCATTTTCGTTGTGAATTCCTAATTGCAACCATAATACATTTGCACCAATTTCTATTGTTTGTTTTGCTATTTCCTCAGCCTCTTCACTAGGTCTAAAAACATTAACAATTCCAACATGATCTTTTATATCAGTTAGTTTTTTATAAACTGGTTCTCCATGTATAATTTTATTATCTGTTACTGGATTAACAGGAAAAACTTTGTAACCTGTATTTCTTAAATATTTCATTATTATATTGGAAGTTTTTTTTGAGTCTGGGCTTGCTCCAACAATGGCTATCGTCCGATAACTTAAATAAAGTTCTTTTATCTTTTCATCTACAAGTGTTGTGTCCATAATTTAATTTAAATTTTTAGATCTAGTCGAGGTTTCCAAAATGGTCTGAAGAGTTCAATTTTTGGACATCTATTCATAACTACTTTTAAACCTGCATCTTCAGCAATTTTTGCTGCATCATGATTAATTACACCAATTTGTCCCCATAATACTTTTGCTCCAATTGATATTGCCTCTTCTGCAATACCATAGAGGTCCTCGGATTTTCTAAATACTTCGACCATATCAACAGGTCTATCTATTGCCGATAAATTTGGATAAACTTTTAAATTTCTAATTTCCTTTACACCTGGTTTAGGATTTACAGGTATCATGTCATAACCAGTTTCATGCAAAACTCGTAATACACCATAACTAAATTTAGTTTTATCTGGGCTAGCACCAACCATAGCAATTGTCTTAACTGAACTTAAAATATCTTTTAAATATTCAGCGCTATAAGGTTCGTTGTGGTTCATCTTTATTTTTTTTCTTGCTTTTTACTTGCGATATCTGCTTTTAATTCATGAGGTTCTAAAGGGTCTAGGAAAGGATTTCGGTACAATTTATCATGACTTTCAACTCCTATCTCAATTGTGCAATCTGTTTTTGCTTTAGCAACACATAAAATAATATATCCATCATTTATTTGTCT
>CABYIV010000003.1 GCA_902519255.1 uncultured Pelagibacteraceae bacterium | reverse complement strand
TCCAATAATTAGAAATTTTATTTCATTATAATAAATTATTTCTTGAAGAATTCCGCATACTTTTTTGTTCATTATTTTTAAATCATTTGGTAGTTTAATATTGATTTTATATGGAACAATATTTTTTAAAATATTTTTTATTATTTTAAGATTTGAAAATGTAATTTTTTTTAAATTTAAACTTTTGCCAATAGGAAAAAAAATTGAAACAAAAAGATTTCCTCTTCTTGAAACCCATCTTTTTCCCCTTTGTCCTTTTCCATTAGTCTGGATATCGCTAGAAACTATGCCTTGTTTTATATTTTTTTTGATTAATCTTATTGCTGTATCATTAGTGCTTTTGACACCCTTATAAGAATATATTTTGAGTTTCATTAATTAATGTTTATTTGTGAAATTATATCTACTATTCCACTTGGATATATAAAGTAAGCAAGAATGAAAAAAGTTGATGCTACTAGTGTAAATTTTAAACCTAAATTATGTTTCGATTCAAATTTTTCTTTTTCTGGGTCGAAATATATAATTTTGATTATTCTTAGATAATAAAAAGCAGCGATTACTGTTGCTAGGAGTCCAACTATTGCTAAAAAATACATTTTTTCATTTATTACAGCTACAAAAATATAAAATTTTGCAAAAAAACCAGCTAGTGGTGGTATTCCTGCTAAAGAAAATAGCACAACAAGCAGTGATAATGACAATAAAGGATGATTTTTTGAAAGACCCGATAAATCTTCAATACTCTCATAATATTCATCGTTTCGCTTAAGCATAAACAAACAACTAAAAAATGCTAAATTCATGACAAGATAAATTGTTATATATGTAATAGAGCTCTGCACACCTTGTGTTGTACCTGTAGACAAACCTGCAAGTGCATATCCCATATGACTAATTGAACTGTAGGCTATTAATCTTTTTAGATTTTTTTGACCAATTGCTGCTACCGCTCCAAATACCATTGATGCAATAGACAAAAATATAATTATCATTTGCCACTGATCACCTAATTCATAAAAAGGAATATATAGAAATCTAATAAATACTGTTAATGCAGCAATTTTTGGAAGCAATGCGAAAAAGACTGTTACAGATGTTGGTGAGCCTTGATAAACATCAGGTGCCCACATATGGAAAGGAACAGCGGAAATTTTAAAAGCTAATCCAACTAAAATAAATACAATTCCAAAAGTTAATCCGTATTCTACATCTTTAGTATTAACCATAATTTGATTAAAATTAGTCGTTTCTGAAAAACCATAAATTAATGAACAGCCATATAATAAAAGTCCAGATGAAAGAGCACTTAAGACAAAATATTTTAATCCAGACTCTGTTGAGAGTAAATTATCTCTATTAAATGATGCTAACACATATAATGCTAGTGATTGCAATTCTAATCCCATGTAAAAAACAATAAGATCATTTGAACTAATCATCACCATCATACCTAAGATTGAGCATAATATAAGAATTGGATATTCAATTTTACTAATTTTACTAATCTGAATATATTTTGATGATGACAGCATTACAAAAATCCCAGACAAAATTAAAAGAATTTTCATAAATCTAGCTAAGCTATCTATATTGTAACTATTATTGAATAATGATGATTGAATTTGTGCGTCTAAGTTAATTATTAATGCTAAAGCAGCAATTAAACTTAATGTTGTTAAATTATAAACTATCTGAGAACTATTTTTTTTAAATACACCAAATATTAATAAAAACATGATCATTAAGGATATAAATAATTCTGGAATTATAAGTTGTAGATTTTCCATTATTCGCCTAACGCTAATTTGTTGATCTTATCTAAATCATTCATATCTATCATATTTGCAACTGATACTTCTATTGAGTTAATCAAAGGTTCTGGATAAAAACCAAAAAATATAATCGGTAATACTAAAAGCCATAATGTAACAATTTCAAATCTTTTTAAATCAACCATTTTTTTTACATCTTCATTAATTAATTTTCCAAAGATAATTCTCTTATATAACCAAAGCATATATGCCGCCCCCAAGATCACTCCTAGACTTGCAATCGTTGCTACTAGTATATTCTTTTTAAATGCACCCATTAAAACTAAAAATTCACCAATAAAACCACTTGTTCCAGGTAATCCAAGAGCTCCTAAAGTAAAAACCATAAAAACTATTGCGTACTTTGGCATTATAGAAACTAAGCCTCCATATCTATTTATAAGTCTTGTATGAAGTCTATCGTAAACAACTCCAACACATAAAAATAGTGCTGCAGATACTAAACCATGACTTATCATTTGGAAGATACTTCCTTCTATTCCTTGCTGTGTCATTGTGAAAATACCTAGTGTTACAAATCCCATATGAGCAACAGACGAATAAGCTATTAGTTTCTTCATATCTTCCTGCATTAAGGCTACTAGTGATGTATAAATAATCGCTATCAAACTAAGTGTGTAAACCAAAGGAACAAAATATAATGAAGCATCTGGAAACAAACCTAGAGAAAACCTTATAAATCCATATCCAGCCATTTTTAAAAGTATTGCAGCTAGTAAAACTGAACCTGCAGTTGGTGCCTCTACATGAGCATCTGGCAACCATGTATGCACTGGCCACATTGGTGTTTTAACAGCAAAGGAACTAAAAAATGCTAGCCACAATAAATTTTGGTACTTAGAGTCGATACCCAATTCGTATAACTTAATGACATCTGTTGTACCAGTTATCCAATATATTGATATGATGGCAACCAACATTAAAACCGAACCTAGCAAAGTATATAAAAAGAATTTAAATGCTGAATAAACTCTTCTTTCTCCACCCCATATACCAATAATTAAAAACATTGGTATAAGACCAGCTTCAAAAAATAGATAAAATACAACTAAGTCTAACGAGCAAAAGACACCAATCATAAATGTTTCAAGTATCAAGATTGCAATTAAAAAATCTTTTAATCTATTTTTAATAGTTGCATTTACAGTTATTACACAGATTGGAGTAATAAATGTGGTGAGTAAAATAAATAAAATTGATATCCCGTCTACTCCTACTTTATAATTAACAAATCCTGAAATCCATTCTCTTTCTTCAACAAACTGAAAGTCTACTATAGATTTATCAAAAACAATCCATAGATATAAAGACAAGAAAAAATTTGCTAAAGTTATAAAAAGGGCAACATATTTGCTACTTTGATATTGAGAATTAGACGATCTAACAAAAAAAATAAATAAAGCTCCAATTGTTGGAAGTAAAATTAATGATGATAGAATTGGAAAATTCATATTATTTTACTATTAATAAAGTTAATAGAATTGAAAAACCTAGAAGCATTATAAAAGCATACTGATAAATATAACCTGATTGAAACTTTACTGCTTTAAACGAAAAATGTTTTACCAAATTTGAAATTCCATCTGGTCCAAATTTATCAATTATTAATCCATCGATTTTTTTCCAAAGAAATATTCCAAAACTTTTTGAAGGTTTAATAAAAATTTGATCATATAATTCATCAAAATACCATTTTTTTTGGAGAAAAATGTAAACTGGCATGTTTATGGAAACTATTTCATCTACGATTTTAGTATTTTTAACAAATAGATAATATGACAATGGAATTGTTACTACTACTAGCGTAGGAGTTAAAAACAAAAACCAAGTTGGAGGATGTTCTTTTCCTAACGGTTCTAGGAATTTTATAGACTCTCCCCAAAAATTATACATTGTATCATGACCGATAAATAATTCTTTAAATAAAAATCCTGAAAAAATTGCACCAACGGCTAATAATACTAAAGGTAACATCATGCTTAATGGAGACTCGTGCATTGTATCAATACTAAGATATTTATTTTTATAATCTCCGTGGAAAGTTTTAAATATTAATCTCCATGAGTATATAGAAGTCATTACAGCAGTTAATACGCCAATACCAGCAGCATAAATTCCAAATTTTGTATCACTTATATAAGCAAATTCAATTATTGCATCTTTAGAATAAAAACCTGATAAGAAAGGAAAACCTGTTAAAGCTAAAGTACCTATAACCATTAATGCATAAGTATAAGGTAATTTTCTAAACACTCCCCCCATCTTAGTAACATCTTGTTCATCTTTAAATGAATGAATTACTGATCCAGAGCCTAAGAAAAGTAGAGCTTTAAAAAAAGCATGTGTAAATAAATGAAACATTGCAACATTATATGCACCTACACCTGCTGCAAAAAACATGTATCCCAATTGACTACATGTTGAATAAGCGATGATTTTTTTTATATCTGTTTGCACTAATGCAACTGTAGCTGCGAAAAAAGCTGTGGTCATTCCAACTAATGTGATTACAGACAAAGCTAATTCTGAGTACTCATAAATTGGAGAACATCTAACTACCAAAAAAACTCCTGCTGTTACCATTGTGGCTGCATGAATTAATGCGGATACTGGTGTTGGACCTTCCATAGCATCTGGTAACCATGTATGAAGCAAAAATTGAGCTGACTTTCCCATTGCTCCAATAAAAAGTAATAAACAAATTAAATCTATTGTATTAAATTTAAAAGATAGGAAATTTATTTTTTGATCTATTATTTCAGGTATTTTAAGAAAAACTTCATCATAATTTACTGTGCCGAAAATATAAAATATTAAAAATATTCCCAATGCAAAACCAAAGTCCCCAACTCTATTTACTATAAAAGCCTTAATAGCAGCAGCATTAGCAGTTTCTTTTTTATACCAAAAACCAATTAAAAAGTACGAGCAAAGACCAACTCCTTCCCATCCGAAAAATAATTGCAAAAAATTATCTGATGTTACTAAGGTTAACATAGCGAATGTAAATAATGATAGATAGGACATAAATCTTGGCTTATGTGGGTCATGAGACATGTAACCAACAGAATAGATATGAACTAGGGATGAAACTAGAGTAACCACAACTAACATTACTGCAGAAAGAGCATCAACTTTAATTGACCAATCTACATTTAAAGATCCTGAATTTATCCAAGTTGCGATAATTGCATTATGCTCATATCCTGATGAAACAACTTTAAAAAATATGAACAAAGATAATAATGCAGAAATAGAAACCAAAATACACGTGATTAATTGCGATAATCTATCACCAATAGTTTTACCAAAGAAACCCGATATGATTGAACCAATTAAAGGTAAAAATAATATTAAGTATTCCATTTACCCTTTCAATTTGTCGATTTCTTCAACTCTTATTGTTCCAGAGTTTCTGTAATAAACTACAATAATTGCAAGTCCTATTGCGGCCTCAGCTGCAGCCACTGTTAATATGAATAATGTGAAAACCTGGCCACTCAGATCGTTAATAAAAATAGAAAAAGATACTAAATTTATATTTACAGCTAAAAGTATTAATTCAATACTCATCAATATAACAATAATATTTTTTCTATTTAGAAAAATCCCCACAATACCAATTGTGAATATAATAGCTGCGAGAGTTAAGTAATGTCCAAGACCAATACTAAGCATCTATTTTAACTCCTTTATTATTTTCAACATCAACTAATTCAATACCATCTTTTCTATCTCTAGATATTTGTTTGAAATAACTCTGTCTTTTTACTCCAGATCGTTGCCTGAAGGTCAATACAATTGCTCCAATCATGGCTACCAATAAAACCATTCCAGATAATTGAAACAAATGAATGTAATCAGTATATATAACACTTCCTAAAGATTGAGTATTTGTTAAGTCAGTATTTATTTCAATCGCAATTGAATCTAACAAATCTGGTTTATATTTCCATCCACCTATAACAATAATTAATTCAAAAAATATAATTATACTTACTAATAGTCCAACTGGAATATGGGAACTTCTTCCACTAGAATTAAACCATTCATTTTTTTGTTGAGCCACATTTAACATCATAACCACAAATAAAAATAATACTGCCACTGCTCCGACGTACACAATAAGCATTATCATTCCTAAAAATTCGGCACCAATCATGATGAATAGGCAAGAAATACTAATAAAGTCCAATATTAAAAAAAAAACTGAGTTAACTGTGTTTTTCGAAACAGTCACCATAATTGCAGAGACAATTGCAATCAGTGAAAATATATAAAAGACTATTGCGTGAGCAATCATTGATTATCTGTGGGAGCTATCAGCATTAATATTTGCTGCTAAAATATTCTCCCATCTATCTCCATTCTCTAACAACTTTTCTTTGTTATAGTAAAGTTCTTCTCTTGTTTCTGTAGCAAATTCAAAATTTGGACCTTGCACAATCGCATCAACTGGACAAGATTGTTCGCACAAACCACAATAAATACATTTTAACATATCAATATCATAACGAGTAGTTTTTCTACTTCCGTCTTCTCTCTCGCTAGACTCTATTGTTATAGCCTGAGCAGGACAAACAGCTTCACATAGTTTACAAGCAATACATCTCTCCTCACCATTTGGATATCTTCTTAGCGCATGTTCTCCTCTTGCTCTAGGACTAATTGAACCTTTTTCAAATGGATAATTAATTGTTTTTTTTGGTTTAAATATCTCTTTTATTGCCATGATTAATCCTGTTAAAAAATCAATCATAAAAATTGTTTTGAAAAATCTTATTAAGCTCATTCTAATTACCCGGTAATAAATCAAAATACATTAAAAAGCTTGCAGTTAATACTACATAAATCAATGAAAATGGTAGAAAAATTTTCCATCCAAGTTTCATTAATTGATCATACCTATATCTAGGTACTATTGCTTTTATCAAAGCAAATAAGATAAATAAAAAGAGTATTTTTAAGATTAACCATATTGGAGCCGGAATAACATTAAATGGAAATAAATCTATAGGAGATAACCAGCCACCAAGAAATAAAATAGATCCCATTGCACACATAAGTAAAATGTTGGCATACTCACCTAACCAAAACATTGCATACATCATTCCAGAGTATTCTGTCTGGTAACCTGCAACTAACTCAGCCTCAGCTTCTGGCAAATCAAAAGGTGGTCTGTTCGTTTCTGCTAAGGCTGAAATAAAAAATATTATAAACATTGGGAATAGAGGTATTACAAACCATAAATCTTTTTGAGCTAAAACGATGTCACTTAGATTTAATGAACCTACACAAAGTAATACATTTATAATTATTACACCTATGGAAACTTCATAAGAGACCATTTGAGCAGCTGATCTAATTGCTCCTAGAAAAGGATACTTTGAATTAGATGCCCATCCACCCATAATTATTCCATAAACACCTAAAGATGAAACTGCAAAAAGATATAAAATACCAACATTGATATCTGCTAGTACAAAAGTTTCACTAAAAGGAATTACCGCCCAAGCAATTAAAGCCAAAGTCATTGTAACTATTGGGGCTAAGATAAATATAACTTTATTTGAGCTTGCTGGAATGATTATTTCTTTAAAAATATATTTTAATGCATCAGCTAATGTTTGAAATAATCCAAATGGACCAACAACGTTAGGACCTCTTCTTTTTTGAACAAATGCCCATACTCTTCTATCTAACCAAACAATCATTGCAACAGATACTAAAACTGGGATCAATAGAAACAGAATTCTATAAATTTGTTCAAAAAATATAAATAGTTCAGCCATTAATTATCGGTTCCAGTTTTTGGCAAACTCATTCTAATATTTTTACACTCTGACATTGTTTTTGATGCTCTCGCTATTACGTTTGAGTGATAATAATCAATCTCTTCAGTAATAATTTTTTCTGATTTAAAATTATATTCAGGCACCTCAAAATTAGCTTGATTTTTATTATTAAGATTTAAATAATTTATTAATGAATCAATAAGTTGATTTTTATCTTTATATAAATTTTTTCTCTTAATGAATGAGGACAATTCATTTATTATTTGCCAATCCTCTTTCGCTTCACCTGGTGGATATGATGCCTTGTAGGCTTTTTGTAATTTTCCTTCTAAGTTTGTAAAATAACCATCTTGTTCTGTGTAAGTAGCACCAGGCAAAATTACATCAGCAATACTTGCACCTTTATCACCGTGACTACCTATATATATTATAAATTCATTTTTTTTCTCAAAATTTAAATTATCTTGACCAAATAAAATTAAAATTTCAAAGTTATTGTTTTCTAATTTATCCAATATTTCGTAGCTAGAATTTTTTGACAATACATTTAAGTCATATGAACCTACTGTAGATGAATTTTTTGATAATATATTTAATGCATTCCAATCATCAGAAATTTTATTATTTACTAATAGATAATTTTTGAATTCTTCAAAAATATAAGGTGCCGACTTAAGTTTAAGGACTGATTGTCCAAAAATTACACACGGATATTTCGATTTTTTAATTTTTTCTGAAATTTCATGCTTATTATCAATGATATCTTTTATAGTATCGGTGTTATTTGCTATAACTTGGTAAGGATAAGTTAAATCGCCAACATCACCTAAAGAAATAATTTCGGTCTTATTTTTTAAATAATTTTTTCTAATTCGTGAGTTTAATATTGTAGCTTCAAATCTTGGATTTGTACCTATTAGAATTATTAAATCACTTTTTTCTATTCCTTCGATGGAACTGTTAAATAGATAATTACTTCTTACATTTGTATTAATATATAATTTTTCATATCTAGATTCCAAATTTTCAGACTTAATCGTTTTTTCAAAAAAATCTTTTGCTGCATAAGTAGTTTCCATATTTGTCATATCACCTATAAATCCAGCAATTTTTTCAGACTTTGTTTTTGAAATTCTTTCAGATACAGCTTTAAAAGCTTCATCCCAACTTGATGGCTTTAATTTATTATTAATTTTTACATAAGGTGTATCTAATCTTTGATTTTTTAAACCATCACATGCATATCTGGTTTTATCTGATATCCATTCTTCATTTATTTCTTCATTAATTCTTGGAAGTACTCTCTTGACTTCCCATCCGTATGTATCGACTCTTATATTTGATCCAACAGCATCCATCACATCAATTGTCTCGGTTTTTTTAAGTTCCCATGGTCTAGCTTCGAAGACATAGGGCTTTGATGTAAGTGCACCGACAGGACACAAATCAATAACATTAGCTGAGAGTTCAGATTCCATTGCCTTTTCCAAATAAGTAGTAATTTGCATATTCTCACCTCTACCGATTGCTCCAAGCTCAGGAACTCCAGCAACTTCGGTTGCAAATCTAATACATCTTGTGCAATGAATGCATCTTGTCATTTGAGTTTTAATTAGTGGACCCATATATTTTTCGGGTACATATCTTTTATTTTCTTTAAATCTTGATTTATCAATTCCGTAATACATAGATTGATCTTGTAAATCACATTCCCCACCTTGATCACATACTGGACAATCTAGTGGATGGTTTGCTAGTAAAAATTCCATTACACCTTTTCTTGCTTTTTTCACTTTTTCGGTGTTAGTTCTAAGCACCATCCCCTCTGCAGCAGGCATCGCGCAAGATGCTATTGGCTTAGGAGATTTTTCCATTTCAACTAAACACATTCTACAATTTCCGGCTATTGATAATTTTTCGTGATAACAGAACCTTGGTATCTCTGCTCCAGCTTGTTCGCAAGCTTGCAATACTGTAGTTCCTTCTTCTACCTCGACATCAATATCATTTACTTTAAGTTTAAGCATTTTCTTTTTCTAATAAATGTTGATCAACTAAATAAGGTATATCTTTTTGTTTTTTCACAATTGGATCAAACTTGTTTCTTTCAATTATTTCATCTTTAAAATTTCTGATTAATCCCTGCACAGGCCATGAAGATCCTTCTCCAAAAGCACAAATAGTATGGCCTTCAATTTGTTTTGTTACATCTAATAACATATCTACTTCATCTCTTGTTGCTTCACCTTTTGCCATTCTTTCTAACATTCTCCACATCCAACCAGAACCTTCTCTACATGGTGTACATTGACCACAGCTTTCGTGTTTATAAAATCTTGCTATTCTAGCCATGCACTTAATAATGTCTTGATCTTTGTTTATAACCACAATACCAGCTGTTCCTAAACCAGTTTTATTCTCAACACATGCATCAAAGTCCATTTTAATTGTTTCACATGTTTCTTTTGGAAGTAATGGCATTGATGAACCACCAGGTATAACTGCTTTTAGATTATCCCATCCACCTATTACTCCACCTGCATGTTTTTCAATTAATTCTTTTAATGGAATTCCCATTTCTTCTTCCACGTTGCAGGGGTTATTTACATTTCCTGAAATACAATATATTTTAGAACCAGTATTTTTTGGTCTACCGAGTGATGAAAACCATTTTCCACCTCTTCTAAGTATAGTTGGTACCACTGAAATTGTTTCAACATTGTTTATTATTGTCGGGCAACCATAAAGACCTATTAAAGCTGGAAATGGAGGTTTTAATCTTGGTTGACCTTTTTTTCCTTCAATACTCTCGAGCAAAGCAGTTTCCTCCCCACAGATATAAGCTCCAGCACCATAATGAATATATATATCTAATTCCCAATCAGTACCTGCAGAATTTTTTCCTAAGAGACCGTCTTTGTAAGCTTCATCGATAGCTGTTTGAAGTTTTTGTCCTTCATTAAAATATTCTCCTCTTATATAAATATAGCACTTATGTGCATTAACTGCGTAAGATGCAATTAAGCAGCCCTCTATTAATTTATGAGGTTCAAATCTTAGAATATCTCTATCTTTACATGTGCCAGGTTCAGACTCATCTGCATTAATTACTAAATAATGTGGTCTTGATCCAACTTCTTTTGGAGCAAAAGACCATTTCAATCCTGTAGGAAATCCAGCACCACCTCTTCCTCTAAGTTCTGATGTTTTAATTTCATTAATTATCCATTCTCTTCCTTTGCCGCAAATTTCTTTTGTATCCTTCCAATCTCCCCTCTGTTTTGCAGATGCTAAATCAGCACCAAAATCATTGTATAAATTTTGAAAAATTCTATCTTTATCTTCAAGCATTTTTATTACCTATTAATGTTTTTCTAGTATTTTCTGGTTCAGAACTTAATCTGCCTTTATAAGATCCTGGTTGGGGAACCTGATCATTACTTATTTTATCAATTATTTGCTCAAGTTTTGTTGGATCTAAATCCTCATAATAATCCTCATTTAATTGAAGCATTGGCGCATTAACACAAGCACCTAAACATTCTACTTCTAACCAAGAAGTTTTTCCATCCTCTGACAAACGATTTTCTTCCTCAGAAATTTTTCGTTTACAAACATCTACTAAATTATATGCGCCCCTTAACATACATGGGGTTGTAGTACATACTTGAAAGAAATATTTACCAACTGGAGTTAAATTATACATGCTATAAAATGTGGCTACCTCATATACTTTTATGTATGGCATATCTAAATACTTTGCTATGTATTTCATTGCACTTAAAGGTATCCAATTATCATTTTGTTTTTGTGCTAAGTACAATAAAGCCATAACCGCACTTTGTTGTTTTCCAGAAGGATAATTCTTAATAATACTATCAGCAGTTTCTTTGTTTTTTTTATTAAACTCAAATTTTTCAGGTTGTACTTTTGATATTTTTTTAACAGCCATTATCTATCTACCTCTCCAAAAACAATATCCATTGAACCTAAAACTGCAGGAACATCAGCCAACATATGACCCTTAATTAGGTAATCCATCGCTTGCAAATGAGAAAATCCTGGAGCTCTAATTTTGCATTTATAAGGTTTACTTGAACCATCAGAAATTAAGTAAACACCGAATTCTCCTTTAGGAGCCTCTACAGCTGTATATATTTCATCTTTATCAACCCTGTAACCTTCAGTATATAACTTGAAATGATGGATTAATGCTTCCATAGATTGTTTTATTTCTTTTTTTGGTGGTGGACTGATTTTTCCATCATCAGTTTTAATTGGTCCTGCAGGTAAATTTGCCAAGCATTGATTTATTATATTTACACTTTCTTTCATTTCTTCAATTCTGCATAGGTATCTGTCGTAACAATCTCCATTTTTTCCTACTGGAATTTTGAATTCGAATTGTTCATAACAATCGTAAGGCTGGGATTTTCTTAAATCCCATGGAACACCAGATCCTCTCAACATAACACCAGAAAAAGAATAATCGAGAGCATCTTGTTTTGATACTACTCCTATATCAACGTTCCTTTGCTTAAATATACGGTTGTCAGTTAAAAGTAATTCTAAATCATTTATTATTTTTGGAAATCTTTCACAAAATACTCCGATTTCTTTATCTAATCCTTTTGGTAAATCTTGATGTACTCCTCCCGCTCTAAAATAATTAGCATGTAATCTAGAACCAGAGACTTTTTCATAAAAACCCATTAATATTTCTCTCTCTTCAAATCCCCATAAAGTTGGAGTTAATGCGCCAACATCCATTGCTTGTGTTGTGACATTTAAAATATGACTAAGTATTCTTCCAATCTCACAAAACATTACTCTAATGTATTGAGCTCTTATCGGAACTTCTATTTTTAAAATTTTTTCAATTGCTAAAGCAAAAGCATGCTCTTGGTTCATTGGTGCAACATAATCTAGTCGATCAAAATACGGAACAGCTTGAGTATAAGTTTTATTTTCGATTAATTTTTCTGTCCCCCTATGCAATAAACCAATATGTGGATCTGCTTTTTCAACGATTTCACCATCTAACTGTAATATTAATCGCAAAACTCCATGAGCTGCTGGATGTTGAGGTCCAAAATTTAGATTCAAAGTTTTAGTTTCTTTTGCCATTATTCTTTAGTTTGTTCTTTTATATACTTGGTTCCTTCCCAAGGACTTTCATAATCAAAGTTTCTATAATTTTGCTCTAATTTTACCGGTTCATAAATAACTTTTTTAGTTTCATGACTGTATCTAACTTCATTATGACCTGTTAAAGGAAAATCTTTTCTTAATGGATGTCCTTCAAAACCATAATCTGTAAGTATTCTTCTCAAGTCCGGGTGATCTTTAAAATCAATTCCATACATGTCAAATACCTCTCTTTCCATCCAATTTGCAGCTGGATATATAGATGTAATTGAATCGACAATATCTTTCTCTTTTACATCTATTTCTAAAATAATTCTTTGATTGAATTCATGACTTAATAATAGATATACTAATTTAAATCTGATTTCATTTTCAGGAAAATCTACAGCAGTAATATCTATCAATTGTCTAAATTTAGTCTTCGAATTTGTTTTCAAGAATAAAATTACCTCTGTTAAATCCGAGTCACTAATTTTTAGGTAAATTTGACCATGTTTGATTAAAGAACTTTTTATTTTAGTATTTAGTTCTGAATTCAAAATTTTCTCTAAATCCTGGATGTTTTGCATTTTTTATCTTTCCAGAGAACCTTTGTTCCTGATTTTCTTTTGAAGTTGCATTATCCCATATAAAAGTGCTTCAGCAGAAGGAGGACACCCGGGAACATATACATCAACTGGTACAATACGATCACATCCTCTCACTACAGAATAAGAATAATGATAATATCCTCCACCATTTGCGCAACTTCCCATAGAAATTACATATCTTGGTTCTGGCATCTGGTCATAAACTTTTCTTAGTGCTGGAGCCATTTTGTTTGTAAGTGTTCCAGCAACAATCATAACATCTGATTGTCTAGGTGAAGCTCTAGGTGCGGCGCCAAATCTTTCTAAATCATATCTTGGCATTGAAGTTTGCATCATTTCGACTGCACAACATGCTAGACCAAAAGTCATCCAATGTAATGATCCAGTTCTAGCCCAGTTAACTAGATTATCTAGTGATGTTGTTATAAAACCATTATCACTAAAATCTTGTGCTAATTGTTTGAATTCTTCTGGAATATTTTTTTTTCTTTCTTCTAAATTCATTTTATTCCCAGTCTAATGCTCCTTTTTTCCATTCATAAATAAACCCAATAGTAAGAATAAATAGGAAGATCATCATTGATGTAAATCCGAATATTCCGATTTTGCCTAAAGATATTGCCCAAGGGAACAGAAAAGCGATTTCTAAATCAAAAATAATAAATAATATTGCAACAAGATAAAATCGAACGTCAAATTCCATTCTAGAGTCATTAAATGGTTCAAATCCACACTCGTATGCTGATAATTTTTCTGGATCAGGATTTTTTGGAGATGCTAAATAATTGACCGCCACAAATGCTACACTTAATACAAGTGCAACAAGTAAAAATATAATTATTGGCAAATAATCTTTTAAAAAATCCGCAAGCATGATGAGTCTATATAGCACCTTTTAGATCAACTAAAAGAGCAGATAGGTCACATTTTAAGGCTCTATTTTATTCATTTATTTGATGGCGGGAGTGAAGGGACTCGAACCCTCGACCTATCGCGTGACAGGCGATCGCTCTAACCAACTGAGCTACACCCCCGTGTTCTGGTGGGCAGTAAAGGACTCGAACCTTTGACCCCCTCGGTGTAAACGAGATGCTCTACCAACTGAGCTAACCGCCCAAAACATGGTACTATTACATCAAGCTTATTATAATGTAAATTGTTTATTACTGTATACTAGCCTGGGATTTATCGTCTTTTTTAGTTTCAGTTAATTTATCTACTTCAGTCCATTCAGTAGGCTTCAATTCTTTTGTTAAAGCTATTTTAATTACTTCATCAGCAGTTTCTACTGGAACTATTTCAATATCATCTTTCACTTTTTTTGGTACATCAACTAAATCTTTTTCATTCTCTTTAGGAATTAAAACTTTTTTAACTCCGGCTCTATGGGCTGCTAATAATTTTTCTTTTAAGCCACCAATTGGTAAAACCTGGCCTGTAATTGTTACTTCACCTGTCATTGCTATTTCTCTTTTTACTGGAACTTTTGTAATTGAGGATACAATTGATGTAACCATCGCAATACCTGCTGAAGGACCGTCTTTAGGTGTTGCACCTTCTGGAACATGTATATGAAAATCTTTTTTCTCGAATAGTGGTGGCTTTACACCAAATTCTAAACATTTTGATCTGACATAGGATTTTGCGGCTTTTACAGACTCTTGCATTACGTCACCTAACTTACCAGTTATTTGCATTCTGCCTTTACCTGGCATATTAACTGTTTCAACTTTTAATATTTCTCCACCAAACTCTGTCCAAGCTAAACCTATGACTATTCCGACTTGATCTTTTATTTCTAGTTCACCAAATTTAAATTTCTTAATTCCAAGAAAGTCAGGTATATTTTTTTCATTAATGTCAACACTCTTTTCTTCATTATTTACAACTTTTTTAACAACTTTTCTCGTTACTTTTGATATTTCTCTTTCTAAATTTCTAACACCACTTTCTCTTGTATAACTTCTTATAATTTCTTTAATTGTATCGTCAGCTAATTTCATTTCACCTTCTTTAACACCGTTGTCTTTAATTTGTTTAGGAAGCAAATATTTGTTAGCAATATTAATTTTCTCATCTTCTGTATATCCTGGAATTCTTATAACTTCCATTCTATCTAAAAGTGGGGGAAGAATATTTAATGTGTTTGCTGTTGTTACAAACATAACATCGGACAAATCATAATCAACTTCTAAGTAATGATCATTGAATGTTGTGTTTTGCTCAGGATCCAAAGCTTCTAATAAAGCTGAGGATGGATCACCTCTATAATCGTTTCCAACTTTATCTATCTCATCCAATAAAAATAAAGGATTTTTAGTACCAGCCTTTTTCATCATTTGAATAATTTTTCCAGGAAGCGAACCAATATAAGTTCTTCTGTGACCTCTGACTTCTGCCTCATCTCTTACTCCACCTAAAGACATTCTTACAAATTGTCTATTAGTTGCCTTTGCAATTGATTTTCCTAAAGAAGTTTTTCCTACACCCGGCGGACCTACTAAACATAGAATAGGGCCTTTTATTTTATCCATTCTTTTTTGGACTGCTAAGAATTCTATTATTCTTTCTTTAACTTTTTCTAACCCAAAGTGATCTTCTTCTAAAATTTTTAAAGCTTTGTTCAAATCTATGTCCACCTTATCTTTTTTAAACCATGGTAAATCTATCATCCAATCTAAGTAGTTTCTTACAACAGTTGCCTCCGCAGACATTGGACTCATATTTTTTAATTTTTTTAATTCTGACATGCATTTTTTCTCAACTTCTTTTGGCATCTTTGCCTTCAAAATTGATTTTTTTAAGCTTGTGGTCTCATCCTTACCATCTTCAATTTCACCTAATTCTTTTTGAATAGCTTTTAACTGTTCATTTAAATAATACTCTCTTTGAGTTTTCTCCATTTGAGTTTTAACTCTTCCTCTTATTCTCTTCTCCACGCCTATGATACTTGCCTCATTTTCCATTATTTTAATGACGCTATTTAATCTTTTCTTAACATCTAAAATTTCAAAGATTTGTTGTTTTTCCGAGATGCTAGCATTGATATGAGAAATTATATTATCTGCAATTTTTGATGGATCTTTTAATTGCTTAATATTGTTAATTGTCTCGGAAGATATTTTTTTATTTACGCTAGTTAACTTTTCTAATCTTTTTATAGCAGTTAAACTTAATGGGAGCAGATCATCTTCTTTTGAAATAATATCTTTTTGATACTCGAATGAACATTTAATAAACTTTTCATCATCTTTAAAATCAACTATTTTGACTCTCTTTGTACCTTCTACCAATACTTTAACAGTTCCATCAGGAAGTTTTAGTAATTGCAAAATGTTACTTTCACATCCATAAGTGAAAACGTCATTTTTCTTTGGGTCGTCAACTTCAGAATTTTTTTGTGTGACAAGTACAATTTTTTTATCCCCTTTCATTACCTCATTTAATGCAGTGATAGACTTATCTCTTCCAACAAATAAAGGGATAACCATACTTGGGAAAACAACTATGTCTCTTAATGGCAATAACGGTAATGTCACTTTTATATCCATCAGAGAAATATGGATATTATATCTTATAATGCAATAGGAAATTATGGTTTATTAACGAGTAATTATGCTGCTGAAGTCTTATCAGTTTTAGTTTTGTTCTTCGAATGAACAATAACAGGTGCAGATATACCTTTCGCCGCACCAGAATCAATTATAACTTCCTCTATATTATCTTGACTTGGTAAATCAAACATTGTTTTCAATAATATATTTTCAAGAATCGATCTAAGACCTCTTGCACCAGTTTTTTTAGATATAGCTTTGTTGGCAATATCTTTAACTGATTGATCTTTAAAAGTAAGTTTTACTCCCTCTAATTTAAATAGTTCTTTATATTGTTTTATTAAAGAATTTTTTGGTTCTAATAAAATTTTAACTAAAGATTTTTCATCAAGATCTTCTAACGTAGCTGTTATAGGTAATCTTCCAATAAATTCAGGTATCAATCCATATTTTAATAAGTCTTCTGGCTCAAGATTCTTCATCCACTCACCTACTTTTTTATCCTCAAGACTTTTAACCTCAGCTCCAAATCCAATTGATGATCCTTTGTCTCTTTGAGAAATAATTTTATCTAAACCTGCAAATGCACCACCACATATAAATAAGATGTTTGTGGTATCTACTTGTAAAAACTCTTGTTGTGGATGTTTTCTTCCACCCTGAGGAGGTACGCTAGCAACTGTACCTTCCATTATTTTTAATAAAGCTTGTTGAACTCCTTCGCCTGAAACATCTCTTGTAATTGATGGGTTTTCTGATTTTCTGCTAATTTTATCTACTTCATCAATATAAACAATTCCTCTTTGTGCTTTTTCAACATTATAATCTGCTGCTTGTAATAATTTTAAAATTATATTTTCAACATCTTCACCAACATAACCAGCTTCAGTTAATGTTGTTGCATCTGCCATTGTAAAAGGAACATCTAAAATTCTCGCTAAAGTTTGAGCTAATAAAGTTTTTCCGCATCCTGTTGGTCCAACTAATAAAATATTTGATTTTGAAAGTTCTACATTTTTGCTTGTTTTATTTTCGTAATTTAATCTTTTGTAATGATTATGAACTGCAACTGATAAAACTTTTTTTGCATGATCTTGTCCAATTACATAATCATCTAGAACTGCGCAGATCTCTTTTGGTGATGGCAATCCATCTTGATGTTTGACAAAAGTATCTTTGCTCTCTTCTTTAATGATGTCCATGCATAATTCAACACACTCATCACATATGAATACTGTAGGGCCAGCAATTAATTTTCTGACTTCATGTTGGCTCTTTCCACAGAAAGAACAGTAAAGAATATTTTTATTATTGTTGCTCATAGTTTTTTATAACGAATCAATTTGAATACTTTATTACAAAGATTACTTCTTAATCAAGTATAGGTTGTGAATAAACTATATATTGTTGTTTAATCTCTTTTTTCTACTACTTTATCGATCAAACCAAAATCTTTTGCGTTATCTGGAGTCATAAAATTGTCTCTCTCCAAAGCTTCTTTGATTTGATCAACTGACTTACCAGTGTGTTTAGAATAAATTTCATTTAATCTCTTTTTCAAAGACATAACCTCATTAGCATGAATTTCTATATCGGTTGCTTGACCTTGAAAACCTGCAGATGGTTGGTGAACCATTATTCTTGAATTTGGTAATGATAATCTTTTTCCTTTTGATCCTGCAGCTAACAAAAATGATCCCATGCTTGCAGCTTGTCCAATACACAATGTACTAACTTCAGGTTTGATATATTGCATCGTGTCATAAATTCCTAAACCTGCAGTAACCAAGCCACCTGGACTATTTATGTATAATGAAATTTCTTTTTTAGGATCTTCAGACTCTAAAAATAATAATTGAGCAGTAACCAAAGATGCAACTGCATCATTAATTGGTCCAACTACAAAAACAATTCTCTCTTTTAATAATCTTGAATAAATATCATAAGCTCTTTCACCTCGGCTTGATTGCTCAACTACCATTGGGATCAAAGTACTTAAATGTTCTGGAATTTTTGTTGTCATAAGTGATTCGATTTACTTATACAACTTGTGATTACTTTTTGCTAACTTTTTTTGTTGATTTAGTTTTTTTTGCTACTTTTTTTGGAGCTTTAGTTGGTTTAGCTGTTTTCTTTTCTTTTTTATCTTCTGACTTAACTTCTTTTTTCTCTTTTATTTTATCATCAGCTCCTTCAGATAGCTTTGATAATTTCTCTTGCTCTTTTAAATTTTTTTCATTTTCTTCTTTTAATATTTTTTCAGCTTCTTCTTTGCTAATTTCTTTTTTGTTTACTTTCGCAATTTTTTTAAGTTCACCTATTATTTTTTCTTCATAAATAGAACCTCTTAAACTCTCTATCGCTCCTGGATTTTTCTCATAATACTCTTTAACCATTTTTTCTTGTCCAGGCATCATTCTAAACTGCTTTTGTATTTCTGCATTTAATTCTTCTTGAGATACTTTAATTTGATTTTTTTCACCAAATGCGTTTAGAATTAAACCAGTTTTAATTCTTTTTTTAGCTTGTTCCTCAAAGTATTTCATATTTTTTTTCTTTTCTTCTTCCTTCATGCCTTGAGCTAATAAATTTACTTCTTGTTCAATGAGATTTGCTGGTAACTGATCGAGTTTTTGTTTTTCAATTTGTTCTAAAATTTGTTTTTTTGAAATCATTTCTAACGAATTTTTAAATTCATCATTGATTTGTTTAGATATTAACTCTTTTAAATTATTTAAGTCTTTTGCTCCTAAATTTTTTGCAAAGTTATCATCAATTTTTGTTTCTTCTGGTTTTTTGACAGCTGTAATTTTACATTCAAACACTGCAGATTTATTAGCCACTTCTTTTTCTGGAAAGTTTTCTGGTAGCTTAACTTCTACTTTTTTATCTTCTTTATTTTTGACACCTTCTAATTCTTTATCAAATCCTTTAATAAATAAATCTTTTCCAAGTTCTAATTGAGTATTTTTTCCTTCATTTCCTTTAAAATCTTTGCCATCAACTGTTGCTTTATAATCAAAAACAACTAAATCACCCACTTTAGCTGCATAACTTTCTTCAGCATCTTTAAAGTTTTTTTGAGTTTTTGCTATTTGATCAATTCTTTTATCTGTTTCTTTTGGATCAATTTTAACAACGTACTCGTCTACTTTTAAATCTTTTAATGATCCAACCTCTACATTTGGTAATTCTGTTACTGAAATTGTGTATTCAAGATCTTTTCCTTCACCAAATGACTTTAAATCAATTTTAGGCTGACCTGCAGGTTTAATTTTATTGTCTTCAAGAGCTTTAGTAGTAGTATCTTTCAATACTTTATCGATTACTTCTCCATAGACCGCTTTTCCAAACTGTCTTTTTAAAATTTCTGTAGGAACTTTACCTGGTCTAAATCCTTTTAAAACGACATCTTTTTTTATCTCTTCGTATTTTTCTTCGAGATATCCAGATATAGTTTTTTTATCGATAAAAACTTTTATATCTTTTTCTAAACCTTTTTTATTTTCTACTGTTACTTTCATAAAATATGGTAGGCGAGAAAGGACTCGAACCTTCACAGTTTGCACTATTGGTTCCTAAGACCAACGCGTCTACCAATTCCGCCACTCGCCCAAATTATTGGTGCTTTATATATGATTGTTTATAATTGTCCAATTAGAATAATAGTGTAAAACATTAGCTTAATTGATATGAGCAAAACAAATATTGCAATTGTTATTTATCTTGTCGGTCTTGCATTAGGTGCAATCTTTTTAGATATATGGAGTGCTGAAACTAGTCCAAAAGCATTATTAGGAATTGCATGGACAACTTTATTTGCGATTGCTTTATTCTTCGCTGAAAAAGAAAAAGAAGAAAAAAAAGATTAATTCTTTTTTATTAGTTCACTTATAAAAAGCTCACCATCACCATCATCAACTGCTTTTTTATAAAATGATTTTGATAAATCAGATAATTTTTCCGCATTATCCATACCTTTTAATAAGTCAGTTATATATGTTAAATCTTTAAGTGTATTAGTCGCTGTAAACTTAAAACCTGTGTAATCATCCTCTAAAACTTTATCAAAAATTCTCTTTAAGGCATTAGAGTTTCCTGAGCCTAATTGAGCTACTTTATAAAGTTTTTCTAAATCTATATCTAATTTTTTTGCAGCTTTTATTAATTCAATTACATAAGTAGCTGTTCCTAAAGATAGAAAATTATTTAATAATTTTGTCTTTGCACCATTTCCAATCCCACCAAAATGATAATAATTTTTACAAAAACATTTTAAAAGTTCTTCTGATCTTTTTAAATTTTCCTCAGATCCACCAACAATTCCACCCAATACTCCTTCTTCTGCTTGAACAGGACCTCCCATTACAGGGCATTCTAAATAAGGAATATTATTTGCATTTAATATTTGCTCCATTTCAACAGATCCATTTTGATTATGAGTGGTAATATCTATTACAATCGTTTTATCAGTTAATAATGATACTATTTTTTTTCCAATTTCATGAGCAATAGGAGAATTCGTTACGCATAAAAACAAAGCATCTAATCCGCTTTTGCAAAGTTCTTCATAAGATTTAACTTCTTTTGCACCTTCTTTGACTATTCTATCAATTGGCTTTCTGTTCTTATTAGCAATTACAAATAATTCATGATTATTTTTAAGGATGTTATTTGCGATACCAAATCCCATCCATCCAACACCTATAAATCCAACTTTCATAATTCAATATAATAATCATGTATAATTACTACATGGTTTCAATACTTCCTATAAATTTATAATCTTTATCTATAACAACAATTTCACCAGATGAAGTACCAAAATTTAACATTTCTGAAATAACTACAAAATGTGTTACTAAAATAAGATTTTTCTCACTATTCCAGTTAGATATATATTTTTTTAAACTCTTAATTTGTCCATCTTTATATTTATAAAACTTTTCTTGATAAAAAGAGTTTAAACCTTTGAAGGTTTCATAATTATTAAAGGCAAATCTAGCAGTATCTTTGCATCTACACCATTCACTAGATAAAACTTTATCAATTTGAATATTATTATCGCTAAATAATATTCCAATATTTTTTGATTGCTCTATACCTTCTTGATTTAAATTTCTTTGAGTATCACATTTTTTTAAATCAATATTATCAGGATCTCCATTTCCTGGTGCAAGTGAATGTCTTATAAATACAATTTTCCCACCCTTCTGCAGTTCGCTTATTACTAAATCATTAGCCTGTGAATAATTTGAATTAAAAATACTTAGCAAAAATAAAAGAATAAAATTTATATATTTCATAAACGACAATTAAATTTTTATCTGTATTTTTTATAATAGAGCTTTCTGAACTGATAATTTCCAACCATTTATTAAATCGTTCCTAACTTTTCGGTTTATTTTAGGCTTAAAAATTTTATCTTTTTTCCATTTCCTCTTGATTTGATATAATGATTTAAATAATCCAATTTGATATCCAGCTAGTAAAGCTACTCCTAAACCAGTTGTTTCTAATACCTTTGGTCTTTCTGTATTTATATTTATGATGTCAGATAAAAATTGCGAAAACCAGTTGTTTTTTACCATGCCTCCATCAATCTTAAGTTTAGTTGGTTTTAAACCATCTTTTTTCATTGCATTAAATAAATCATTACTTTGATAGGCAACTGACTCTAATACTGCTCTAACTAAGGTTTTCCAATCACTATTTCTTGTTAAACCTGTTATTACCCCTCTTGCATCAGGCCTCCAATAAGGTGCTCCCATTCCACTGAAGGCTGGCACAACGTATACACCCTCATTATTTTTTTTTGATTGAGCAATTGTTTCCGTATCAAAAGCATTGTTAATAAATTTTAATTTATCTCTTAACCATTGTACACCTGCACCTGCAATAAAAATAGATCCTTCAAGAGCATAAGTATTTTTTCCATTCAATCTGTAACATATTGTTGTTAATAATTTATTTTTAGAATAAATTTTTTTTGAACCAGTATTCATTATGACAAAGGCACCAGTTCCATATGTGCTTTTTACTGAACCTCTTTCAAAGCATGACTGTCCTACTGCAGCTGCTTGTTGGTCTCCTAGAACTGCTGATATTGGTATTTCACTGCCGACAATTCTCTTACTTGTTAAACCAAAATTATCAGCTGAATTTTTAACTTTTGGCAAAATATTTTCAGAAATTTTAAGTTTTTTTAAGATTTCTTTATCCCATTTGTTATTATTAATGTTAAATAACATGGTCCTACAAGCATTAGTTGCTTCTGTTAAATGATGTTGCCCATTAGTAAGTTTCCAAATAAGGAAAGTATCAACAGTACCAAATAATAAATTATTTGATTTTAAAAGTTTCTTAACATTTTTTACGTTTTCTAGTATCCATTTAATTTTAGTTGCAGAAAAATATGGGTCAATAAATAATCCAGTTTTTTTTCTAAAAATTTTTTCATAATTTTTTTTCTTTAACTCTTCACAATAGTCTTGGGTTCTTCTATCTTGCCAAACAATTGCGTTGTAGACTGGTTTTCCTGTTTTCTTATTCCAAAGAATAGTTGTCTCTCTCTGGTTAGTTATTCCTATACTTAATATTTTTCCTCTTAATAGTGATGCTTTTTTTATTACTTTTTTCAACGCTTTTAGAGTTGTAAGCCAAATTTCGTTTGGATTATGCTCCACCCATCCATTTTTTGGAAAATATTGATTAAATTCAAACTGGGATGTAAATTTTATATTACCATCTAAATCAAAGAGAATTGCTCTAGTTGATGTTGTGCCTTGGTCAATAGCAACAAGAAATTTTTTCACAATTTAAGTCTATACCTAAATTTTTTTTTCTAAAAGTAAAAACTAATACAAGCTGGAAGGATTAACACTTTTAAATTCTAACATGTTCTCAAAAGTACACATTTCAGGTTTTGAAAAAGTAATTTTTGGAAATTTTTTACTAAAGTCTAAAAATAGTTTTTTATTAAATTCAATTAAATTACTTATTTCAATCTCACTAAGCTCTCTTAAGATATATGCCAAAGTAATATGAAAAGTATATCTTTGATGGTTTTCAAATTTAATTTTTAATAAGCTACTTAGTTCATCTCTACAATTTCTAAGAATTTTTTCATCCTTTTTAGAAAAAGGTTCTAAAATAATACTATAACCACCAAAAAATGTTTTTAGTTTAAGATTAAATTCTTTTGGAAAATTATAGTTTTTAATTCTTTTATTTAATTCAAAAGCTATATCTTTGTGATCCATATCAAGATCTATATCTGATGGCCAATTATTTGTATTTTTTGTATTTAAATTACAACAATCAAATAACGTCATATGAAAACTAGATTGAGGTAAATAGAAATAAGTTTTTTCTGGATTAAAATTTTTTATTTTTTTTTGAAAACTACTAATTTCATCGGATAAATTGGTATTAAGAGGAATATTACAAATTATTGTACAACCTGGAAAGGGTAAAGGATTTCCTTTGTCATCAAATTTATTTTCAGCACCTTTTAAAGTATATCCTTCAAGTTTTCCAGCTAAAAACTTTTCCTCATTACTTACTATATTTAAATCCATTAAAATAAACTAAAACCAGTTTATATTTTCTTTCTCACAAAGTTCTTTAAGCTTCAATGGATAATCTGTCATGATACCATCTACACCATACTCAACCATTTTTAACATGTCGTAATCTTTGTTTACTGTCCAAACATTCACTGGCAAATTTTCTTGATGAGAAATATCTACTAGTTTTTTTGTAATATCTTTATGGTATGGATGCCAAGCTTCTCCGCCTTGTGATTTTATAATTTTCGGTAATTCATGATTTTCAAAAAAGGGCATGTAACTCATCCATGGAGATCTATTATAAATTGTATTTTTAATTTTAATTCCAGCCTGTTGTTGAAAAGTTAAATAAGCTCTTGAAATTTCAGGGTAAAGTTTTTTCATTTCTGTCAGTGTTCGCCAATCAAATGATGAAACAATTATTTTATTTTGTAAGGTTGACTTATTTACCTCTTGCATAACTAGTTTAACCATTTCTTCTGGAGTCGGCGTTAGATTTTCCTCATCAGGTGTAGATTTAATTTCTAAATTTATTAATAGATTTTCAGATATGTTTTTTGAGGATAAATTTAATAATTCAGAAAGTTTCGGTATCTTTTGATTTTCTAAAGTTTTTTGATTAACAAATCTTCTTCCATATCTAGATAACTTATTTAAAGATCCAACATCAAATTTTAAAAGTTCTTCATAAGTTAAATCATATATTTTTATATTTTCATCCTCTATCCAATTTCCCTCGTTATCTTTTGTAAGACTTGGATCTAATCTAAAGTCGTGAGTAATTACAGGAATAAAATCTTTTGAAATCAAAATATCAGTTTCGTATGCATTAATATTGTTTTCAAATAAGTATTTAAAACTTTCTAGAGTGTTTTCGGGAAGATCTCCTCTTGCTCCTCGGTGACCATAAATTTTTATATGATTTGGTTTGCTTAAAATCAAAATTAATTAACTCTTTTGCCAGTGCTTTTATCAAAAATATAATATTTATTGTTCTCAATATTAAGACTTAGATCAGCACCTTTTTCAATAGTTAGATTTCCCGGACACCTATAACAAAAGTCTTTTTTGTCTTTTAAGTGACCATAAACAAGATTATCCGAACCAAGTTGTTCCACTAAGTCTACTTTTAAATTAATTAAACTATTTTCACTTTGACTTAAATGTTCAGGTCTTATTCCTAATTTTACTTCTCCCTCAAAGTCACTATCAATATCTTTAATTTCAAAACCTTCTGCAGATAATGTTTTATTTTTTATATTACCATCTAAAAAATTCATTTGAGGTGAGCCAATAAAACCAGCAACAAATAATGATTTTGGATTATCATATATCTCAATAGGAGTTCCAAGCTGTTCAATAATTCCATTGTTAATAACTGCTAATCTATCAGCAAGTGTCATGGCCTCTACTTGATCATGCGTAACAAATATGCTTGTTACTCCAACTTTCTGCTGAAGTTTTTTGATTTCAAGTCTCATCTGAATTCTTAATTTTGCATCTAAGTTTGAAAGAGGTTCATCAAATAAGAATATTTTAGGATTTCTAACAATTGCTCTACCCATTGCAACTCTTTGTCTTTGACCTCCGGATAACATTGAAGGTTTTCTCTGTAAATAATCTGAAATTTGTAGCAGCTTAGCTGCATCATTTACTTTTTGCTCAATTGTTTCTTTGTCAATTCCTCTGTTTTTTAGACCATAAGCCAAGTTATTATAAACATTCATATGTGGGTATAATGCATAGTTCTGAAACACCATTGCTACATCTCTTTCAGACGGATCTACCTCATTAATTAATTTTCCATCAAGATTAATATCACCCTCTGTAATATCCTCTAAGCCTGCAACCATTCTTAATAAAGTTGATTTTCCACATCCACTAGGTCCTACAAAAACCATAAACTCACCTTCATCAACACTTAATGAAGTTTCATGAACAGCCTTAGTTCCATTTGGGTAAATCTTAGTCACATTTTTTAAATCTAAAAAGCTCATTTATTTCTCCGTTTGAATTAATCCTTTTATGAACCATTTTTGTAAAAATACTACCACTAAAACTGGTGGGATCATTGACAAAATGATATACGCAAATCTTTCTGCAGTTCTTGGCAGAGCAACTCCTTCATAGCTTTCTGTGTAAATAATCTTCATTCCCATTACAACAGTCCAGTATTCTTCTGCAGTTGTCATTATTAGTGGCCATAAATATTGGCTGTATCCATATACAAACATAAAGATAAACATTGCTGCTATCATGGTTTTAGATAATGGAACCAAGAAATCTATGAAAAAACTCCAAGCATTTGCTCCGTCTAATTTTGCTGACTCCAAGAGTTCATCTGGAATTGTTTTATAAAATTGTCTGAAGAAAAATGTTGCTGTAGCTGAAGCAACTAATGGAAGGATAAGGCCTGTATATGAATTTGTTAAACCTAAATCAGATACAATTTTATAGCTTGGAAAAATCCTTACCTCCAAAGGAACAAGTAGAGTAATAAAGATTAACCAAAAAATTGGTACAGCTAATTTAAATCTATAATAAACCAAAGCATATGCTGACATTGCTGAAATAACTACCTTAAGTGTTGCAATTCCTAATGCCATTATAAAACTATTAATAAACATTTTTGCAGCAGTCACTTCTTCTGACCAACCACCTTTTTCATTTAAAACTTCGTTATAGTTTCTTGCTAGCTGATCACCTATATGAAACTTCATACCTTCGGTTAATATAGTTACAGAGTCATGCGAAGAACTTGCAAAAGATATCCAAATAGGAACTACCATTAACAAGACTCCTAGTATTAAAATAATATGAGCAATTATTTGAAGTGGTTTAATTTTCATTTATCTTGAAAAACCCCCTTAATAAAATATTTCTGCAACACAATTATAATTAAAATTGGTGGCACCATAGACATCATCACGAAAGCAAAACGATGAACAATTGAACCCGACATCATTTTTAATCCCATAACCACTGTCCAATATTGTTCTGAAGTTGTTACCAATAATGGCCATAGATACTGATTGTAGCCAAAAACAAACATAAATATTAACATCGCTACAATCATTGTTTTTGACAAAGGAATTAAAAAATCAACAAAAAATCTCCAGGTATTTGCTCCATCAAGTTTTGCGGATTCAAGTAATTCATCTGGAACAGTTTTATAAAATTGTCGAAAGAATAATGTTGCTATAGCTGATGCTGAAATAGGAACTATTAATCCAAAGTAAGAATTCACTAGATTAAGCTCAGCCATTACTGAATAAGTAGGGAAAATTCTTAACTCTAATGGTACTAAAATTGTAATAAATATAATCCAAAACAATAATGTTGCATATTTTATTCTGTAATAAACCAACGCGTAAGCAGCCATTAAAGATGTAACAACGGATAATATTGCAACTCCTGTAGCCATGATAAAACTATTAAAAAACATTTTTAATGCTGTTATCTCTTTAAAAAAACCACCCTGATATAATAAAACTCGTAAGTAATTTTCATAAAAGCTATCTCCTAAAAACATTTGGAGACCATTCATATTAATCATTGAACTCGTGTGCGTCGAGCTAGCAAAAATCATCCATACAGGAACTACCATGATTAGTATTCCAATGAGTAAAATTAAATGTGAAAAACTTGATGTGATAAATCTAGTCATTAATTATAATGTATTTTCCCTTCGATATATCTAAATTGAAAAATCGTAATTACTAATACAATCAACATCATCATTATTGATTGAGCTCCTGCACTTCCTAAATCCAGTCCTCTAAATCCATCCATGTAAGCTTTATAAACTAGAGTTCTTGTTTCACCGGAAGGAGCACCTATTGTTGTGGTATCAATAATTCCAAATGTATCAAAGAAAGCATACGTTATATTAATAATTATTAAAAAGAATGTAGTTGGCATTAATAATGGGAATGTAATTGTCCAAAATCTTCTAAAACTATTTTTACAGTCAATCATTGATGCTTCAATTACAGATTTTTGTATAGCTTGAAGTCCAGCCAAGAAGAAAATAAAATTAGCACTGATTTGCTTCCAAGAACCAGCTATGATTACGTAAATATAAGAGTCGAACACACTTTCGTACCAATTAAATCCCCACAGTTCGTGAAATAAATGATAAAGAAGACCAAATCTTTCACTAAAAAAATAATTTGCCATTACACCGACTACCGCAGGCGCAATTGCATAAGGCCAAATTAAAAGTGTTTTGTAAGTGCTTTTACCATGCATTACATTATTAGCCTGAACGGCAAGTAATAATCCAATTGAGCCTGTAATTAACGTAATAACAAAACTATAAATAATAGTAAATTTGAAAGCTATGAAATAAGCTGGATCATCAAAAATAAATAAAAAATTGTCAAACCATACAAACTTCGATCCAAATCCAAAAGCATCTTGCATTGTAAATGCATCTCTAAAGGTTTGTATGATTGGCCAATATAAAAAAATTAACAATATACCTAGCTGCGGAGCTAAGAAAAGATATTGTGAATAGCTAGATTTGAATTGGACTTTTTTCATACTTTTGTAAAAATAAATAAGGAGGGTAAATTAATACCCTCCTTATTGTTTTAATTATTCTTACAAAGTTTTAGCAAATTGCTTTAACAATTTAGCTGCACCTTTGTCCATATTCTGCAATCCTTTTTCGATTGATATTTTGCCGTTTAACATTGGCTCAATATTTTCGTAAATTACTTCACGAATTTGGGGCCAGTTACCAGCTCTATATCCACCAGGAATAGTTGAACCTTCTAAGCTTAATTGTTCACCAACTGCTTTATGATATGGAGAAGCTCTATAGAAATTTATAGTTTCAGCTAACTCTATACCACCTTTAGTCACTGCAGAGTAACCAGTCATATTGTGATAATACAGATCCATTTCTGGAGAACCCATAAATTCTATAAATTTAGCAAGTCCTTTGTACTCTTCCTCAGTATGACCATTTAAGATCCAGTTAGCAGCACCACCTATAAAAGTTGGATACTCTTTTCCTTTGGTTACTGAATCCCAGTAAGGAATATGATTAACTGTAAAGTTTGGAACAACACCTTTCATTCCACCAAATGATGCAGCAGAACCAAACCAAAATGCAGCTTCACCTGCTATAAATGGTGCTTGATTGTCTCCCCACGCTCTTCCTTTATAGCCATATAAACCTTTATCATACCATTCTTTAACTTTCTTCCAATGATAGACAAATGCATCAGTTTCAGCGAATAAAGTTTTTGTAGGAACAGCATCGTAACCATTATTTCCATCTAACATTAATAAATTATGTCTAGAAAAGAAATTTTCAGTCCAAATCCATGGACTATGACTTTGAACTAAAGGAATGTATCCAGCAGCTTTGATTTTTGGAGCCATGGCCTCAAATTCTTCATAAGTTTTTGGCACAGATTCAATTCCAACCTCTTTCAAAATGTCCATGTTTGCATACATCAAACAAGTTGAACTATTGAAAGGTACACCAATCATTTTTCCATCAGAGTCGGCATAGAAATTTTTAATGCCTGGAATATAGTTGTCAGCATCTACATCAATGCCATATTTCTTAGCCATTTCTTCAAAACCGATAACAACACCATTTTTTACTTGAGCTACCATGATTGCAGCACCAGCATCATAAACCTGTGAATAGTGTGGTTGGTCGCCTGCTCTAAATGCAGCAATAGTTGCCGCCATGTTATCTTCATAACTTCCTTTTCCTGTAGGAATGACCGTATATTGATCTTGTGAAGCGTTAAATCTATTTGCAATTTCAATAATTACATCACCAAGAAAACCACTGTTTCCGTACCACCAATGAATTTCTGTTTTTGAATAACTGTGTGATGTAAAAGAGAAAGTAAATAGAATTGTTAAAACACTAAGTATTTTTTTCATATCTATCCTTCTGTTAAGTTTATTTAATTTTTTATTAATACTTTATTAATGTTAAGATATTATGAAATTGTAAATAATTGCATTTAAAAATTTTAAATTTCTAAGAGAGGTTGTATATTTTAAAACAAATCATAATTTAAATGTCTAAAAAATTTGATTTATTCATAATAGGTGGCGGTATAAACGGTGCAGGTATTGCAAGAGATGCTGCAGGTAGAGGTTTATCAGTTTGTTTAGCTGACAAAGGTGAGATTGGAGGAGCAACCTCATCTTGGTCGACAAAATTAGTACATGGTGGTCTTCGTTATTTAGAAAATTATGAATTCAAACTAGTTAGAGAATCTCTGAAAGAAAGAGAAATAGTTTATAAAATTGCCAGACATATTTCCAAACCGATTCCTTTTATAATTCCTTATGCAGATAAAATTCGACCAGCCTGGTTAATTAAAATTGGTTTATTTTTGTATGATAATTTAGGTGGCAAAAGCAATATACCAAAATCAAAAACGTTTGATCTTACAAAAAAATTTTCAAATATTCTTAAGCAAAAATACAAAACTGGTTTTCAATATTTTGACATACAAATTGACGATAAAAAATTAACGAAACTAAATGCTAAAGATGCAAAAAGAAATAAAGCTAAAATACTAGAATATAACAAAGTTAAAAAAGCTGAAATTATTGGCAATGAATGGATTATTAGTCTTGAAAAAGGTGAAAAAGTAAAATCAAAAATTTTAATTAATGCATCTGGACCATGGATAAACGAAACCTTAAATAAAAATATAAAAATTAAATCTAAGAAAAAAATAAGATTAGTTAAAGGAAGTCATATTATTACAAAAAAATTGTACAAAGAAAATGTTGCATTCACATTTCAAAATACTGATAAAAGAATAATATTTGTGATACCTTATAAAGGGAAGTTTTCTTTAATTGGAACTACAGAAGTTGAGGTTAAATCACCAGAAAATAAAGGAATATCAAAAAAAGAAATTACATATTTAATTCGTTCAGTAAATAATTACTTAAAAAAACAAATCAGAACAAAGGACATTGTAGATACTTATTCAGGGATAAGACCTCTAATTGAAGATTTTAATACAGCTTCAAAAGTCACAAGAGATTATGTTTTTGATTTAAAAATTATAAAAAAATTACCTTTATTGAATATATATGGAGGAAAACTAACCACCTACAGAAAATTGTCTGAAAAAGTCCTTTTTGACCTTAGAAAGTTTTTACCTAAAACAAAAAAAGGTCCATGGACACACAAAAAGAAGCTTCTCTAAACTTAATGACCGTTAAATTTGAAAAATTAAAAAAAACAATAATTAAATGTAATAAATGCCCTAGACTTGTGAGGTTTAGAAAAAAAATATCTACGGAAAAAAGAAAACAATATATGGACCAAACTTATTGGGGAAAACCAGTTACAGGTTTTGGAGATATAAATGGAAAAATAATGATTGTTGGTCTAGCACCAGCTGCTCATGGTGGAACAAGAACAGGCAGAGTATTTACAGGCGATAAATCCTCAGATTTTTTATATAAATGTTTACACAATGTAAAAATTGCCAATCAAAGTAATTCAGATCATATAAATGATGGATTAAAAATAAAAAATACCTTTATAACACCAGCTCTAAAGTGCGTTCCTCCAGGAGATAAACCATTAAATGAAGAGTTAAAAAATTGCTTTGGTTATTTTAAATCTGAATTTGAAATACTTAAAAATCTAAAAATTATTGTGGCTTTAGGGAAAATTGCGTTTGATACTTGTGTAAAATTTTATAGAGAAAATTTTGATTACACTGAGAGAGTAAAATTTAGTCATGGAACATATTTTAAATTACCTAACAATGTGTTGTTAATGGGGTGTTATCATCCAAGTCCAAGAAATGTAAATACTGGACGAATAAATGAAAAACAAATGACTAAACTATTTAAAAAAGTAAAAGAACTAGTTTAATTTGTTAATAAGTGCTACTGGAAGTTTTACTGGTTTTCCCAACTTATTTAGAGATACTAATTTAATCTCTGCATCACATAAAGTATCTGATTTTCTTTTAATTACTTGTGACATTGTAATTGTAGTCAAAGTATTAGATTTTATTTTTGTGAAAACGGTAATTTTATCCTCAAATTTAGCTGGTTTTTTAAAATCTACGTTGCAAGTTTTTACTGCTATTAAAACATTATGTTTATCTAATAACTTTTTATTCGAATATCCCAAGGAATAAATAAGCTCAGATCTTGCTCTTTCAAAGTACTTTAAATAATTTGCGTGGTAAACTATTCCACCAAAATCAGTATCCTCATAGTATACTTTTAAATTATACTTAAATACTTTCATCAATTGATATTAATAAAATTTATTGAGAAGAAAAATAGATATTTTGATAGTAAGTAATTGATTTTTTCTTTGAATTATCTGTATCTGACATGATCGCTATACCATCTAGCTCATTAACATCTAAATTATGGAATTTCTTGAAATCTTCTTTAACGTTTGCTTTGACAGTTACCCATTCATTTAAATTTGTTTTGGTAGTAGCAAGTACATTATCTATGGACTTTTTAGTATATGGGCTTGGAAAGTTGCTTCCAACTTCTTGATTGCTTGAAAAAACATAATTTATTGCTCTATTGGATAAAGGTGTTGCTCCAGTTTTTTTAATGACGAATACTCTTCCTGCAAAGTCATGACCCTTTTTAGCTGTCTCATCTATCCCTGGTATGTCTTTCTCAATTTTCCAAGTAATATTTATGAAAGGTGTTTTATTTAGATCAATTTTAATCTCCTTACCTAGGCCAGAAGCAGCATTATCAGCAATAGCTTTAAGGTAATTACCATTTTCATCAGAGCCAACAGAATATTCAGTTTTATTATCTGCCCCTCTTACTTTTCTAACTGTCAATTCTGATAGTTCTTTCTCTGTAAACTCAAATACTTTTACTTCCTCAGAATACAAAGTAGTTTGAAACAACGCTGTAACTAAAATTAATTTAAATAAAAATCTAAACATGTCCTCTCTATATAAAAGATAAAATAATTTTCAAATTCAAAATTTTGACATTATTTAAACATGCATAATTCATTATTGTTCTCTATTTAGATGATATGAAATTAACAGTTCTTTTTGGTTTGATGATTTATTGGTCTATAATTATAACTGCACCTGTAATTTCAAAAAATTCAGAAAAAATCGGAGAAAAAAAGGTATTAATACCTCTTAAAAAACCAAGAATTTAAGGCAGAAGCACTATCTTAGGTGCCGAACAGGTTCCATCATGAATTTCTTTAAAAGCTCCCCAACCATCTTTAAGATTTCTGTACTCAATCCATTCTATCTTGCCTAGCTTGTTATTAGTTAAAATATCAATAGTTTCACCAAATTCTTTGTTTGTGTAACAGTAAGTTCCAATAAAAGTAACTTCTTGAAGGGTTGCTTTCCTAAAATTAAAAGATCCAGCAGGCTGGGTTAATCCGATATGAACTATTATTCCTCCTGGTTTTACTACACTGATTGCCTGTTGTCGTGAAACTTCAAGTCCAACAGTGTCAAAAACTAAATCAAAGCTGCTCTCTTTTATATCTTTATGATCTGGCGACACTGTTTTTGCATCTACATATTTGGAGCATTCATTAAGTCTTTTTTGATTAGGATCAGAAATTGTCAAATTTGTATTACCTTGGATCTTGGATAAAATTAATGCACACAAAAGGCCAATTGCTCCGCCGCCCTGAACAAGCGTTCTACATTCATTTAATGGTTTTTTTGATGCTTCTACAGCTAATAATACTGCATGATATGAAACTGCTGTTGGTTCTGCAACCGCAGCCTCTTTAACATCAAGCTTTTCAGGAACTTTGAAAATATTGTGATCTGGAACTGTAATGAGTTCAGCAAACGCACCTTGTCTTTCATAAGGTCTATTCATTCCTAAAAGAACTCTATCTGGACATAAATGTTCTCTTCCGCTCTTGCAGTATTCACAATTTCTACAAGTTATTAATGGATTAAGAACTGAAATTTGATCTTTAAGCTTTCCGTTAATTATTTGACCACTAACTTCATGACCTAAAATTAACGGTGGGATTCTTCTCTCGTCTTTTCCGTGGTAAGCATGCATATCTGAGCCACAGATACCTGATGCATGAACTTTAAGAATACTTTCTCCAGGTTTTTCAGAAGGTTCTTTTTCCTCCCTAAATTCCATCTCCTCAACACCAGTGTAGACAAGCGCTTTCATTATTATTTATTATTCAATAAATAATATACTAAATAAGATGTGAATGCTCCAATAATCCATCCAAAAGATTGATATTGTATTAAGTTTTCATTTAGTAAAGACGATAAAGAAAAGATTGATCCAATTAAAAGAGCATACAATGCTTTGAGGTTCCAACCGTTACTGTAAATATATTCTGTATGTTCTTTAGGATAAAAAAGCTCTTTGTGATTAATTTGTTGTTTTTTAAACAAATAATAATCTGCAACCAATACTCCAAAAATTGGGCCAAAAGTCGTAGCTACAGCTTCAACAAATATCAAAACATTAGCTTTGCTGAAAATTGAAAGCCAAAATGTTGAAATAATTAATCCAATAATTGATATTACAATTCCTGTTTTTTTTAACGTTAAAGAGTTCGGGAAAAAATTTATCAATGTATTTTGCGAAGGAATATAATTTGCTATCAAATTAGTTGATAACGAAGAGATAATAATAAATATCAAACAAAAGAAAGTTAGAAAATTATTATTAAATTTTCCAACTATATCATTTGGATTAGTAAGTAGACTTGAAGCATTTAAACCTTTGCTAGTTAGAATAATATCTGAACCTAATGTGATTAATACCGAGAAAAAAGAAAAGAATATTAAATTTAATATTATACTTAAATTTCCTTTGGTCATTTCCTTGTAATTCATTGAGTATCTAGAAAAGTCTCCAAAAGTTAGAATAACTATAGCAAAATAAGCAAATAGAGTTCCTGTGATTGATATTATAGGAGCTATATTCGATTGAATTGCAAAATTGCTAAAGACTAAGCTTAGTTTTATTCCATTTAGTAGTTCATTGTAATACTCAGATAAAATAACAATTAATAAAACAGAAAGCCCTAAATATATTGAAAGACCTGAAAAATTAATAAATGATTTTAAAAAATTCTGTCCTTTTGTAAAAAGGATGTATTGAAATATTAAAGTTAAAAATAAACAAACCCAATCAATTAAATTCAAACCAAAAAAGAATAATAAAAATATTTCATTCTGTAAGATTTGATTATCGATTTTAAATAGAATGATCCTTGCAATATAACCTAGAGACTTTGATATAAAGAATGTTTGTACACCAAACATGAATAAGCCAACTAATCCTCTGATCATCCCTACATATCTTGCACCAGTAAAACCCATTGAAAGTCTAAGAATTGTTGGAAAACTTAATCCACTACTTTGAGAAATTTTTCCAATGATATTAGCAAAAAAGAATACTAATAATCCAGCTAGTAATGATCCTATTAAGACAACAAAAAAATTCAGATCATAGAATAAATATAAAGCTGATATCAAAGAGAAGCCAACTATTGTTTGAATATTTATAGCCCAAAAGTTAAAGTAATTTTTCCAACTCCAGTCTCGATTATTAGGATTTATTGAAACTAATTCCCAATTCCTTAATTGAAATTTTTCGCTTTGATTCACTTAAATGATATTAATCAATTATTTACTGCTGTCCATATAAGAGAGTTGGCAACCACAGTACTATTTTTGGATACGCTATGATTATAATTAATCCAATTATCTGCAATACCATGAACTGCATCATTCCAAGATAAATATCTTTTAAATCCCAACTTGGAACTACTCCTTTTAAAAAATACGCAGATAATGCTACGGGGGGTGAGAGCCAGGCGGTTTGCAAATTAACAGCAACAAGAATTGCAAACCAAGTTAAATTAAATCCTAATGCTTCAACTAATGGTAAAATAATAGGAACGACTATCATAACAATTGGTACCCACTCTAAAGGCCATCCTAAAAGAAAAATCATAATCATGATTATTCCTAAAATTAAATATTTATTCATCTCAAGTGACAAAAGGAAATCTGTTAAAACCATTGGGGTTCCTAATCTTGCAAACACTGCTCCAAAGAAATTAGAAGCAGCAACTAAAACCATAATTAATGCAGAAATCTCTAGAGTTTTAACTAAAGCATCTTGTAATTTTTTTAATGTTAATTTTCTGTAAGCTAAAGAAAGCAATAATGCACCACCTGCTCCACATCCTGCAGCTTCTGTTGGTGTAGCAAAACCAAATAAAATACTTCCTAATGCAGCAAATACTAATGCAGCGGGTGGCACTAATCCTAAGAAAAATTCTAGCCATAATTTTTTTAAATCTGTTGTTCTTAATTCTTCTGGTATAGGTGGACCTAATTTTGGGTTCATCATACATCTGAATGTAGTATATGCAGCATATAAGCATGCCAACAATATTCCTGGAACTATTGCAGCTGCGAATAAATCAGTTACAGGAATTTCCATAATTGGACCCATAACTACAAGCATAATGCTCGGTGGAATTAGAATACCTAAAGTTCCTCCAGCAGTAATCGTACCAGCAGCTAATTTTACATCATAGTTTGATCTATTCATTGATTTTGCAGCCATAATTCCAAGAATTGTAACTGATGCACCAACTATTCCAGTTGCAGCAGCAAATATTACAGAAACAAATAAAACTGCATAATATAAAGAACCTCTAACTCTTGCCAACATCATTTGGAAAGCTGAGAATAATCTCTCCATTAAACCTGCTTGTTCCATCATTATTCCCATAAATACAAATAAGGGGACAGCGGCGAGAGTTTGTTCGGTCATTACCATCGAAAATTGTAGTGTCATTAAATAGAAAACTAATTTTCCAAAACCTAAGTATCCAAAAACAAATCCTAAAAAAATAAGAGTAAATGAAATTGGAAATCCAATAAATATTGCAAACAACATCACACCAATAAGTATGAAACCTAAAATTGCTGGATCTATTAAATGTGAAAGCATTAACTACCTGGCCACTTACCTTTGACGGCGGCGTAATAACTTTTAAAAAGTTCTGAAATACCTTGAATAAGAAGAAAAACAATTCCAATCCATAGACAAGATTTTATCGGCCACATATATGGCATCCATGTTGTATCCATCCCTCTTTCGTTTCTCATTATACTTTCTTGGACAAAGCCTGTTGTCATATACAAAAAGACTATTAATCCTGGAAAATAAAATAATAAGTAAAGCCAAAAATCTATTCTGCCTTGAGTTTTAACTTTAAAATTTCTATATAAAAAATCTGCTCTAATATGAACACCTTTTGAAAGAGCATATCCTGCTCCTAACATAAACAATGCTCCATAAAAAAATCTGCTCATATCATAAGCCCAGATTGTAGGAGCTAAAAATAATTTTCTTGCTAAAACCTCATAAACCATCCCAAGCATTAGTGGGATTGTAATCCAGCAAACTATGTTTCCTATTAATTTACTAAATCTATCTATGTTAACTATAGTTTTAGCCATCCAAGTTGGCATATCATCAGGCATCTTTTCAGATCCTGATCGCCTTTCGGCTATCATTTCATCTGAAATATCTAACTTTGGATTATCCGACATATAAATTTTAGAAAAAAAAAGCGGGCTTATAAAAGCCCGCTTAATAACTTTATTTATTTCTTCAACGAATTAGCATAAGCCATTCCTAGCTTAGCATTCGATGTTTGTGCACCAGACCAGAATGGTACAGCAGTATTAGCAAAGCTTATCATTGAATCATAAACTTCTTTAAAGAATGCGTTTTCTTTTGCATTTTTCTCTAAAGTTGCTTTCGCTGCAGCCATATAAGCTGGGAAATAATCAGCTGGTGTATCTTCAAGTATCACACCATGATTTTCAGTTAGATCTTTAAGTGCCAATCCATTAGTGTTGATTCTGTAAGCTAAAGCTCTCATCAACGATGCATCAGCAGCCATCTTCATTGAAAATTTCTCATGGTCAGTGAACTTATCGTAAGTGCTTTTATTTAAGTAAAAGTCAGCATTTACGACTACTTGGTGTAAACCTTGTAGATAGTAGTGTTTTAATACTTTATGAATACCAAACACTTTATCTGGTTGAGGACAACACCACTCAGCAGCATCAATAGTTCCTGCTTCCAATGCTGGAAGAATATCTCCACCACCCATTGCAACTGAAGCTATTCCAATGTCTTTATAAGTTTGACCTGGAATTCCTGGAGGAGTTCTGAACTTAAATGTTCTGAAATCATCCATGTCTTTGATTTTTCTTGGGAACCATCCTAAAGCTTCTGGACCAACTGGTTGAAGCATGAAACCTTTAATGTCTCTTTTCATTTCTCCCCAAAGTCTGTCATATAGTTGTTCTCCACCACCATATAAAAACCATGATAAGAATGCGATATTATCAATTCCTACACCACCACCTGCTACTGGCGAACCAAATAACATAGCAGCTGGATGTTCTCCAGACCAATAGTGAGTCCAAGCAAATCCGCAATCAATCAAACCTTTATCAACAGCATCAAGAGTTTCTTTAACTCCAACTACTGTTCCTGCTGGCATAATTTCAAATTTTAGAGATCCACCTGTTAGTTTTGTTACGTTGTCAGTAAAGTCTTTTAACATTACCGCTTCATCACCTTTAGCGCTAATAACCGTCTGACACTTTAATGTTTTTGCAGCATTCGCATTTGAAATAAATCCAAACACTAAGAAAGCAGCAAACAACGCTGAAACGATTTTTTTCATTATATCCCTCTCTTTTTATTTATAATGTGAAGATCCTCTCAAAAATCAAAGCCACATACAAGTGTCATTTCGACGTTTTTATGAGAAAAATGTTTAAAATCATTAAATATTCATTAAAGATTATTTATAAAAAATATGGATAAATTTGATTACATAATTATTGGTGCAGGATCCGCAGGCTGTGTCTTGGCTAATAGATTAACAGCAAACCCTGATACTAAAGTTCTTTTACTTGAGGCCGGCGGCAAAGACACCAATCCTTGGATCCATATCCCAGGGGGTTATTTTAAAACGATGCACAATCCAGATACCGACTGGTGTTTTAATACTGAAAAAGAACCAAACTGCGATAACAGGCAAATGGTTTATCCAAGGGGTAAAACACTTGGTGGAAGCTCATCTATTAATGGAATGCTTTACATCAGAGGTCAATCTAATGATTATAATTATTGGAGACAATTAGGTAATGTTGGTTGGTCGTGGGATGATGTTCTGCCCTATTTTAAAAAATCTGAAGATTTTCAATTTGGAGAAAATGAATTTCATGGTTCTGGAGGGCCTATTGCAGTAGAAAAAATTAGAGCAACATTTAAAGTTCTCGATCTATTTTTAGAGGCTGCTGAAGAGCATGGCTATAAAAGAACTGAAGATTTTAACAACGGTGATAATGAAGGTATGGGATATTTTCCATTTACGATCAAAAATGGCTTTAGATGTAGTACAGCTGTAGGTTATTTAAATCCAGTTAAGAATAGAAAAAATTTAAAAATTATTACTAAGGCTCACATTAAAAATATAGAATTTGAAAATAATAAAGCAAAAAAAGTAAATTATTGGATAGAGGGAAAAGAATTTTCAGTTGAAACTAATAAAGAAATTATATTAAGCGCAGGTACAATAGGCTCGCCTCATATATTACAAGCATCAGGAATTGGTCCAGGAGAACTTCTAAAAGAAAATAATATTAATGTATTAAAAGATCATCAAGGAGTTGGGAGAAATCTAACTGATCATTTAATGCTAAGGCCTGTTTATAAAGTTAAAAATTTGGAAACTTTAAATGATATTTACTACAGCTTTACTAAAAAAATGTTGTCTGGTTTAAAGTTTCTTCTCTTAAGAAAAGGACCTCTAACAGTTGGTGCTAGTTATGTTTGTGGTTTTGTTAAAAGTGATGAACATTTAGAAACTCCAAATCTTCAATTTCATATTTCACCAGCAAGTACCGATCTTTTAGGAAAATCAGCTTTACATAAATTTCCAGCGTTCACTCCAACAATTACAAATGTAAGACCAACAAGCAGAGGATCTATAGAATTAAAATCTCCAGACACCAGAGTTTCACCAAAAATAAAAATGAATTATTTATCAACCGATGAAGATCGTGAGATTGCTGGAAAAGCATTAAAGATTGTAAGAAAAATTGTTATGGAATCTAAAGCTTATAAAGATTATCAACCTGAAGAGCTTAGACCGGGAATCAATATTACTGATAATGAAGAATTAGCAACTGAAGCTGGAAAATTTGCGAATACTATATTCCATCCGGTGAGCACATGTAGAATGGGTAAAGATGAAAATGCTGTTGTTAATGATAGATTAGTCGCTCACGGACTAGAAAATTTAAGGGTTGTAGATGCCTCTGTTATGCCTCATATCACATCAGGAAATACAAATGCACCGACAATAATGATTGCGGAAAAAGCAGCTGATATGATAATTGAGGATAGTAGAAGATGACCGAACAAATAGTAATTTTTTTTCAAATAGTTTTTATTGATTTAGTTTTAGCAGGAGACAACGCAATTATAATTGGAATGGTTGCTTCTCAATTTCCAACCGAGCAAAGAAAAAAAATTATTTTTTGGGGAATTGGAGCAGCGGTAGTTTTAAGAATTATATTTACACTAATAACTGCTTATCTATTACAAATCACAGGACTTAGACTTATAGGTGGAATATTACTACTTTATATATGTTACAGACTTTATGAGGATGTAATTAAAATGAATAGTAACGCTGAAGAAAATATCAAAAAAGTAGATAACTCATCATTTATGAAAGCTATAACAACTGTAATTCTAGCAGATGTAACAATGAGTTTAGATAATGTATTAGGAGTAGCGGGTGCAGCTAGAGATCACTACATGTTATTAATATTTGGTCTAGTTTTATCAATAGTTTTAATGGCTACTGCAGCAACATTGATATCTGGCTGGATTAAAAAGTATAAATGGATAGGATGGGTTGGATTATTAGCAATATTATTTGTTGCAATAGAACTAATATATACGGATGTAAAACTATTTTTATAAATGTATTTAAAAAAAATTAATTTAAAAAATAAAGTTGCTTTAGTTACTGGTGCAGGAAAAGGTATTGGTAGAGCATCTTCAATAGCTCTTGCTGAAGCAGGCGCAACTATAATTGGTATTAGCAGAACTTCTAAAGATCTTGATAAACTTCAAAAAGATATAAAAAAAGTTAAAGGAAAATTAGTTAAAATAAATTGTGATATAATGGACTATGAGGATCTCTATTCTAAATTAAAAAAAATTAAAAAAGTTGATATATTATTGAATAACGCTGGAACAAATATTCCTGAACCTTTCGAAAAAATAAAACAATCTAGTATGAATTATCTTGTAGATTTAAACATGAAAGCAGCATTTAATGTTGCACAATTAGTAGTTCTAAAAATGCTAAAAAATAAAAAAAAAGGTGGATCAATTATTAATATTTCTTCACAGTTAGGACATGTTGGTATGTCAGGAAGAAATATTTACAACATGACTAAATTTGGAATTGAAGGATTAACTAAAGGAATGAGTGTTGAACTTGCATCAAAAAAGATAAGAGTTAATACTATTGCTCCAACTTTTGTTGAAACGCCAATGGTTAAAAGATTTTTTAAAAATAAAAAATTTAAACAACTTGCTTTAAGTAATATACCAATGGGTAAATTTGCAACAGAGTCGGATGTGGCCACTGCAGTATGTTTTTTAGCGTCAGATGCATCAAGTATGATAACTGGGACATCAATTGTAATTGATGGGGGTTGGACAGCAAAATAATGAAAAAATTGTTGCTTTTTCTAGCAATTATATTTTCTACACACACTCATGCTTTAGAGTTTCAAGGTAAATTTTTACAAGGACATTTTATTTTAGGTAAAGCAGAAGCTGGATCAAAGGTATTTGTAGATAAAACACAAGTTAAAGTATCTGAGGATGGATATTTCGTGTTTGGTATAGATAGAGATCGAAAATTCGATGTAGCCATTACTGAAATAAATAATGGTAAAAAAAATAAAATTATAAAAAAAGTTTTTAAGAGAAAATATAATATTCAAAGAATAGATGGTCTGCCTGAAAATAAAGTTACACCACCAGAATCTGTTTATAAAAGAATTAAAGAGGAAAATGGAAGAATTGGAAAAGCAAGAGCCATAAATTCAGATTTAACTTTCTTTACTGAACAATTTATTATGCCAGTTAAAGGAATAATTAGTGGAGTTTACGGTAGCCAAAGAATTCTTAATGGTAAACCAAAATGGCCTCACTATGGGATTGATATTGCAGCTAAACAGGGAACGGAAATAAAATCATCTGGAACAGGAGTAGTCACAATGGCGGAAGATGATCTTTATTATACAGGTGGTACTGTAATAATGGATCACGGACACGGAATTTCAACAATATATTCACACCTTGAGAATGTAATGGTTAAAGTTGGTGATGAAGTTAAACAAGGAGAAATTATTGGAACTGTTGGATCTACAGGAAGATCAACTGGGCCTCATTTAGATTTTAGGATAAATTGGTTTCAAACTAGACTTGATCCTATGAGCATTCTTCAATAAGTTCTGGCTATGAAAAATGAAATTAATCGTATCGCTGGAAGACTTGTAAAAGCTTTCAACACAAATACAGTCATCAATCCTATCCCAGTAAAATATTGTAAAAATATTAATTTAGCCAACAAACTTAGAAAATTGTGTGAAGATCAAATTAAAGATGAAACAATTGGAATAAAAGCTGGCGGAACTGGAATTCAAGCTTTAAAAAAATTAAAAGAAAAAGAACCTTTTACAGCAAAAGTATTTAAAAAAAGATTAGTTAAATCCGGTCAAAAAGTAAAAATAAACCAACACACTAAAGGTATAGAGGTTGAAGTTTATTATTTTATTAAGAAATCTTTCTTTGATTTTAAAGGAAAAGTCACAAAATCAAATGTCACTAAATTTATTAAATTTATGGGGCCTTGTTTTGAAATAGTTGGATTTAGACAAAGAAATAAAAAATTTACGTATTTAGGCGACATTTGTGGGGATTTTGGATTTAACATCAAATTTGTTGTTGGAAGAAAAACAAAATTTAAAAAATTAAACTTAAATAATTTAAAAACATCATTAGTTAGTAAGAAAAATGGAGTAAAAGTAAATGGTAATACAAATATTGTTTATATTAACCCATTAAATTCTTTAAGATTTGTTTTAAATAAAGTTAAAAAAGAAAAGATAAAATTAAATAAAGATTTTTATGTTTTCACAGGCTCAACTGTGGGAGTAGTTCCATTTAAAGGAAAAGGATTATACAAAGGAACAGTTGATAAAATCGGTTCTGTTAGTGTTAACATTCGTTAATGGGTCTTCATTTTAGTAAAGAAGAATTCTCAAATAGAATAGAAAAGACACTGAACTCTATGAAAAATGAGGGTGTAGATGCTCTTATTATGTTTAGACAAGAGTCTATGTATTGGCTCACTGGTTACGACACTTTCGGATATGTTTTTTTTCAAGCGTTAGTTTTAGATCAAAAAGGCAATGTAATATTATTAACCAGAGCTCCCGATTTAAGACAAGCTCAAAACACATCCAATATAAGTGATATAAGAATTTGGGTTGATAAAGATAGTGCCAATCCTGCTGATGATCTCAAAATAATTTTAGATGATTTAAATTTAAAAGGAAAAAAAATTGGTGTCGAATATGAAGCATACGGTCTTACAGGAAGAAATGCATTAAGACTTAACACAGTATTACAAAACTATTGCTCAATTGAAGATAAATCAGAACTAATTACAAAACTAAGAGTAATTAAATCTGATGAAGAAATTAGTTATGTTAAAAAAGCAGCAAATTTAGCTGACAAGGCTTTGGATGAAGTTTGGAAGTATGCAAAAGCAGGGGTAAGTGAGTCAAAAATTTTAGCTGAAATGAATAGAGTTATATTTGAAGGAGGTGGAGACTATCCTGCAAATGAATTTATAATTGGATCTGGAAAGAATGCCCTACTCTGTCGTTATCAAGCAGAAAAACAAATACTTAATAATCAAGATCAGTTAACCATCGAATGGGCTGGAACCTATAGGCACTATCATTCAGCGATGTTTAGAACAATACCAATAGGAAAAGCAGATCCGAAACATTATAAAATGCATGAAGCTTGTGTTGAAGCTCTTACAAATTGTGAAAAGAAATTAAAGCCTGGTAATAAAATTGGAGAAGTTTTTGATGTTCATGCAAAAACTTTTGATGATCATGGTTTTAAAAATTCAAGAATGAATGCATGTGGCTACTCATTAGGAGCAACATTTTCTCCAAACTGGATGGATTGGCCAATGTTATACACAGGAAATCCATATGTGATTCAGCCAGGAAATGTATTCTTTATACATATGATATTGATGGACTCTGAAAATCAATTAGCCATGAACTTAGGTGAAACATATATTGTTACTGAAAAAGGGCATGAAAGATTAGGTAAGCAGAAATTAGACTTGGTTGTCCTATAAAACAGATATTATGAATAAAAAAACTTACGCAGTTATTTTAATAATATTATCTGTCTTCTTTACTAGTACTATGATTGCTTCTTTTAAATTAGCACAATTAGAGGTAAATATTTTTACTGTAGCAATAATTAGTTATATTTTTGGATTGATAATAATTTCACCAATAATAATAAAGTCAAACTTTTCCATATTTAAAACTAAAAACTTAAAATTACATTTTGTTCGATCAAGTATAAATCTACCAGCAATGTTATTAGGTTTTGGATCTATATCTTTTATTCCGATTGAAAAATTTACTGCTATTCAATTTATTGTGCCATTTATTGTCACAATATTAGCTGTAATTTTTTTGAAAGAGAAAATTTACATTTACAGAACAATTGCTTTGATTTTTGGATTTGTTGGTATGTTAATAATAATTAGACCAGGATTTATTGATATATCAATAGGTGTTTCAATGGCCCTCTGCTCATGCTTCTTTTGGTCGACCGTTATTGTAATTACTAAAAAAATGTCTGCAGACGATAGTGCTGTAACCATTCTAGCTTACCAGTATGTTATTATGATAATTTTCATGTCAGTGTTAGCAATATTTTATTGGCAAGCACCATCTATTAAAACATTAGGATTTATATTTTTATCAGCTTTAAGTGGAGCTATATTCCATCTATGTATTAATAATGCTTACAGATTGGTTGATGTAACAATGACACAACCTTATACATTTTTAGGTTTAATATTTTCATCTATACTTGGTTTTTACATTTTTGGAGATATTCCTGATAAATATACTTGGTTAGGTGCATTTATTATATTTGTTGGGATATTAATTATTACTTATAGAGAAACTAAATTAAAAAAACAAATAGCTGCTAAAGAATTAAATATTAATACTTAATATTTTCACAATTCTTTAGTGCAACCAAAGAAAGAAATATATTTTTCATTATCTTTAGTATTCATATTTTTTGTAACTTCATGAATCAATTCACCAGTTGATCTATTTAAAAATACTGACTCTGAGTATTTTTTTTCTTTATCTATATTTTTAAATAAAATTGTGTCGTTTTTAGCAATTCTGACATCATCTTTACTAATATCTGAGTAAGTATCGATAAATTCTGATAAACCATTAATTGTTAATACACTTGGTTGTGCTGCTACAACTTTTAATACTTTTTTTTTATCAACTTCAATATTGTCTGCGGTAAAAGTTTGATAATTAAAATCTTTATTTTTGATCATTATTTTTTCTAATTTACAATCAAAAGTCATTTTAAAATCATGGATGATATCCGTATTTTTTGAATAGCTAATGGATGATGAAAAAAATAAAATTACTATCGAGAATATAATTTTCATTTAAATTAATTACCTCAAATCTAAACTAAATTTTGTACATTTAACTACTTCTCCATCACAACCACAAAGAACACAATCAGTTGCAGAATTACATACATAATCATTATAACCTGCTGCTTTAGTTTTATGTGAATTCATCCAGCTCTCTGTAAGACCATGTCCTATGCCCATATTACCATTAACTTTAACTCCAAATGGATTTCTTGAACCAACTTGATAATACCAATACTTCCAAATATTGTTTGTATGTGATGTGTATCTACTATTAAAAATATCTGAGCAGGATGTTTGTATTGGACTAAAATTTGTAAAACCTCCATTGCCGTCAGATTTTCCACCTTGTGCTAATTCAATTTTATCTGTTTGGTCAATCACGCATTTCATATAAGTGGTATTTACCCATTTAATAAATTTTGCATGATTCGACCACACAACTTTTTTTTTGGCAGCTGATGTGTATCCATTATAAGCAACCACTCCTACTGCTGCCAATATTCCAATTATTGCTACAACAACTAAAAGTTCGATTAAGGTGAAACCATTTTGTTTCATAAATATAGCATATTATATTTTTTTAAATAAGTCTTGTGCACTTAACCATCCATTTTCTAATCTTGGACCTCCAAAATAATCACCACACAAACCTAATTTTAAAGACTTATTCCATAAAGATAATTGTTTAAATGGCTTTGAATTTGATGAATACAACCAGCCATGAATTCTTGAGTGATAAATTTTTTTGATTTTTAACTTTGTTAATTTTTCAAATTTTTTAACAAGCTGATTGGTATAGTATTTTCTTTTATTTCTATAATCTTTCGTGAATTTATTGCCATATTTGTATGTGCTTTGAAGTGTCCATAAATCATGCTTATAGTTAAATCTTTTCTTGCTATTTTCGTATGCAGCCCAACCTAACATTTCATCATTAAAAAAATAGCTACTATTTGATTGTTTAAGCTTATTTATAACAATCATGACTGTTAAATTAGCATCCATTTTAACTTTTTGATTTAAATAAGATTTGTTTAAGTATTTTTGTCCTAATTTCTTACTTTGTGGAAATGGACAGGTCAAAATAAGATTTTTACATTTTTGTTTTACATCATTTTTAAATGTTAATTCCCAATGATCATTTAATCTCTTTATATTTATAAGCTCATATTCAAAATTACATTTAATCTTCTTTAATAAATGTTTGCTAATAGAGTTATTTCCTTTTGTTCCAATTAATTTTAAATGATTTTTAATTTCTTTAACTGTTTTATGAAGAAATAGGTGTTTGCCACCCCACTTTTTTAAAACTCTTTTTTTAATAAGTTTATTGGTAAAGGTTTTAAATTTTGTAGATTTTGGAGATATATATTGCAGTCCATGATCAAATCCAACTTTATCTTTGTATTTTTTAAAAGAGCTTCTGCCACCAAAACCCCTTGCTTTATCATAAACTGCAACGGTGTATTTTTTATTCAGTAAGTTTGCGATAGTTGAACCAGAAATTCCTGATCCTATGACACAAAAATCAAGCATTCTATTTAAAATTTTAACCTTGAGATGATACTGTAAACTTAACTTTATTGTCCTTATAATCTCTTCCTTGGCCCGTTACTCCACCATCTTTAATCCATTTCAAGGTACCTGCTGCTCCCATATCATTTGTACAAGAGATTTGCCATGTACCTTTACCATTTTTTTGCAAGCTATATGAGCCTGAACAATTTCCATCTTTGTTAGGTAATGGAAGATTTATTTTGCCTGAGTAATTTTTTTCATCAAACTCAATGGTTCCAGCTATTAAATCACTATAATTCTGCCAGTTTAACGCAATTGATCTTTTTCCAGATAGTTCATATCCATCGTTAGTTTTTTTTGTTGTTTCTTGATTACTTGTAACTGTCTGGCTTGTTGAATTTCCTAAAAAACCTAGTTCATATAATCTATTAATAATTTCTTCATCAGAAAGTTTACTACTTATTTTAGATAGTTTTCCTTTCCCTTTATTTATTCCGTTTGTCCATTTGATTGTTCTATATCTAGCAAATAAACTACATTTATCTCCATTAGCATATTGTTTTGACCAAGTTTCACATTCTTGAATAGCAGCTCCCTCTCCTCCTTGACATCTACCTTGGGGGCAAAAATAATAATTTGATACATTACCACCATGATCTACAACAAAAATATAAGGCTTCTTTCCTCCTTTTAATCTTATGTATTCTATAAATCTTTCGATAGCGTAATCTGACAAGTATAGATCGCCATTTCCTGCCTTAAATGCATTTGAATTTGTTAAGAATAGAAAATAAAAAATTATTGTCAGTAGAAATTTAAAAATTTTCATATTTCGAAATATAATAGTATTTCTTTTTGAAAGTTTAAACTATTTTAAAAATTCAACTAACAGAGGTATTCTAAAGCCTTAAGTATTCCACCTTTTTTATAAGGTATTTTAGATTTCATTAGACCCATTTCAACACCTGCCAATGTTCCAGCTAACATGAGTTCGTTAAAATCACCCAAGTGACCAATTCTAAAAATTTTACCAGCAACTTTTGCAAGTCCTGTTCCTAATGACATGTTGTAATGATCTAAAATAGTTTTTCTTAAAAAATCAGCATCATGACCATCTGGAACCATTACAGCTGTTAATGAGTCTGAGTATTCTTCTGGATTTTTACAAAGTATTTCTAATCCCCACGAATTAACCGCAACTCTTGTGGCTTCTGCAAATCTTTTGTGTCTTTTGAAAACATTATCCAAACCTTCTTCTGTAAGCATATTAATTGCTTCATCTAAACCATAAAATAAATTTGTTGCTGGTGTATAAGGAAAGTAACCTTTCTTATTATTTTCTAACATAGGTCCCCAATCCCAATACGATTTTGGTAATTCAGATGTTTTATATGCCTCTAAAGCTTTAGAACTTATTGCATTGAAAGAAAGTCCTGGTGGTAATAGTAATCCTTTTTGTGAACCACCGACAGTTACATCAACTTTCCACTCTTCATGTCTATAATCAATAGAGCCTAATGAAGATATCGTATCAACAAATAATAAAGCTGGATGTTCCGCATTATCCATAGCTTTTCTAATTTCTCCAATTCTACTTGTAACACCAGTAGAGGTTTCATTATGTACAGCACAAACTGCTTTAATTTTTTTATCTTTGTCCTCTTTTAGTTTTTGTTCAACGATGTTTGGATCAACACCTGTTCTCCAATCACCTTCAACAAAGTCTACTTCAATTTTAAATTTTTGAGCAATATCCCACCAAAGAGTTGAAAAATGTCCAGTTTCAAACATCAAGATTTTATCGCCAGCACTTAAAGTGTTTACAAGTGCAGCTTCCCAAGCACCTGTTCCTGAAGCTGGGAAAATTATTACAGGTTCAGAAGTTTTAAAAATTAATTTTATTCGGTCTAAAACTCTTAATCCTAGTTCAGCAAAGTCAGGTCCTCTATGATCTATAGTAGGATAATCCATAGCTCTTAAAACTCTATCTGGAACGTTTGTTGGTCCTGGAATTTGTAAAAAATGTCGACCAGGTCTTATATTATTTGAAATTGCCATACCGCTGTATATGCTAAAGGAATTATATAAGCAAATTTATAATGTATGACAAATAGTAGTAATTTAATTGATAGCTTAGAGGTTTATGTTCTTAATAATCCAGATGAAGTAAAACCACATTGGGTTAGTCACTTTATTGTACCAACAGCTAATGAACTCTTAATTAAAATTAAAACTAAAGATGGTCATTCAGGCTTTGGTTTAGCAACAAGCTACACTGATATTGCTCCTATCATCAAACCATTTCAAAATGGATTACAAGATTTAATAATTGGAGAAGATCCATTTTGCCCTGAAAAAATTTATGAAAAAATTTTCAAATTAACTGATACTCGAACCAGTAGCGAAAAAGGTTGGAGTAGAGAAGCATTAATCAGAATTTCAGCAGCTTTAGATATTGCTTGTTGGGATTTGATAGGAAAAGCCTCAAATATCCCATTGTATAAATTGTTTGGAGGATACAGAAATAAAATTCCTGTTTATGTTACATGTGCTTACTACAAAGATGGTAAAGATGAAAAAGAACTAAGAGATGAAATTAAAAAATTAGTAAATATTGGTCATCAAAGTTTTAAAGTTAAAGTTGGGGGACTTAGTATCAAAGAAGATGCTAAGAGATTAGAAATCATTAGAGATGAAATTGGAGATCAAAAAGCTTTAATGATTGATGTCAATAGAGCATGGGATCTAAAAACAGCAATTGAAGGAGTAAAAGAATTTGAAAGATTTAATCCGACATGGATTGAAGAACCTGTTAGATGGGAAGATGATAGAAGGACTTTAAAACTTTTATCAAAACAAACTAAAATTCCATTATCAGGTGGTGAAAGTGAAATAACTATTTTTGGATGTAGGTCCATGATTGAAGAAGATGCAATACAAATTTTGCAATTTGATTGCACAATGTTTGGTGGGTTTACTAATGGAAAAAAACTTTCAGCTTTATGCGAATTAAACCATATTGATGTAGCACCACATCATGATTGTTATATCCATGCACCATTAGTAGCATCAACTCCAGCAGGAAGAATTGTTGAGTCATTTGATGATGAAAGAGATCCTTTGCAGGCTCAATTATTTGAAAATCCACACAAAATGAGTGATGGATGGATACATTTAAATGAAAAACCTGGTTTAGGTTTAGAGATTTCAGAAGCCGCGTTAAAAAAGTTCGGTAAACTGGTTTACAAAAATAAATAAACCTTTAATTAAGTTTTATGCGGTTTAATTCAGATCAGATACAAAAGATTGGTAAAGAAATTAGAAGTAAAGTTGATGGAAAAACTTTATTCGATGAATTCTCACGAGGAAGATACAGTACAGATGCTTCTGTATATCAAATTAAACCTCTTGGTGTAGTTCTTCCAAAAGATACCAATGATGTATTAAGTTTAATGGAATATTCGCAAAAGAATTCCGTTCCTCTATTAGCTAGAGGTGGTGGAAGTTCTCAGTGTGGTCAGACTGTCGGAGAGAGCGTTGTGTTAGATTACAGCAAACATCAAAATAAAATTTTAGAACTTAACGTTGAAGAAAAATATGTATGGGTTCAACCAGGTGTCGTGTTAGATCATCTAAATGCTTATTTGAAGCCTCATGGACTTTGGTTTCCAGTAGACGTTTCAACAAGTAGTAGAGCAACAATTGGAGGAATGTCAGCTAACAATTCCTGTGGATCAAGATCTTTGTATTATGGGAACATGGTTCATAACGTATTAGCAATTGAAGCAATATTAGATGATGGCTCTATATTTAATTTTGACCAGATAAATAAGAATTATTTAGCAACGAAGAATAATCAAGACAGACTTTATAAAATTATAGATAAATTCATAGATGTAAGACAGCAGGTTGGAGGCGAAATTGATGCTAACTGGCCAACAACACAAAGAAGAGTTGGAGGATATAACATTGATTTAATTGATCCAGAAGGATTTAATTCGTCAAATCTTCTTGTTGGCTCTGAAGGAACTTTGTCTTTATTCAATAAAATAAAATTAAAATTATCAGAAATACCAAAGAATAAAATTTTAGGTGTCTGCTACTTTGATAATTTCCATCAAGCAATGGAATTATCAAAAGAGATTGTAAAATTAAAACCAACTTGCGTTGAGTTGATGGACCAAAATTTATTAAATTTAGCAAAAGAAATACCAATGTATGCTGGAGGTATAAAAAAATACATCAAAGGAAATCCTGAAGCTGTTTTGATGGTAGAATTTATAGATACCGAGAAAAGTGTATATGAAAAGAAAATAAAGGATCTAGAATATTTAGTTTTAAATCAAAACAAAAAAAATCAGTTTTCATATTATTCAGATCTATCTGAGCAGAAAGAAGTTTTTGAAATAAGAAAAGCAGGATTGAATATTTTGATGTCAATGAAAGGTGATAAAAAACCAGTTGCCTTCATTGAAGATTGTGCAGTTTCACTAGATCACTTAGCTGACTACACAGCAAGATTAAAAGAAATATTTAAAAAATATGGGACAAGTGGAATGTTTTATGCGCACGCATCTGTTGGAACACTTCACGTAAGACCAGTTTTAAATATGAAATCTGATAAAGATATACAAAACATGAGATCTATATCTGAAGAAGCTTTTGAAATGGTTAAAGATTATAAAGGTTCTCATTCTGGTGAGCATGGTGATGGAATTGTTAGATCAGAATTCCATGAGATGATGTTTGGTAAAAAAATAACAAACGCATTTGAAGAAATAAAAGATACATTCGATAGTAAAAACCTTTTAAATCCTGGAAAAATTGTTCGTCCATTTAAATCAAATGATAGATCTTTAATGAGATATAAGTCAGGTTATCAAACTGAAAATATAGATACACATTATGATTGGTCTAATTGGGGTCAATTCTCTGATGCTGTTGAGATGTGTAATAACAACGGAGCTTGTAGAAAATTAGATTCTGGTGTGATGTGTCCATCATACAGAGTAACTAAAGAAGAAAAAGATTTAGTCAGAGGTAGAGCAAACACTTTAAGATTAGCGTTATCTAATCAACTTCCAGAGGGTTCATTTGCATCAAAAGAAATGTATGAAACTATGGAGTTATGTGTGAGCTGTAAAGCTTGTCAAAGAGAATGCCCTATGTCGGTTGATATGGCTAAGATGAAGTCAGAGTTTCTTTCTCATTATTATAAAAAATATAGTATGCGAATTAAAGATAGGGTCATCTCAGATATGCCAAGACTTATTTGGTTGTTAAAGATTGTTGCTCCTATATTCAATAAGATCAAAAATATACCATTAATCTCAACAATTGTTGAAAAGTTTGGCTTTGCAACAGCAAGATCTATGCCTGAAGTTCAAAACCAGAACGCATTACGAGAGATTTACGACAGTCAGACAGTATCAGAAAATAAAGTAATTCTGTTTGCAGATACATTTAATATTAATTTTGAAAATGAAAATTTAGTTTATGCAATTAAAGTACTAAATAAATTTGGTTACCAGGCAGTTATACCAAGTTTTGGTAAAGATAAATTAAAGAGACCACTTTGCTGTGGCAGAACTTATATATCTTACGGTCAATTAGACAAAGCTTCTGAAGAGCTAAATAGATTTAATGATTACGTTATACAAAATAATTATGTAGATTTACCAGTTGTAGGAATAGAACCATCCTGTTTATTAACATTTAACGATGAGTATCAGACTTTAAAGAATGTAAATAATAAAGAACAAATTAAAAATAAATTTTATCTACTCGAGGAATTTATTTTAGAACAAATAAGAAATAACAATAATATTAAAGCTAATAAGTTTGATCAAAACGTATTAATTCACGGACACTGTCATCAAAAATCACAAGATAGAATGAAGGGTCTAACTAATCTTTTATCAGAATTAAATATTAATAATAAAATGATAGAGTCTAGTTGTTGTGGAATGGCTGGTTCATTTGGATATGACAGTAAGACTTATGAAGTATCAAAAAAAATGGCTAATCTTTCATTGATACCCGCAATCAATAATAGTGATGAAAAAGATTTTATAGTTGCAAATGGTACGAGCTGTAGACATCAAATATCTGATTTATCTGAAAAAAAAGGTAAGCATGTCTCAGAATTATTATTTAAAATTTTTGAAACTGTTAATTAAAGAATTACTTTTCTGTTATAAAAATCTTCAATTTGGTCATCTTTGTAACCAAAAATATGCATAACTTCTTTTGTATGTTCTCCTAAGTTTGGAGCACCTTTTGACTTTTCGGTTTTGCTCTTTGAAAATTTAATAGGCATACCAATAGCATTACTTTTACCTGCCTTTTTATTATCTACTTGTATAACCATTTCTCTTTCAATTGTTTGAGGATCTTTAAACATATCTGTTATTGAGTTTATAGGACCGCATGGTAATCCATTATCATCAAAGATTTTTAACCATTCACTAGAGGTTTTTTTAATTAGTTCCTCGTTAAGAATATCAACTAGTTCTTTTAAATTTTGTTTTCTATTTAAATTAGATGAAAACTTTTCATTTTCTTGCAAATCTTCACGATTAATTGCTTTGAGTAACATAAGCCAAGTATTTTGATTTGAAGCACCCACCGTAATCCATTTATCTTTTGTTTTAAATGCTTGATATGGAGCTGTTAAAGGATGTGCTGAACCTAAAGGACCAGGCGACTCTCCTGTGGCACCTGCTATTGCAGATTGCCAATATGTATGTACAATACCTGCTTCATATAAAGATGTATCAACTTTTTGTCCTTCACCTGTTTTTTCTCTATGAACTAATGCTGCTAAAATTCCACTAGCCGCAAGTAAACCAGCTGTTATATCTGTAATAGGTGCACCTACTTTCATTGGTGGTTTGTCCTTACTTTCACCAGTAATACTCATTAATCCACTCATTCCCTGAGCGACTAAATCAAATCCTCCTTTATCTGCGTAAGGACCCGTTCTACCGTATCCAGATATTTCACATAAAATGATTCTAGGATTAATTTCTGACATAACATCATAACCAACTCCTAATTTTTCTAATGTCCCTTTTCTAAAATTCTCTAAAACTACATCAGAATTTTTTACCATCGTTTTAAATATCTCTATTCCATCTTTATCTTTTAAATTTAATGCGATACCTTTCTTATTTCTATTCATCATCATAAAAGCTGCTGACTCTCCATTAATTTCTGGTGGTAAGAAGTTTCTGGTATCATCTCCGCCAGGTGTCTTTTCTATTTTAATTACCTCTGCGCCAAGATCAGCTAATAATAGTCCACAAGTCGGACCAGCCATTATTTGTGCCATCTCAAGTACACGAATGCCTTTTAATGATGCAGTCATTTATTACTTATTTTTGAATTTTGGTTTTGTTTTATTTAAAAAAGATTGATATCCAATTTTAAAGTCTTGGGTATCGTAACATTTGTAACCAAGATTATTTATTTTTTCTGTGACTTTTCCATTTTTTAAGATGTTTCTTGCAAATTGCTTATGCCACCTTGCAACTTTTGGAGCACCTTCACATATAAGTTCTGCTGATTTATAAGCTTCTTTTTCAACATCTTTATCATTAACTACTCTATTAACTAGCCTCTTTTGAAAGGCTTCATCAGCTCCAAAGACTCTCCCTTCAAATAATATTTCCATTGCTGTTGTGTAATTAGTTATTTTTAAAAGTACCTCAAGTTCTTTTGCGGCCATTGTTAAGCCTAATCTTTTAATTGGAACTCCAAACCTAGAACTTTTGCCACAAATTCTTATGTCACAACATCCTGCTATTTCTAATCCTCCACCAACACATATTCCTTCAATCAAAGCAATTGTTGGTATTGGGCAATCAAAAATTGCTCCAAGTGTTCCATGTAAAAATTTACCGTAAGATTTTGCTAATTTTGATGAAGATCTTTGTTTTTTAAATTCTCCAATATCATTTCCTGGTGAAAAAGATTTACCACCCTCTCCTCTTATAATGATGCATCTTAAATTTTTATTCTTAGATAACTTTTTGAAAACTTTACCAAGCTCAATCCACATTGGCTTAGTCATTGCATTTAGTTTTTCTGGTCTATTGATAACAACTTCAACTAAATGTTTATTTTTTTTATTTACTTTAATTAATTTGCTCATTTAGCTCCTATAAAAAAACTCAACTAATGTCATCGGTATAGCTGGAACATAAGTTACTAACATTAACAATACTAATAATACACATATAAAGGATATATTAGATCTTGTTACATCCCATATATCTGCTTTTGCAACTGAACAAGCCGTAACTAGAACACTTGCAACTGGTGGTGTTTGTTGACCAATTGCTAAATTTAATGTCACAATTATACCAAAGTGAACTGGATCAATTCCTACAGCATTAACTAATGGCATTACAATTGGAACTGTTAAAATTATTGCAGCAACTGAATGTAAAAAGAAACCTATTACTAAAAGAAATACATTAAGTATTCCTAAGACTGCATATTTATTATTTGTAAAATCAATAATTGACTCTGCAACTTTTTGTGGAATTTGTTCAATAGTTAAAAATTCACCAAGTAATACAGATGCTGCTACCAATAACATTACTGAAGCTGTTTGAATTGCTCCTTCACAAGCTGACTCGTATAATCTTTTAAAATCTATTTCTTTATAAATAAACCCAATAACTAATGATGCTACAACCGCTAAACCTGCTCCTTCAGTTGCAGTTACTACTCCTCCAAAAATTCCACCTAATATAATAATTGGTAATAAAAATGCTAATGCTGCATCTTTTGCAGTTTTCTTAACATTTGGAATATTAAATGTTTCCTCAACAGGAAAGTTTTTACGTCTTGCAGTAATGTATGCAGCTAACATTAGGAAGAAACCACCTATTACACCTGGAACAATTCCCGCTACAAATAATTGTACTACTGAACTTTGAGCCATTACTGCATACACAATCATTGGTATTGAAGGTGGAATGATAATCGCCAAAGATGCTGAAGATGAAGTTACTGCTGCAGCGAAAGGACCTGGATATCCTTTTTTCTTCATCGCTGGAATTAAAATAGATCCTAATGCAGCAACATCAGCAACTGCAGATCCTGAAATTTCAGCAAAAAACATTGAAGTAGCAATGTTAATCATGCTTAGCCCACCCTTAATAAATCCAACAAGCGCTGAAGCAAAAGCAATTAATCTTCTAGAAATACCTGCACTATTCATAATTGATCCGGCTAAAATAAATAATGGAATAGCAATCAACGGAAATTTCATTGATCCATCAAACATTACGATTGCAGTATCAATTAAAAAACTTGTTCCCGTCTTCAATACCATTGCAATAATTGTTGTTACTGCAAGGCCGATAGCGATAGGTACATTAATAGATAGAAGAAGTAGTAGAACTGCAAACATTGTAAGAATTATCATTAAATATCTCCTGTTTGCTCGTCACCTGTTGTTTGAAGAACTAAATTTTTATAGTCTTCGGGAATTCTTAAAGTTTCAGATAAAATAAATAAACATGATGCAATTGGAATAACTGATTGCACAAAAGGTTGCGGAACCCACTCTAATGTTACTAAAGTTTCTCCTGTTATAAGAGTTAAAACTAAGTAACCATAGTAAGCCAATAATATTAAAAAACCATAAACAACTAATTTTGACACTACAAAGAATATTTTTCTAAGAGCTAACGGAAAGGCTTTGAAAATACTTGGAACACTTATATGAGAACCTTTTAAAGCAGCATAGGCTGAACCATAATAGGTTATCCAAGCAAGCTGAACAGCTGCAACCTCATCATACCAAACTAAAGCACTGCCAGCGAAACGAAAAGTAACACCAAGTAAAACTGTTACTGCTAATGCTACCATCATTATAAACAGTATTAGTTTTAATATTTTTTCGTAAGAATTTATAAATTTTTGCAATGTCATTTTTTTTCAGGCCCTCTGGTAGAGGGCCTGTTACAAATTATGTTAATTTGCTAAAGACGATACTTTATCAATTAACGCACCACCAGTTGGTACTTCTGACGCGAATTGATCGTATATTCCTTTACTTGCACTAATGAAAGCACCTTTATCAGCTTCGTTAACTTGAACTCCAGCTGATTTGATAACTCCCAATAAAGATTTTTCAAGATTAGCAGCCTCAGCATAAACAAATTTTTGTGTATCTTTAGCAGCTTGCTCTAAAATACTTTGTACATCTGCAGGAAGTTTGCTCCAGTGGTCTTTATGTACTGTTACATAAGCAGGAGTGTAAACGTGACCTGTGATTGATAAATATTTTTGAACTTCTTGGAATTTAGCACTAGCAATCTGAGCATATGGGTTTTCTTGTCCATCCATTGTTCCTGTTTTCAAAGCAGTAAATACTTCTGAGAAAGACATTGGAGTTGGGTTTGCACCATATGATTGGAACATTTTAACTCTCCATTTTGATTTAGGTGTTCTTAATTTAATTCCTTTTAAGTCACCTGGAGTGTTAATTGGTCTAGTGTTGTTTGTGATATGTCTAAATCCGTTTTCCCAAACAGCAATAACTTTATATCCAGTTTTATCTTCAAGATTTTTAAACATTCCTGGTAAAACTTGGCTTTCAACTTTATTCATGTGCTTTCTGTCTTTAATAATGAAAGGCATATCAAATACACCAAACTCATCATGAATAGATGCCATTACTGATGAAGGTAACCACATGTTAACTGTACCTAATTTTAGTTTTTGCATTCCTTGTTTGTCTTTACCAAGTTGCGAAGAACCAAAAACAGTTACTTTTCCTTTGCTGCCTAATCTCTCATTTGCAAGTTTAGCAAAATGATCAACTGATGCAGAAAATAAAGATCCAGGTTTTCCTACGTGTCCAAATTTTACTTCAGTTGAATTTGCTGAGAAACTTAGAAATAGAGATGATAATAAAACAACAATTATCTTAAAATATTTGTTCATATTTCCCTCTTAAGTTAGTTTTTTTTAAAACAGCTTACAGAAAATATGAATGCAGTGCTAGGGATTAAATTGGCGTATCGGAAAAAAATTATCGATCTTTAAATTCAAGATTGCCTCGGGAGTCGACACTCTTTTTGACATGCTGATAATAGGTAGGATTATCAATCAGTCTTGACATATCTATACCCTTATTCTCATAACGTCTTTTTATTGTCATTCTTGGGATTATTACGAGGTTCATATTATCAATGAAGTCCTCAGTCCACTCTTTTTCTATCTTATCTTTGACCAATCTTTTCAAAAATACCCTTAGATCTGAACAACTGAGGTGTTTAATTTTTTCGTTATACAATACCATTTTGATGAATATATAATCTTGGTTTTATCTTGCAAGTTTAATGAATATATCTCCCATACCTGACTGAAGCTGATCTAATGGAGTATTATTTCTAAGAGTGCAATATCTACCTGTTACTTGGTGTCTATCTATAGCATTAACATTATATTGAGTGCAGGTTTTGGCTTTGTGTAATAAACCAATCACCAGTTTTCCATCTACTACTGAAACTTGTTTCGTATCTAAATCATTGCCATTACAAAAATATTTTTTGTTTACCCTTTCAGGAAAATCTGTTTTCCCACAAGGATTTTCAATTGTGAAAACATAAAATTCTTTTTCTATGCCTTTAAATTTATGTTTCATTTTAGTTGTTTTTGAATATTTCATTAAATCACAGGAACATGGAATGCAACATCTATAATATTCACCACATATTTTCTTACCCGTATTGTTTTCACTCAAATAAACATATTCTGGTACTGCATTTGGACTTATTAAAGAACCTGATACCGCACAATATAGTTTATTATATTCAACAAAATCTTCATAAGAGATATCTTTATCAATTATATATTTAAAAAATTTAGGACCTGCTGCATTTCTATTTCTGTCTGGGAAAATTTTATTCCAATCATTAACGATATCTTGATAATAGTTTTTTTCTTGAGAATTTACTGAATTTATCGGAATTGAAAAAAAAATAACAAATATAATAAGACTAAGTATATTTTTAATACTGTACATTAATTAATGATTTAAAAACCCATATTTGACCAGTTACTTTGGTCTTGAGTTTTACTATTAAATTTTTTTAATTCTTCCTCAGATGGTTCCCTAAAAAGATACATTACAATTCCTGAAACAAATAATGCCAATAACGATAAAGAACAAATAGTCATGAGTTTGATATATAAAAGCTTTATAATTTTTCAACACTATATAATGAGTAGTATTGTCCTATAATTTTTGTCTAAATTCGTAAGTTTTATTTAATTCATCAATATCAAATGATTCTATTGATCCATCAGTCCATTTAATTTCAACTTTAAAGTCTTTTTCACCTTGTCTTATTCCATAATGAGCTACGGGTTCCATCTGACAAAGATAACCTGAGCCTGCATCTATAGTTTTTGAGTGAATTCTTTTATTAGATTTCATTGTTACTGTTGCACCTCTTGCAGGAGCTCCATACTGATTAAGTGGTTTAATACGTAGATAATTAAAATTTTGTACATCTGCTTTATATAGAGTTAAAGGTTGAAAACCTGATTCTCCATGTGAAACTAATAGCTCTAAAATTCCATCGCCATCAACGTCTGCAACAGCTGCTCCAGTTCCAAGACCAACTGTCTCTAAACCATTTTCCATTTTAATTTCTTTAAATACTCCACCATCTAAAACTTTGAAAAGTTTATTAGGTTCTCCAATATTATTCATAAAAATTTCATCGTATCCGTCATTATCAAAATCAGCTGAAATAACTGTTCTTATTTTGGTTGGATCGTTATAAGGAGATGTTGATATATCTTTAAATTTATCTCCATCTAAAACATATGCTCTATGCATTCCATCCCAGTTTGAAGATAAAATATCTAATCGTCCTCTATATAAAAGATCACTTAAAGCTGTGCCTCTACCATTTTCAAATCTATCTTGAACTGCATACTCTTTAGCTACATCTTGGAAAGAACCTTTAGAATTATAATATAAAAAATTATCCCCTCTTTCATTTGCTGCAAAAATATCAGATCTATCAGAAAGAATATGCCCTGACACAATAGCTCTGCCGCCTGTAATTTTATCAATTGATAATGATTTAGCTTGGTCTTTTATTCGATCTCTAATTAATTCATAAAATCGAGTTGGACCACCATAATTTGCAACGTAAATACCGTATGCACCATCACCATTTCTATCTACACAAACAACTGACCTTCCAGCTGTTAAGTTTAATTCATTTTGATTAATTTCTTTTTCAAATAAATCCTCAAATTTATTGTTATTTAAATCTATTAGTCGATCAGAATAAATTTTTGATCCACTATATGTATCCGTATTTAAAAAATATATTTCCTCATAACCATCTTGATCGATATCACATGCAGCAACACCAATAGTTCTTCTTTCTTCATCTGTAAATATTTTATCATTTACTATATTTATTAATTTTCCATCTTTATAAGAGAGCGCTAAATTTTTGAAACCAAAACCAGTTACCACAAAATCATAATTATTATCTTGGTTAACATCAGTAACTGAAACTCCATAGCTTAATCGAAACTCATTTTCTGCTATTTGATCAGTTATATTTAAGAAAAAATCTTTAGCGTTAGCATAATTAAATACTGATAAAATGCTTAGAAAAACTAAGATAATTTTTTTCATAATCAAGCTCTTTAGTGAAATTTAAAAATTAATATATGAGATAAATTAGCTTACTCAAGTAAGCCTAAAATTGAATAAATAACTAACCCTATAATTGCAGCAAAGAAAATTAAGAATGAAATTTGACTAAAAATATTATTCTTTGATCTAATTTCTCCCTTTTTGAACTTTCTAATCTGAATTATACCAAACCTAATTACTATTAAACCAATAATTAGTAGTGATACTTTAAATAAAAATTCAATCATTTATTAATTTCACTGTAATTGAATTGTATTTCTAATAAATGTGCTATCTGTGCAATTTGTTTCTACGACCAATATGTTGCAATCAGAAATATTTGAATTATCACATGCATGTACTTCATGCTCATATATTGTTGCTCCATTTCCATAAGTGCCTCCGCTTGCTACAGCTTCTTGACAATTACCTTGAGAGTCTGGCTTGCCATCAATTTTACACCAACTGCCTGAAGTTAAAGTTTCCTGTTTAAAATGATGTTGTATCCAACTTTTTAATTTTTCACCGTCACTGCTATTAACAAGATTACATCTATCTTTTTCAGTAATATTTGATCCGCCACTATTCATTTTAAGCTTAAATTCTTGACCAATTTGACATTTTATACAGCCTTGTGAAATAAACTTAACTAAAGTTTTATGATCTGACATACACCTAGCTTTTTTTGCACCACTAGTATATCCGCTATAAGCAACCACTCCAACTGCAGCTAAGATACCAATGATTGCTACAACAACTAATAGTTCAATTAATGTGAAACCATTTTTATTCATATGAAATGGTATTTTCTATATATTTAGTTTGACCAGAACCATTTCCTAAATTTGAGCAAACTTTTATTGTGTTAGCATTTAATTTAAATATTGATAGATAACCACCCTGCTGAGCATGCGAAGGACATGCTGTCATATAACCAGGTGGATTACAATTAGTAACATTAAGTTTACACCAAGATCCATACGGTGGATTATTTCCGTAAAAAGGACTAGTCCAATTCATACCATAAACTGTTTGGTTCATATAACTAATAAATGAGTCAATGTTTAAGGGGCAGTTAACAGACTTTTCATTACCACTTATATCCGTATAAGTTATTGGCTCTCCAACACTGCACAATGCTGACTTTGCTGCTACCATATTTGTGATTGTTTTATGATTAGACTTTGTTGCTGAAACTTTTGCTGCTTCAGTATATCCACTGTAAGCAACAACTCCTACTGCAGCTAAAATTCCTATTATTGCTACAACAACTAATAGTTCAATTAATGTAAATCCATTATTTCTCATTTTTTATTTGCTTTGTAATTTTTCATCCATTTTTTAAAAACTATTATAGCATCATCCATATCTTTTGTTTTATTTGGATGATTTTTAGCTCTACCTAGCATAGTTGCAATAACGTTTATTTGATATTTTATTGGTCTTTTTTTTATAGCAGAAACAGTAAACAATGCTTTTTCCTTATCTTTAAATCCTAAACCTTTTAAGGTTGTCTCTGGTTTATAATCTGAAAACAAAGAAAGATTTAAAGGTTTAAGTTTTTTATCCTTGATGAGTTTATTCATTGGCATTTTATCCACTATTTCAAAAATTTTTTTTGTGTGTACTTTATCTGACTCATTTTTTTTTGTGCCATCAAAACCAATTAAAGTAACTTTAAATTTTTTTGATTTATCTAATTTTGTAACTAATTTTATGTATCTTTTATGAAATCCTTTGATGTCTTTTTGATATAATTCTTTTGATCTTTTATATTCTGGATCACCGTAATTAGGTGTATTGAGGACTAACAATCTACATTTCCATAGATATTTTTTAAAATTCATTAAAAAATATTAATTATAAATTTTGTCTCTTACAAGCTTACTTAACAAACTATATCCAAGTTCATTCATATGGAGTGGATCCTCATCGTAAAACTTATCATAACCAGCATTTATCATGGGTGTCGTAATATCAACATAATCCCACATTTTTAAATTAGTTAGGTGTTTTTTTATCTTTGAATTCGCATCTAAAATTGTTGTCATAAGATCTCTTCTAAAAGGACTGGGTTTAATTGAAATAAAAAAACATTTCGCTCTTGGTAGTTTTTCTTCAACTTGATTAGAAAATAATAAAAATTCTTTTAACAATTCATCACTATCCATTCCATAACCGATATCATTGTCTCCAGCATAAAAGAAAAGGTTAGATGGGTTTAAAGGAGCAACCAATCTATCAAAATATCTTCTACATGATACTAAAGTTGAACCACCAAAACCTAAATTATAAAGATTATTTATTGATAAATCGTTTTTGGCATTATCCCACATTTTAAAAGTTGAACTTCCATACAAGGCAACACTGTTATTTGTTTTCGTCTGTTGAAAAGAATTATGTTCTAATTCTCTAACATCTAATTCAAACTCTTCTTCAACTGGACTGACTAAATTTACATTAGTTTTCAAATTCTCTATTTTATCTATGTTGTCTTGAACATTTTTAGCTAAATCAATAGCTTCTTCTACATAAGATCTAAATTTGGTTCTGTAATTATCTAAGAAGCTTTTCATTTCCTCTTGATTTTCTGGATCTTTAACATGATCACTTATAGTTATTGGCTCCTTAATAACCGCTGAATATATCGTTTTAGAAACTGGGTAATCAAAATTAGCAAGGGCGATTGGAATAAGTTTTGGTTTTGGGTTAAGCTTAAATGCAAGATTAAATGCTCCAGCTTTAAATGGTCCTGGAGATGTTATTGTTTTATTATCTTCTGTTTCTGATGTTCCTTCGGGCGCAATTACAATCGGTTGTTTTTGATTAAATACCTTTTGAGCTTCGTCAAAAAGCTTTTGTTTTCGTAATTTCTTTTCCTCTTCGCTTTCGTCCAACATATCAGACTCTGGGGTATGAACAAAAATGTAATCTAAATTTTCATAGTAATTATATCTCCAAAATTCTGTGTTCCGACTTGTTCTAACGATACGTTGGCCTCCATCATTATATTTTGGATGTAATATTTTTGAACTGATAAAATGACTGTCGATTGAAAATGAATGCCCATTTGCAAGCTGATTAACATCTATAGCTGCTAAGTGATTGTAAAAAAAAATATTTGTAGGTTCATCTGGTAAATTTTCCCAACCCTTTATTACATATTTAACATTATCAAAAGCTTTGGTGAAATTAGAATTGGTTAACTCTCTTAATTTTGTTTTATCTGAATTACTAGAAGAATTTGAAACTCTATTATAAATAATATTTAATTGGCTGTGGAAACGAGACTCTCTTTCTAAATTATTTAAGGTATCTTTTATTAAACTAGATAATGATTTTTCTATCTCATTTCCTTTAATAAGTAGTTCGTAAACAACATCAAATGCCATTGCATAAGTATGAGTACTCTTCAATAAATGTGGAATACTATATAACTTAGAACTAGCAGGTATTCTTGCGGTATTATCTTTCAATAATAAATTAACAAATTCTAATTCGTTTTCTGCTGAATATTTTGTTAGACCAGTTGCACTTTGTTGGAAACGTCCTAACTGCCACAATTGTCTTTTGAAAATCTTTATTGATAATTCAGGGTCAGAAATAATCAGATTTTCAAGTGCTTCGTTGGAAATATGTAAAACTTTTGTATCCCTGGTAGATTTAATTGTATATGGATTAAAAAAATCTCCTTTCCCTGAAGATAAAGTTAGAGCAATACCAGCTCTAGTTAGAGTTCTAAAATTTCTTCTTATTTTTCCATTAATAAAGTTGTGGAATAAGCCATCAACTTTACCACTTAATAATATCTTTAAACCTTTAGAAACATCTCCCTCTTTAACTATATATTGATTTGATGAATACATCTTAATATTACCTAATTTAATAAACTTTTCTAAGTCATCATCAGTAAGTGTTGAAAAAAAAGTAGCAGATTTAATTCTATGTATATTTGTAATACTTTTTTCTGATGGGATGCCTGGAGATATTTGTATTTCATCATCTTTATACAAAGTGTTTAAATTTCTTGAAGAGACAAGCAGTTGGAAAGAAAAAAACGAAATGGCTGAGTATAATGTTGATATAAGTTTACTATTTTTTTGTTGTAAATCCCTTAAATCATCTAGTTTTATGGAGATATATTCTGTTCCACCTTCAATAAATATTTCACCCATAAATCTATTGGGTTGATTAAGTCCAGATATACCTAATGGTGTTGCAGGCTTTGTTATTTTTGCAAAGGTTATAGATTTTTTTTCAAAATATTTGGTAAATGTAGCTTTGCCTTTAATTAAAAAATAAATGTTTTCTGAAATTTGATGCTGCTTTGCTAAAACTTCATCGCTTTCAGCTATTATATGTCCTGATATTCCATCTATTAATCCAAAGGATTCTTTTAGATTTCCTAAATCAAAGCCATTTTGCTCAAATAATTCAGATAATTTCATAAGTAAAATGAATAGATATACTTAATTTGAATTTATTGATTAAGAATAAATGCATATCTGGGTTGAAAAGTTATCAATAGTTTACCTAATTTTTTTTAGTATTTATAAATTGTGAAAAATAAATCAAAAAAAAATAAATCAATAATTAAATCTAAAACGCTGTTAAAAAAGCCAAAGGTAATAAATCCAAACTATTTTTATTTTTATAATGAAAATGGAAAATTAGTTGGAATACCTTACGGTAATTAAATTTTATCTTCTTTGAGATAAACTAGCGTGTTTACTTAATACTTCAGCTGAAATCACTTTTGCTTCTGTTGTTTTCTTAACATTCCAGATTTTTTCCTTAGCAATTTTAGTCGATACTGTATTATCAACTATTGGTGATGGATAATCTTTACCAATTTCTAAATTAATTCCTTTTTGTTCAATGAATGTCAATTTCCATGGTTCATGAATTAATTTTCCTGGAACATTTTTTAATTCTGGAACCCATTTTTTTATAAAATCTCCAGTGGGATCTTGATCAATTGATTGTTTAATTGGATTGTAAATTCTTATTGAATTTATTCCTGTTGTTCCTGACTGCATTTGAAACTGTGAATAATGTATACCTGGCTCATAATCTGTAAATAATTTTGCTAAATGTTTTGATGTTTTTTTCCAATCAAGCCATAATTGATAAGACGCAAATGAAACTAACATTGCTCTCATTCTAAAATTAATCCATCCATTACTTCTAAGGTACCTCATGCAAGCATCAACAAATGGATAACCAGTAGTTCCATTTTTCCAAGCTAAATGATAATCTTCATTAAAATCATTTTCTCTTATTCCATTATAAGCGCTATTCATATTTCTAAATTCAATTTCTGGTTCATCATACAATTTTTGAATAAAATGACAGTGCCAGGCTAATCGACTTTTAAAAGCAATTAAGGATTTCTTTTTTGAAAAAGATAAATTGTATTTTAACTTATCGTTAGTTTTTTTAAAAATTTCTTTAATAGAAATATTTCCGAATGCAATATGAGGGCTTAATCTAGAACAAGAAGTTTCTCCAGTTATTGGTGAAGACATTTCTTTTTGGTAATTTTCTGATCTGTCATTAAGGAAAGAGTCTAAAAGTTGAAGTGCGTTTTGTCTTCCACCAATTTGAATTTTTCCATTTTCTAAATTATTTGTTTCTATTTTTGATAAATCTTCTACATAATTATCTGAAATAAACTCGCAATTTAAATTTGAATTTACGCTTTCACTATCTATAAATTTATTCCAATTATATGACCATTTATTTCTTATTCTATGATTTAATTGAACACCAAATTGATTTGATATTTTCCAATTAATATTTTTTTCTTTAAATAAAAAACTAACTTCTTTATCTAAGTTAGTTATATACAAGTTCTTGAATATTATATTTGAATAAACCTCATTTATTTTAAATTTATTAATTAAATGACTTAAAATTTCTAATGTATCTCCGTAATATATATTGATTTTAGCATTATATTTTTCACTTAGTGTTTTTGATAAATCGTCTAATGATGATTTTAAAAAATCTAGATGGAATGAGCTTGATGTAGGTAATTTGTGATATTCTCTATCAAATATGTAAATTGGTAAAATCTTTCCTGATTTTACAGCCTCATTAAATGCATCATTATTAGATATACGTAGATCGTTCCTAAACCATACGATTTTGTTCATTTTAATAATTAAAGACTGATTTTGAAAGTTCTTGAAGTTTTATCGTCTGAGATTTTTAAAATTTTAAATTTTGAAGTTTTTTCAAGCTTCTGTCCTTTGTTTGTAACAAAAGATTTCATTTTCTTAACTTCACCTTCTGGCATTTTTCTAGTGTATTTCAAAGTATGTTTTTTTGATCCAATAACAAATATTGTTTTCATGAGATTTTAATTACAAATATATTTATTGTCTGTCTCTGTGACATAAGTTTCATTTAAGAGTTTTGGAATATTTTTATTATTTTGATATCGAGAATCTACTAAAGAGATAGGTTGTATTCAAATAATTTATTTATAAAAAATAGAAATAAATTTGTTGAATACAACCTTCCTTAAACTTATTTTTATAAGTGAAGGAGGTGCAAATGCTTAGAATAACGCCACCTGACACTTAGCTGGTGAGATATCACATATTAAAATAACACAAACTAAATCCATTTGATGGATTTGGCCAAAATGGCATAAAAAAGGGGAGCTCTTTTGGTAATAACCAATTGAGCTGACCCCTTTTAATAATTTTTAGACATAAAATCTTTAATTCTCTTAGCACCTTCAATTATATCTTTTGTGCTTCTGGCATATGAGAATCGGATAGTAGAATTTCCTCTTTTTTGATCAAAATCAATTCCTGGTGTTATAGCAACATTTGCTTCATCTAAAACTTTTTTACAAAAAGCTAAGCTATCATTTGAATATTCAGATATATCAACATAAATGTAAAAAGCTCCATCAGGTGGTGAAAACTTTTTTAATCCTGCTTTCGGTAATTCTTCTAAAAGTATCTCTCTATTTTTTTTATATACCTCAACATTCGATTGTAACTCTTCATTTGCATCTAAAGAAGCAAGAGCTGTAACTTGACTTGCATGTGGAGGACAAACAAACAAATTTTGTGAAAGTCTTTCTACTTGTCTGACATGATCTTCTGGTACAACCATCCACCCTATTCTCCAACCAGTCATGGAAAAGTATTTTGAAAAAGAATTAATTACATAGCAATTATCAGTTATCTCTAAAGCTGATGTTGGATTATTTTCATATTGAATTCCATGATAAATTTCATCACTAATGAAACTTACATTATTCTCATTTGCAGTGTAAATTAAATTCTCTAAAGATTGTTTATCCAGCATAGATCCAGTTGGATTTGCAGGTGATGCAACAAGAATTCCATTTAAATTATTATTTGTAATATCTTCTGGAACAGGTTGAAATCTATTTTGAAGTTTGGTTTGAATATCTACAGTTTCCAAACTTAGTGATTTAAGTATTTGTCTATAGCTAGGATAACTTGGAGATCCAATTCCAACTCTGTCTCCACTGTCAAACAATGCAGAAAACGATAATATAAAGGCTCCGGAAGACCCTGTTGTAACTACTATTCTATTTGGATTTAAATCTAAATTGTACCAATCTCCATATAATTTTGAAATTTTTGTTCTTAAAGCTGGTAGACCAAGTGATACTGTGTAACCAAGATTATTTTTATTTATCTCATTTGTAATATAATCTTTCGCAATCTTAGGTGCTGGTGTTCCCGGCTGCCCTACCTCCATATGAATTATATCTTTACCTTTTTCTTCAGCAATTCTAGCAGACTCCATTACATCCATTACAATAAATGGATCAACATCTGATCTTTTTGATTTTTTCATCATTTTATTTGATCTTCACAAAATTTTTTAATTTGTTCATTTGATAATCTGTCTTCTTTAGCTTTTTTAGAATCTAATTCAGCTTTTCCAATTATACATGCTTTAATAGTTTTGCTTCTATTAAAATCATTATAATAGTTAGTTGAGATGTAAAGAGCAATAATTCCTAATACTAAAAAAACTATAAGCTTTAAATTTTTTTTCATTAAATTTCAGTTTGAGCTTTTATCCTTTCGTAAGCTAATCTAGTGTAAATTCCCAAATTTAAAAAGGGTTGTGGTGGTAACCAGTTTGGTTTTTTTCTTTGTTGTATTACTTCAATTTCATTAGATTGTTGATTAGAGGCCATTAAGGCTATTTGTTCACCGAATAGTGTTCCTACTCCAATGCCAGATCCATTGTAACAGCCTGCGCTAAAAATATTATCATCAATTTTTTCAAATATTTGAGAGCTATTACCACTTCTACATACAATTCCCGACCAACTGCTCTCTATTATATTATCAGGTAATTGTTTAAATCTTTTTTTGATGCCTTCTTTATGAATTGCAGCTCTTTTATTTAATTCATTTCTATTCATTGAAAAAGGGTTTCTTAACTCTGCAGTATTTCTTATAAGTATTCTCCTATCTTTAGTCATTCTTATAGTAGCACCCATTGGTCTTATAGGAAGAACACCCCACTCTTTTGGAGAACCTATATCTTTAAATTCTTTATCTGTGAGTTTTCTCGTGAGACTAGCAGTTAATGTGATTGGGAAACTATAATTTTTTTTTACATTAAAATATTTCAAAAAACCATTTGTGCAAAAAATAATTTTTTTAGTAGTTATTTTGTGCTTTTTTGTAAAACATTCAATTTTGTTATTAATCTTTTTCCAATTATAAATTTGAGAATTTTCATATAATTTTACATTATCTGGCAATGTATCAACCATTGCTCTAGCTAATTTACCAGGGTTTAAAAGAATTCCTCCTGAGGTAAAAACTCCAATTTTATAAAAAGGCGTTCCCAATTTTTCAGTTAACTCTTTGTTAAATAAAATTTTATTTTTAAAACCAAGACTATTTAATAATTTGCTGAACGATTGAGCTTTTGTCTCATCTTGCTCTTTAGAAGAAGCAAAATATTTTCCACATTCGTTCCAATCACAATCGACCTGATATTCTTTTATAAATTTTCTAACAGCTTCTATACCCAAGTGATATATTTTTGTTTTTTTTACATAATTCTCTTTATCGCTGTTAGATGTAAAACCATCATTTAATGTAGTATCAACTAGATAGCCTGAATTTCTTGAACTTCCACCCTCGCCCGCTAACTGTGCATCAATGAGAATAATTTTTTTATCTTTCATTATATCTGAAAGTTTTCTAGCAGCTGATAATCCTGTATACCCAGCCCCTACAATTAAATAATCACAGTAAATGTCTTGATCTAGTAATTTAAAATTACTTCTTTCAGGAAGTTGTCTTGTCCATCCACAGAAATTGTCGTTTATTAAATCCAATAATTATTTTTATAATGAAATTTTACTAATCTCAACTAACAAGAGACTTTTGAGGCTTCATATCACTCTTGCTTATACCAGCTACTTTAACTGGTTTTTTCATAGCATCTCTTCTGAATGGCTCACCTAATTCTTGATTTAGAATTATTTCTATAAATGTAGTAATGCCCTTTTTCTGATCTTCACATGATTGTTTAATAGCTTTAGTGGTTTCTTCCATTGTATTTGCAATAACACCTTTTAAACCACATGCATTAGCAACTTTTGCATAACTTAACTCTGGATCTAACTCTGTTCCAACAAAGTTATCATCAAACCACAATATTGAATTTCTTTTTTCAGCGCCCCATTGATAATTTCTAAAAATTACCATTGTTATTGCTGGCCACTCTTCTCTTGCACACGAACTCATTTCATTCATGCTTATTCCAAATGCTCCGTCACCAGCAAAACCTATAACTGGAGTATCTGGGCATCCAATTTTTGCTCCAAGAATAGATGGAAATCCATATCCACATGGTCCAAATAAACCTGGTGCCAAATATTTTCTTGGTTTCTCAAATGTTGGGTATGCATTACCTATTGCACAATTATTTCCAATATCGCTTGAAATTATAACATCTTCTGGCATTCCAGCTTGAATAGCTCTCCATGCTTGTCTTGGGGACATTCTATCTTTATCTCTTTCTCTTGCTTCTTTATTCCAAACAGTTCCAGGATCATCATCCTCATGATCTAAACTTGTAAGAGTTTGCAACCATGCAGATTTTGTTTGATGAATTAGATTTTTTCTATCTTCTCTACCATTATCTCCAGCATTTGATGAAAGTTTTTCTAATATTTGTTGAGCTACCATTTTAGCATCACCACAAATACCAACTGTAACTTTCTTAGTTAAACCAATACGATCGGGGTTCATATCTACTTGAATAATTGTTGCATCTTTTGGCCAGTAATCAATTCCATACCCTGGTAATGTTGAAAATGGATTTAATCTTGTTCCTAATGCCAAAACTACATCAGCTTTTGAAATTAACTCCATTGCAGCTTTAGATCCGTTGTAACCTAATGGACCAACAGCTAATGGATGACTTCCTGGAAAGCTATCGTTATGTTGATATCCATTGCATACAGGTGCATCAAGCTTTTCTGCTAATTTTTTACAATCATCAATGGCATCACCTATAACAACTCCTGCTCCAGATAAAATTACTGGGAATTTTGCTTCTGATAATAATTTCGCAGCTCTATCAACAGCATCTTTTCCTCCACCTTGTCTTTCAAATCTTACTATTGGAGGCAATTCTATATCTATAACTTGTGTCCAAAAATCTCTTGGTACATTTATTTGTGCAGGCGCTGAACCTCTAAATGCTTTTTCTATTACTCTGTTTAAAACTTCTGCCATTCTTGATGGGTCTCTAACTTCTTCTTGATAACACACCATGTCTTTAAATAAATTCATTTGCTCTACTTCTTGAAAACCACCTTGTCCCATAGTTTTGTTTGCAGCTTGTGGTGTAACTAAAAGTAGTGGAGTATGATTCCAGTAAGCTGTCTTAATTGGTGTAACAAGTCCTGTAATTCCTGGACCATTTTGAGCAATCACCATTGACATTTTTCCAGTTGCTCTCGTGTAACCATCAGCAATCAGTCCACCATTTGTTTCATGAGCAACATCCCAAAAAGTTATTCCAGCTTCTGGGAAAAGATCAGAAATAGGCATGAATGCAGAACCAATAATACCAAACGAATGTTCGATACCATGCATTTGTAAAACTTTTACAAAAGCTTCTTCGGTTGTCATTTTAGCCATATCAAATCCTTCTTAATTCTATTTTTTAATTGTCAAAGTGCCCAATTCATATATAAATTGGATCGAATTTCAAACAAAGAAATCGTCACAATGGCTGGCACAGATATTATAATCCACGATGAAAAAGACAATGTAGGTGTTGTAGTTATTGAAAAAATTACTCCTAAACAAGACTGTGATTGCTGGATTATGGAAAACGATAAATCAGTAAAAATTCAATCGATGGATGAAATACCTTTGGGTCATAAAATTGCTATGACTGATCTTAACGAAGGAGATACAATATTAAAGTACGGGCATGATATTGGCAAAGTAGTAAAATCAATTAAAAAAGGTGAGCATGTACATGTTCACAACGTAAAAACTAAAAAGTGGTAAAATGGAAATTCCAAAAACGTTTTTAGGATATAAAAGAGAAGATGGAAGAACAGGTACAAGAAATCACGTAATAATTCTACCTGTTGATGATATTTCAAATGCTTGTGCTGAAGCTGTAGCTAATAATATTAAAGGTACGATTGCACTTCCACATTCTTATGGAAGATTACAATTTGGAGCAGACTTAGAGCTTCATTTTAGAACAATGATTGGAACAGGAAAAAATCCAAATGTTGCAGCAGTTATAGTAATTGGTATTGAGCCTAAATGGACAAAAAGAATTGTTGATGCAATTGCAACGACTGGAAAACCAGTTGAAGGCTTTAGTATTGAAGGTGTGGGAGATATAGATACTATTGCAAGAGTTTCAAAGAAAGCTCAAGAATTTTCAATTTGGGCATCTGAGAAACAAAGAGAAGAACGTCCTATAAGTGATTTATGGATATCAGTTAAATGTGGAGAGTCTGATACAACATCAGGATTAGCATCAAATCCTACAGTTGGAAATTTAATGGATAAATTAGAGCCCCTTGGTGTTCATTTGTGTTTTGGTGAAACATCTGAGCTAACGGGAGCTGAAACTGTTTGTGAAAAAAGAGGAAAAACTCCTGAGGCTCAAGAGAAGTTTAGAAAAACTTGGAGTTCGTATAATGATTTCATCTTAAAAGAAGCAACAGACGATCTTTCTGAAAGTCAACCAACAGCTGGAAACATAGCTGGTGGACTTACTACAATTGAAGAAAAAGCATTTGGAAACTTTCAAAAAATTGGAGGATGCAAATTCATTGATGTACTAGAGCCAGCAGAAGAACCAACTAAAGGTCCTGGATTATACTTTATGGATACTTCGTCAGCTGCTGCTGAATGTGTTACCTTACAAGCGGCAGGAGGATTTAATCTTCACCTATTTCCAACAGGACAAGGAAATATTATTGGAAACCCAATTGAGCCAGTAGTAAAACTAACTGCTAATCCTTTAACTGCTAGAACCATGAGTGAGCATATTGATGTCGATGTTTCTAAAATTTTATCAAGAGAAATGAATTTAGATGAAGCTGGTGATGAATTAATCAAAGCCACTATAAAAGTTGCAAACGGAAGATTAACTTGTGCTGAAGCACTAGGTCATAGAGAATTTGTTATGACTAAATTATACAGAAGTGCCTAAGCTTTAAGCTTAGCTTCTCTTGCTTTATTCCATTTAGAAATATAATTTCTTAAAATTGCAGCTCCAATTCCAAGAACTACTGCTAGTACAACTGATGTAAGTCCATAAAAAACTGGAAGGTCTTTAGAATAATCTAAAATAAACTGTGCGATGTTACCGAGGTTTTTAGTTCCATTTACCACTGTTTCAACAATTACATCTTCTTTAATAAAAGTGTCATAAGCAATTGCAATTCCAACTAATAATAAAAGTACTGCTAAGATTGTTTTAAATTCTGAGCTATCAACTTTTTCACCAATTTTTTGACCAAACTGAACGCCAATAATTGAGCCAAGTATAAGTACAAAAACTAAAACAAGATCAATTGTTCCATAATTAAAGGCATGAAGAACTGTTACGATTGCACTTACAAATATTGTAACAAACAAAGATGTGCCAGGAATTAATTTGGTTGGCATTCCAATAATATAAATCATTGCAGGAACCAATATAAATGCACCACCTACTCCCATAATTGCTGCAATATACCCAACAATCAGTCCAATTATAATTGGAGTAAATGCACTTTCATAAACCTTTGATTTTTTAAAACGCATTCGAAAAGGTAGTCCATGTATCCAATAATGCGTATGTAATTTTTTTCTTACAACAATTTTTTTTCTAGCCTTATCAATTTCTGATACTCCTTGAATAAGCATTAAAGTTCCAAGTATTGCTAAGATATACATGTAGGCTAAAGAGATAACGATATTTATTTTTCCAATATCCTGAAAATAAGAAAAAGTTAAGATCCCTAGTAAAGTTCCAATAGTTCCTCCGACTACAATCATCAATCCCATTTTGTAATCTAATGTACCTTTTAAATAATGAGTAGTTGAACCGGATACCGATGTACCTAAAATATTACTTGCCTCATTTGGTACTGCATAAGCAGGTGGAATACCTAAAAATATTAAAAATGGTGTCATTAAAAATCCTCCGCCTACACCAAATAATCCTGAAAGAATACCAACTGCTAAACTTAAACCGAATATGAAGAGTATGTTAATTTCGACTTGAGCTATTGGAAGAAAATATTCCATATAATCTAACTATTCCTCTCATAATCTAAAGTCAATGATTATAAGAATAAATTAAATAAAATTTTGAAATGTTCCTAGGATTATAATTGCCCAAGTAAAAAATATAAAAAGATAAAGAAAAGATTTAATTATTTTTGAAAGCTGATTTGAAACTAATAAAGGGATTTTCTTAATATTTTGATTAAAAGCTTGAAACATACCCGCGAAATACCACAAGTTTTATTAAATGCAAATAATATTTAATTAAATTTAAAAAATAGTTGCCCCGAAGACTTTGACCTCATCTCCCTCTTCTCCAAGGACAAGTCGACCTAAAAAGTCTCCTGGTATCTCTGTACTGTTTTGTTTATAGATAACAGTTACGTACAAGCCTCTTCTTAAACAACCTATGGCCTTACACCCTTCTTTAAGGCTTGAGATTAGCTTATTGCTTGCCCATTGCTTACCTAGCTCTACTTCGTTGGCCCCGTAAAGCATTTGTGATGATAAATCCCTGGTAAAACCACCATAATCTTTCATGTTGGAACATCTAACCATGTTATCCCAGATAGGATCAGCAATTTTAATGATTTCTTCGTCTGATTTGTCGACAATACTCATCTAAAATGGTTAGGAAGCTTGCTTCTTCTCTTTATCATCAACGATATGATAAACAGGCTTTTTCTCCATTTCAAATTTTCCAGTTTCAGGATCTCTTCTAGAAACAGTTAAACAATGCCAGTTTTCATCATCAAGTTTCATATGATCACCTCTATAATAATAACCTGGCCAACGCGTTTCTTCTCTAAATAAAGTGTGATGAGCAACACATTCTGATGTTACAGCTCTATGCTTAAGTTCCCATGCTCTCATCAATTGGTGATAATCTTCAGCTCCTACATGATCTAAGTCTTCTTGAAGTAATTGTAGCTGTTCTAAGCCTTTTTTAAGTAGATTATCATTTGTCATGTAATTATTTGTTAATCCACCACAATATTCATCCATAATTTTTTGTAGTCTTTGTAGTCCTTGTATAGGTAAAATATAGCTTGGAGAAACAGTTCCTCCAGTAATTTCATTTCTTCCCACGGTATAGTTCTCAATTGGCTTAAATATTTCTTCTTTAAGCTTCTCTAATTGTGCATCAGAAACTTCGATATCATCAGCTTTTTTATCTTGAATATATTTAACAGCAGCTTTAGATGCTAACCTTCCTTCTGTAAATGAACCAGATGAAAACTTATGAGCACTTCCACCAACTGCATCTCCTGCTCCAAATAATCCATCGATAGTCATCATTCTATTGTATCCCCAGAAATATTCATCAGGCGCTATATCTTCTGGTCCACTAACCCATGCTCCTGAACATGTGGCATGAGATCCCATTACATATGGTTCTGAAGTTGTTAATTCAGGATTTGTGTATTTTGGATCAATATTTTGAGATGCCCAAACTACCGCTTGTCCAACCGTCATTCCTAAGAAATTTTCCCATCCAACAGTTTCTAAATGTGGATCTTGGAATGCTTCTTTAGTAACCATGTGAATTGGTCCACCACCTGCAGCTGTTTCTTGAATAAATGCGTGATTTCTTAAACAAGTTGGTGTTGGATGATGGTCTATATATTCTCCTACTAATTCTTTAGTAGCTTCATACCATTTCTTTTCATAGTTCTCACCATTAGCATTTTGAGTATATGTTTTTAAATGAAGGAAATATGCTCCAACTGGACCATAACCATCTTTAAATCTACAAAGTACAATTCTATTTTCCATTTGAGTCATTTTTGCACCTGCTTGAATAGGTAATGCATAAGCAGATCCATTACTCCAAGGTGCATACCATGTTCTACCCATACCCTCACCAACTGCTCTTGGTTTAAATATGTGCGATGCTCCTCCTGCAGAAACAACAACTGTTCTAGATTTAAATACGTGAAAATTTCCAGTTCTAACATTAAAGCCAACTGCACCAGCTATTCGGTTTGGATTTTTTTCATCTTTTAAAAGATGAGTAATCATTATTCTGTTATAAATTTTATCAGCAGATTTTTTTGCAGCTTCGGCTACAATTGGTTTGTAACTTTCGCCGTGTATCATAATTTGCCATTTACCTTCTCGTTGATATCTTCCTGTTTCTTTATTTTTCATCATTGGAAGACCCCATTCATCAAACATGTGAACAGTTGAGTCTACATGACGTGCCATGTCATAACCTAAATCTTCTCTAACTAGACCCATCAAATCATTTCTAGCGTATCGTACATGGTCCTCTGGCATATTCTCGCCCCACTGCATTCCCATATAACAGTTTATAGCGTAAAGACCTTGTGCAACGGCACCGCTTCTATCTATGTTTGCTTTTTCTACACAAATTATTTTTAGATCTCTTCCCCAGTGTCTTGCCTCAAAGGTAGCACCTGTTCCAGCCATACCTCCACCGACAACTAGTACATCACATTCTTCAATGATTGTTTTGTGTTTAGCCATTAATAATAAACGCCTTGCTTAAATGAATTCTTATCTAAAGTTGGTAGATCTTTTTCAGTATTTAAACCATGTGGCTCATTATATAAAATTTGTGAATTAATCTCTCCTTGATTAGGAGTATCTGCTTCAGCTAATTTTGGTATGAATTTCCCCCAAGGTTTTGTTGTTATTGGTGATACAAAATTCTTCTCTGTACCGTTTCTAAATTTAATTCTCCAAGAAATTGTTCCTTTTTCTTCTTCTCTTCTAACTCTAACACTATGACCCATTGGAGCAAAGTCAGCATATCCTCTTACATCAATTGCATGATTAGGACATGCCTTTACGCATGAATAGCATTCCCAACAAAAATTTGGTTCTATATTTTTTGCTCTTCTAATAGTTTCGTCTATGTGCATGATATCTGATGGACATATATCTACGCAATGACCGCAACCATCACATCTAGTCATGTATACAAATGTTGACATATCTACTTATTACCTTTCTTTAAAATTTTATCAATCATATTAATAGTGCTTTGGTGCCTCACGTTTAATTCCAAGTCCAAATTGTTCTGGAGCATCTGCAGGTGGAGGTAAATTATCTCTAGAACCATCTGCTTCTGCTAAATTTTTTTGGATTGCGGCACCCGGTTTATAGAACATATGAGCAAATTTAGACCAGTAAACTCCTCCAAATAAAACTAAGTTAGCAACTGCAAACAAAATTAAAAATAAAATACTTAAACCGGTAGATCCTGAATATTGGAAATACGACCAAGCTAAACCAAACGTAGAAGATAATACTAAAGCTAAAACAAATAAATCTGCTTTTATGATTCTAAAAACTGAGTGAGCTTCAGCAGATACATCTACTCTTAAAAAAAACCAAAACCAATAAGCTCCAAGGCAAGTTAAAATTGCACCAGCGTGCCAAATGATTGGCCAAATTGTTGGGGTTACAGCATTAGGAGAAGAATATCCAAATATCATAACGCCTGAACCAATCCAAAATAATATTGTTCCATACATTCCTAATACATGTGCAAATCTTCTTTTACCCAAACCTAATTCAGATGTAGTTCCAATATCGTGTACTACTGTTTTAGAAATTATTGCTGTTTTCTCTCCAAGACTTAATTCTCTACTTGCTGCTTTTTTTGCTTTTTTAGCATTATTAAAAAAATATTTTACATTCTTCTTATGAATAATATCCATCAGTGTTCCAATCACTACTAATGCCAACATCAATAAAACAAATGCTTGCAAAGCAATGGAAGGGACTGTTGAAGAAAGGACAGCAAATGGATTTGTTGTGAACATATTATTATCTCCGCTAAATATAATACTAATCTAAGTTCATAATCTATAAAAAATATTAGTTCAACTGACTAATAATCTCATCTGAAGAAAAAAATGTTAATAAAGTTTACTTTTTCCTTACATAATGCTGTTTAGCAGAAATTACAGCTCGAACACCGCCTTGTGGATTTTTAACATCATTTTTTCGTCTTGGAATCAGATGAATGTGACAATGATTAATAGATTGTCCAGCAACTTTGCCTGAATTGGTACCAATATTAAAACCTTTTACAGATTTATCGTTCATTTCAATTTTTTTTTTTAGTTTCTTTATTAATTTATTGCAGGCTAAGATTTCTTTTGAGGTTAGATCAAAATAATTTTTAACACACCGCTTTGGAATTATAAGTGAATGAAATTTTGATACAGGGTAAGTGTCAGTAGTTGCATAAGCTAGTTCGTTTTCAAAAAGATATTCCTTTTTCTTTGTAAAACAGAATATACAAGGGTTATTAGGATTTCTCATAAATAATTACTCAATTTTTTTTGTTTTAGTATTTTAGTTTGATATTTGCTTATAAAAGTTTCATAGGATTTATATTTTTTTCTATTCCAGTTTTTCTCTTTTATTGATGAAACAGTAGAAACTCCTTTTCCAGATCCGATTAGAAGTATCTCCTCGTATTGATTTAATTTATTTATATTAATATTAGTTTTTTTTATCTTAAATTGTTTTTCAAAAAACTTTAGATTAACTCCTCGATAAAATTTCCTGATAGGTGAATAATATTTATTATCTTTTATAAAAATAATATTTGAAGTTCCTGTTTCTAAAATTTTTCCATTTGAGCAAAGAGCAATATCGGATTTTGTATTATCCATTTTAGATAAATTTTTTAAAATAAATTTATACTTTAGATTTTTATGCTCAGGCTTAATTCTATTGTAATTTACTAACTTTAACTGGAGATTTTTTTTAATTTTTAATTTATCTCTCAAAGAAATAGAAATTAAACTTTTGGTAACAGCAATTCTCAATAAATGATTATAATTTTTTTGTTTATTTAAATTCGATTTAATTATTTTAAATATATTTCTTTTTAAATTTCGATCATAAATTTTATAATTTTTAGTAGACTTAATAAGATTTGTTATGTGTTCTTTAAAAAATAAAATCTTTTGAGGCTTTCCATAGATCCACATAGTTGTGAAAACCCCGTGGGCATTCCATAGATCTTTAAATTCTTTTTCTTTAAGATCTTTTCGACTGTAAGATTTTTTTAATAAGAATTTTACCATTTGTTGTTAAAAAAGATTCTGGATGAAATTGAAAACCATATACATCATCTCTTTTGTTTTCGAAAGCCATAGCAATATTAGTTTTAGCGCATCTCATAGTAATATCAAAATTTTCTTTAATAAATGGCTCTTGAAGCTTAAGTGAATGATATCTTCCGACTTTAAATTTAGAATTCTTTCTAAAGATGGATTTATTCGAAACAACTTTTACTTCAGATTGATAACCATGGAATATTCTCCTTTGTTGAATAATTTTAGCATTTTCACAATGTAATATTTGCTGGTACCCTAAGCAAATTCCTATGATTTTTTTTCTTCCTTTAAATTTATTATAAATTTTTGAAGTATTTGGATAATCTTTGGGTGAACCGGGTCCAGGAGATAATACAATTATATTAGATTTATTTAATAAACTGTTATTTATTTCAAAATAATTTGAACAATAAACTTTATCAAACTGAGAGAATTGATGAACTACATTCCATGTGAATGAATCCTGATGGTCTATTATATAAATCATTTAAATAATTCTAATAATGATTTTGCTTTGATAAAATTTTCATTAAATTCTTTTTTTGCTGCACTATCTAATACAACTCCAGATGCTGCAGATATTTCTGATGTATTTTTATAATTTAGTATAGATCTTATTATTATGTTAAATCTCATATCTTTATTAAATTTTATATAGCCAAAACTACCTGTAAAAATATTTCTATTCTCTTTTTCTTGTTGATTTAATAATTCCAAAGTTCGTACTTTTGGACAGCCTATGACTGATCCACCAGGCATCATAGATTTGATAATATTTTTTATAGTCATATTCTTTAATAGGCTTCCAGATATAGTTGTAACATAATGAAATAAGTGCCTGTATTCCTCGACATACTTTTCTTTATCAATTTTTACTGTTCCTGGAATACAAACTCTGGATAAATCACTTCTTTCCATATCAACAATCATATTGTGTTCTTTAGTCTCTTTAATGTTATTTCTAAAAAACTTTAAGGCACTAGATCTGTTCGTTTTTTTACTTTTTCTTAATGTGCCAGCAATAGGCTTGGTAATGATTTTGTTACCTTTTTTTAATAATAAAGTTTCAGGTGAGCAGCTTACAATAGAATAATTTTTATCTCTTATCATAAAAGATTCTGGTGAAGCATTTGACTTCATTAATCTCCAGAAAAAATTAATTGGATTTATTGAAGATTTATTACGATATTTTGTACAAATTTTTATTTGATATGTTTCTCCTTGTCTTATTTTTTTTGAAAAAATATCAAATATTTTTTTGTATTTTTGATATTTAATATTTAATTTAAAGGGTGATAAAATTTTAGTTGATTTAAAATAATTATTAAATTCGTGCTTTTTTTTATTTGAAAATATTGAAATATTATCTCTTATTTTAATGATTGTTTCTGGCTTGTAAAAAACTCCTTTATAAAAACCATTTTTAGACTGTTTGCTAATTTTAATACCAAGTAAATAATTTAAAATTTCATATCCAAAAAAACCAACATATTGATCAGTTTCTTTTTTATATTTCATTCTTTCAAAAGAGTTTAAAAATTTATGTATATTTTTTTTTGTTAAATTAATTTTTTTAGAAAAATCTGTATAAATGTCATAACCATTATCAACTTTGTAGATTATCAGTGGCTTATCCGACTGATAAAGTTTTTCTAAATACGGGTTAAATTTAAGTTTATGCGATTTGCGGTCTTTCAATTGGCTTCTCTTTTATAGGTAAATGTATCAAACCAGCAAAAATAGATAATGCGATAGATATGTACCAAGCATAATCAAAATTGCCGTTAAGTTCGTAGAAAACTCCACTCAAATAAGCTCCTAAAAAAGATCCAATTTGATGACTTACAAAAACAATTCCATATAATAATCCGATATACTTAGTTCCAAATACCTTGCCTATTATTCCATTTGTTGGTGGAACTGTTGATAGCCACAACATTCCAAATGTTATTCCAAAGATTACTGAATTAAAAACACTTGGTGGTAGGAATATGAAATAAATAATTGATACTCCTCTTAGTAGATAAATTGCACTTAATAAAATTTTTTGACTGTATCTAGTTGCAAGATATCCACTTGTAATTGTTCCAACCATATTAAAAAGTCCAATTAAAGCCAAAACCATTGCTGCACACCAATCTGGTAATCCTTTATCAATCATGTAAGTGGGTATATGAGTTGCTACTAAAGCAATGTGCCAACCGCATACAAAAAAACCTAAAGTAAGATAGATGTAACTTTTATTTGAGAAAGCCTCTTTTAAAGCTTCTCTAGCTGTTTGATTGTTATTTTGATTTGTACCGACAGGTATTTTTGGTGTTGAAACAAATAATGCTACTATTAATCCTAGACCTAAAAAGAAACAGAAAAATAGCATTGTATTTTCCCACCCATGTTCAACAAGTGAATATCTAGTGATTAATGGTGATATAAAATATCCAAAAGATCCTGCTGAGGTTACTATTCCTGTTGCTATTGTTCTACTTGATACTGGAAAATGTTTTGCAACAACTGAAACAGGTATACTGATAGCTGTAGATCCCAGTCCAACACCAACTAATATTCCAATTGTTATAGTAAAATAATAACCAGTATTAAAACCTGAATAAAACAATAAAATTGCTAACAAATAAAAAACAAAACCAATAAAGATTGCAATATTACCACCATACTTGTCCGTAATAATTCCAAACATAGGACTGAAAACACCCCACAATAAGAGCTGTAATCCCATTGTAAAGCCGAACTGTGTTATGGTGATGTCTAAATCAGTTGCAAAATCAAAATAAAACATTCCAAAAGTTTGTCTTATTCCTAATGCTATAATAACAACAGCAGATGCAGCTATTACAGTAACTAATGCTTTTTTTGTTGGAAAAAATTTGGTGTCATTCATCTTACAGATTTAATAGCCTGTTTAATGTCAGCAATCAAATCATTTGGGTCTTCTAAACCAATATGCAATCTTATAATATGTTCGTTATTACTCAGCTTTGTGTAGCTCCTATTACCCAGTGCCAATTTGTCTTGATATAAAGCAAGACTTTCAAATCCACCCCAGCTGTAACCATGGGCAAATAATTTTAGTTTATTCAAAAATTTAATTACAGAGTTTTTATTTTTAGAAATAAGTTTTACACCCATTAACCCAGATGATCCTGAGTAATACTTTTTCCACATATTGTATTGTTTAATATTTTTTTTAATTGGGTAAAAAACCTCTTTAACTTTTTTTTGTTTGCTCAAAAAATTAGCTACCTTTATGGTATTTTCTTGATGCTTGTCTAGCCTAATATCTAATGTTCTTAGTCCTCTCATAATTAAATAGGCATCATCAGGGCTTAGTCTTAAACCAACTGCTTTTTGACTTAATTCCACTTCTTTAAAAAGTCTTTTTTTAATAGCTAAACTGCCACCCATAACATCTGAATGACCAGAATAATATTTTGTCGCTGAAACTATAGACATATCAAAACCTAAGTCTAAAGGCTTGATTAAATAAGGTGTTCCCCAGGTGTTATCAATAGCTGTATAAATATTCTTATTTTTAGCAAAAGATAATATTTTTTTTAAATCTTGAAATTCAAATGTGTTACTTCCTGGGTTTTCAACAAAAATAAGTTTAGTCTTATTTGTAATTTTTTTTTTTAAGTCATCTAAGTTTTTTGGATCATAAAATACTGCTTTAATATTGAATTTTTTTAAATAGTCTTCGGTTAAAAATCTTGTTGGAGAGTAGACTGAGTCCGTTATAATTATTTCATCACCAGGTCTTACAACACTAATCACTCCAAGAAAAACTGCACCAAATCCTGTTGGTGTTAAATAAACTTGATAAGCATTTTCAATTTTTCTTAATAGTTCTTGTAGTGCAAAAGTTGTTGATGTTCCTTTTCTACCATAATCAAAATTTTTGCTTAAGGGATTTTTTTTATAATTACTTTGTGTTTTCTTTATATCTTGAAGAGTTTTAAATATTATTGTTGAAGCTCTTACTACTGGTGGATTAACTGACTGATTTTGATAATCTTTTCCTACTTGTTTTAAAAAAGTTTTAACTGAATTAACCATAAAAAAATTGATTAGTTATATTGACAATGCTATATCCCTCAAATAAGTCAATAAAATTGTAAAACTAAGGAGATTATGGGGTACCCGAAAAAGCATAGAGGCCGAAGAAAAATGGGCTCAAAGAAAAGAAGAGCAAGAAAGAAGAATAAGAAAAAATAAGCTTTTATATGAGCTTTATCCAAAAAAGTAGAACTTTGGGTTTAACAATATTTGTTTTTTCCCTAATAAGCATAAATATTATTTTAATTCTTTCTCAAAGTTTTGATTTTAAATCTAATCCTACCCCTGGTAATTATTACAAAAATTTCAAAGTATATAATGCAGGAGATGCTTTAAGAGATAAACAAGATATTTCATCTTATGGCTATGCCATCCCTTATATAGACGGTTCAACATCTATAAGCAGACTGGGACGTGTAACACCTAATAATTATATTTTTAAACCACTGATGATCATCTCTGGAATTTTAATGTGCATGTTCTGGAATTATCAAAGAAAGATTTTAGATAAATTGATCCCTGAAAAAAATAATAACAAAATATTTTACCTAGGGGTCACAACAGGTATATGCTTGATAATACATATTTCTCTTTTAGGAGTTAAGATTGATAATTATATATATAAAATTTTTATAAGATTGGTACTTGCTTTAAGCGTTATTTGTGGTGTTTTAACAAAACTACATTATGTTAAAACGATTAAAATTTTAAAAGAAAAAAATATATTTTTTAAGAATGTATTATTTAGTTTTCAGTATTATTTAGTTTATTTTGTAATTTTTCTTATTTTCGCTTGTATACCATTGCTCCTAATAGAAAATGCCAAACAGCTAGTTTTAATTATTGAATGGAACGCTTTTGTAATAATATTTTTATTTTATTTTATTTATTATTTTTCATGGAATAATCATTCTGTTATCCAACCACCTCCTAGTACTTTATAACCATAATCATCTTTTTTATAAAATACACATGCCTGACCAGGAGATATTCCATCTTCTGAGTTATCTAAATTTACCTCTGCATTATCTATATTTAAAAGATTAATATTAGCGTTTAATAATTTCCCAGTAGATCTAACTTTTACAAGTATATCTTTATTTAATTCATTTTTATCAGATAGTAGGTTTATGTTTTTTAAGTAAATTTTCTTTTTCCCAAGATGTTCTCTTCCACCAACAATTATTTCATTATTATTTGCATCAATTTTAATTACATATAATGGTTCTTTGTCAGATACTTTAATTCCTTTTCTTTGACCAATAGTGAAATTAATAATTCCATTATGTACACCAATTACTTCACCATTTAGATTTTTTATATTACCTTTTTTTATAGAATCAGGTTTAAACTTTTTTATTACTGATGAATAGTCTCCGTTAGGAACAAAACAAATATCTTGACTATCTGGTTTATCTGCAACATTTAAATTTAGTTTTTTGGCAATTTCTCTAGTTTCATTTTTTAGCATTCCACCTAATGGGAAGCGTAAATAATTTAATTGTTCTCTCGTAGTGTTGAATAAAAAATAACTTTGATCTCTATTTTCATCTAAAGCCCTATACATATTATTTTTTTCATTAATTGTTATATTTTTTACATAATGACCTGTGATCAATGCATCGGCATTTAAATCTTTAGCAACTTCATACAAATCTTTAAATTTGACTGTTTGATTACACTGTACGCATGGTATCGGGGTTTCTCCTTTTAAATAACTTTCTACAAAGTTATCAATTACTCCTTGCTTAAATTTGTCTTGGTAATAAAGAATTTTATGATCAATATCTAATTTATGAGCAACTCTTTTTGCATCTATAACATCCTGTCCCGAGCAACATACTTTTGATTTAACAACTTCTTTGCTATCGTTGTATAGTTTTAATGTTATACCAGTAACATTATAACCTTGCATTTTCATTAATCCAGCAACTGTGGAAGAGTCTACACCACCTGACATAGCTACAATCACTTTTGTATCGGTCGGTTTCTTGTTCAATCCAATAGAGTTTAGTTCTAAATTCATTTGGTGGTATTTATACTCATTTCTAATATAAGTAAAATCAAATGATTTTAGATTTTGAACCAGGTGATAAAGTTATAAATCCTAATAATAAAGATTGGGGTATAGGGCAAGTGCAATCAATTATTAAGGAAAAAGTAACTGTGAATTTTGAAAATGTAGGCAAGAAAGTTATCAATGCTAAAAATATCGAATTAGAAAAGTTAGAATAAATGAATCAAAATGAGATAAAAATAATTATTGAAAAACTGATTGATACTTTTTTATATGCGGGAAAAGTTTCAATAGAATTAAGGGAAAAAGGGTTAATAAAAGAAATTAAGGAAGATAACACACCTGTTAGCAATGGTGATCTCGAAGTTAATAGAATTTTAACTAAAAAAATAAATGATTTAACTCCTCAAATACCTATTGTATCAGAAGAAACTAGTCATAATAAATCCAAGAAAGATTTAAAAAATTTTTGGCTAATAGATCCAATTGATGGGACTTATGATTACATTAATGATCTTGATGAATTTACTTTAAATGCCGGTTTAATAATTAATAATCGGGCAGTAGCAGGTATAATTTATGCACCTGCCAAAAATAGATTGTTTTATTCTTATGATAAAGGTTGTTCATATGAAATAATTAATAATAAACACATAAAATTAGATTGTTCAAAAATTTCAAATAATAAGCTTAAATTTGTATCATATTCAAACAAACTAAAACCTGAAATTAGTAAAATATATCAATCAATGAATGTTAGTGAATTTAAGAGCATGAAAAGTTCTTTAAAATTTTGTGTTATAGCTTCAAATGAATATGACGGATATGTTGCAGAGCCTAGAGCATGTGAATGGGATATAGCAGCAGGGCATGCTATTCTTGAAAATGCAGGTGGTATAGTTACTGATTTCGAAGGAAATGAAATACTTTACGGAAAAGAAAATTTTAAAAATCCTAGTATAATTTTGAAAAGAAATAAAAATTTATAATGAGTGAACAATTAAGAATAATATTAATCATAATAGTTTCTGTATCAATTTTTGGATTAATAGTATTTGTTATTGTAAAAAACTATATCAAAAATAAAATTCAGTATTATTTAGAGGAAAAGAATAAAAAATCTAAAGAAGATTTATAATTTTCAAATATTCCTCTTTATTCAGATCCATTACTCTTCTAGAAACCTCAAAATCAAATCCAGATCTCGCTAATATGCCAATATCTTTTTTATAGAATAAAGGTCTATTATCTTCAGCTCTTGAAGGACCAATTCTTTTTTTTTTACAAACTTTTATGGCTGAAAAAAAATCTTGATCTTCATTATTTTCATTGATTTGTTCAATTGTATTTTTTATGTATTTTTCTCCAACTCCTTTACTTATTAAATAATTTCTGATCTTATTTATTGATGAACCTCTTTGGATTAGACTTTTTGCTTTTGTTTCTGAATAAAATTTATCATTTATAA